>CANFSY010000095.1 GCA_947449875.1 Paracoccaceae bacterium
CTAATTGGGCCAGTGGTTGCAGAAACCCCGCCAGATGCGCTGTTTCTCTCTGGTTGGGTAGCGAGCGCCATCGGCCCAGTTTCCATCACGACTTCTTCGGATTCTCCTATCCAGATTCAGAAACTGTCCACCGCGCCTGGGACCGACGTTGTTAAGTATTTCGCAGATAATGGAAAAGAGGGTATCGACGCACTGCGGTTTTCAATGATAACCGATTGCCGCTCGAAAGATTGTGACGTCGCGTTAACGGCAAAAAACGGGGAAATCCAGACCATTTCGCTATTCTCGCCAGTAAAGGGCGCGATACCACTTACTCCGCCCTTTTACGGACATTTTGACGTCGTTCAACGAAACTCGAGTTCTGTTCTCAATCCGCGTACTCAGGAAGGCTTGAGAATTGCAATAGCGTCATTTGCTGTCCATCTCGCTCAAATAATGGTGCCAATCCTTTCGTTTTCTGCAACTGTTGGTGTTTTGTATTATTTCGTCTATTTTAGACATAATCTTCGTAACGATGGGCTATTCGTTCTGGCTGTCACCTCGGCGGCTTCTGTGTTAATGCGATGTTTCATTGTTTCTTATATCGACATTGTGTCTTGGCATAGCATTAATATTGTATACTTGGGTCCTTGCTATCCATTCATGATTGTTTATGCAGTGACGGGAACAACAATTCTTGCAAATGTCACAAAAGATCTACATCTTGAACGTCGTCGTTTGAGAAAGACCGATCCTTCTGAGATGTGACTTTGAACGTGTCGCGGTTTTGTGCCGTTCCTTTGATCCCACATTCCCTGCGTAATCTGCTGATTTCGCTGTGCAGATCGTGATAATTGCATTATAAATAGTTCGCCCTGAACAACCTCCATCCCTCTGATTTTGCGTTATAATGTGACGGTTTTTCTCGCCTCTGCCCGCAAGGTTTCGTATGATTTCATTCAGAACCCTGCAATTTCGGTCTCCAAATGAAGCACCGCACGCGCGCGCCTGAACAAGATGACCTGCTCCGCCCGCGGTTGGTCGACATGATTGATCTGCGCCACGAATTGGTGAAGTTGACCTCCCTGATCGACTGGGAGGTCTTCGAGCGGGAGTGGGCAGGGTTCTTTCCATCGGCGACCGGGCGGCCGGCCATTCCGCCAAGATTGGTGGCGGGGCTGCTTTATCTGCAGCACGCCTATCGGCTGTCAGATGAAGCGATTGTCGCCCGCTGGGTCGAGAACACTTATTACCAGCATTTCACCGGCGAGACCTTCTTTCAGCACCGCCTGCCCATCGATCCGTCTTCGCTGACACGCTGGCGCAAGCGGATCGGCGAGGAAGGTGTGGAATGGCTGTTGACCCAGACCATCAAGGCTGGGCGCAAATCGGGTGTCATCGACGAGAGCAGCGTTAAGCGCGTGGCGGTCGATACGACCGTGATGGAGAAGGCAATTGCCTATCCGACTGACGCCTGGCTTTACGAGCGCGCGCACAGTTGGTGGTTCTGGCGCAAGAGGCGGGGGTGGATCTGCGTCAGACCTATGTCAGCCTTGCCCCGCGTCTCGCCTTGCAGGCTGGCCGCTATGCTCATGCTAAGCAGTTTGGTCGGATGCGTAAAGCATTGAAGGGGTTGAAGGGTTACACCGGCAGTGTGATGCGCGATCTGCGTCGCCACCTCGATGACTTTCCCGCCGTAGGCGTTGCGCGAGCGGGTGTTAGACAAGCTCGCCTTGCCGGCCCCGACAGCAAGTCAAACGCCGATAAAAGGAGATGAGAGATGTCTACATTCTTAAACGTCGATCTCTTCCTCACCGGGCGGCGTCGGCGCGGACACCTTCGTGTTCAACCAGTTGACCGATGTTGATCACGTCACGGACTTCACGACAGCCAGCGACCATATTAGCCTGTCCAAGGTCACATTCGCGGCACTGGGCGCCGGGGGACGCTTGGGAAAACCGCCTTCGACGCTGCGGCAGGAGCAACGACAGGCCACCTTGCAACGGATCGGGTGATCTACAACACAACCACCGGCGCGCTGTACTATGACGCGGATGGCAGTGGTTCTGGGGCAGCAGTTCAGATTGGGGTTCTGGACGGCCATCCGACGCTTGCTTACACGGATGTGCTGATTTTCTGACGGGGACGCTGGGCTAAGTTACGGCGCAGCGTCTTGCTCATCGCCTAAATCGGTCGGCCAAGCCCAGCATCGGTTTGTAGGTAGCGCATCGGGAAGTAGGCTGGGATGCGCAGATCGTGGCGTTATGTCCTACTAGCGCCGCCACAAAGGTGGGTAATAAGGTGGATCACAAAAAGCAAAAGCCGAGCAACTCATTCTGATTGCACAGATTTATTTGCAAAAATGGTGCCCCAAGACGGACTCGAACCGCCGACCCATTGCTTACGAAGCAATTGCTCTACCAACTGAGCTATTGGGGCACTGCTCTACCAGATATTGGCCAGCCCGATCGAAGTCAACATCAGATTCAAGCATAAATACCATGCGCAACAACATGCAGGATTCTCGCCACCAAATGGCTCGCTCGCCATCACACCGTCAGGCCGCTGTGATGGTCTGCAGCTTGTGCCTTTGGGCAGATAATGTTGTCAAGATTGCGACCAGCATCGAGGCAAACGACGTCTTACGGTACCCTATCGCCTGAGGTGCCCGCTAAGCTGTTACCAAGCTGCTGGCGCAGGTCTCGTTTAGCCCGACCCATGTCCAGACAGCTTAAAGGTCCTAGCACACAGAACTTTTCCCGATTTGAGGTGAGCGCAGATTAGTTGACCTTTTTACCTCAAGGCCGCGTATAAGGGCACTCACGCAAGCGTCCGTGCCCCGCGTTTCAGGAGATTTCCATCATGACACAGATAAGCAACTTTGCAATGTTAAATGCGATTTGGTCGCAGTTTGAAACGCGGCGCGCGGCAATGCCAGCGGAGAATCTGACTGCGGCGATTGTAGCGGCCAGTGCGCAGCATATTATTGATCTTAAGATTGACGACGTTGCAGACATGCTGCGCGTTTATAATCTGCGCGACTTTCAAGATGCCGATCAATTCCAGGGGTTTTTGGCGCTTTTGGCCGGCACCCAAACTGTGCGTATTCAGGTGGCCTATGGCTTTTTAAAAAAAGCCGGTAAGGGGCAGGTGACGCTGAAAGATGTTACCAAACTTTTAGAACTATTCGGCCTGACCCCATCAGAGGCAGAGGCTGTTGGTGTTGAACTGAGCTCGGATGGATCCGAGCATCTTTCGGAAGCTGCTTTTATCAACTTTTTGCCTGAAGATTTTTCTGCCCACCCCAAAGCCTATCACGGCGGCCATGCAACGCGCAGTGTTGCGGCGGCAGATCAAGACCAACAGCCAAGCATTGCATCTGCGCCTAAAGGGCAAGCTGCCCCACCTAAGCAGGCGGCAAAGGCCATCGCTGATCTTGGCGGAAGCTCGCCTTTGCAAATGCAGATCGGGTTTTTCCGGCTGATGCAGGGGGCGGCGTATCGGTGTTTCAGGGCCAGCTATTCCGCCAATTCCGAAACCCATTTACGCGCCTATGATCTGCCCTACACGATCTTCAACTTTGCCAATTTCGCTGATGCCGCAATCGACTATTATAAAACGCTTGGGATCGTGCAGCCCGATGCCCTGCAACCGCTTGAGGATCTGCGCGCCTCAATTCTGACCGCTGTGGAAAGTTTGCGGGCGCAGATGGAATCGTGGGATCCTGCCACGGCCACACCTGAAATGCTTTTGGCAGAAGCAAAACTTGAAGAAGACCTGTCCGAACTTGATCACCACCATCAGATTATTTCGGCTGCGATTGAATTGGTGCTGACGGGGGCAGTATTGGGCCACCTCCCCAACACGTTGACGGTCGAAGATCTGCAAATTCATGAGCTTAACCGTCTGCGCCACCTTGACGATCATCGCGAAGTGTCAGGGCACCAATTCGCGGCGGCAGCCCAAGATGACGTTGCTTTTATCGAATCTTGGCAGCGCGTGATTATTAACGAGTCTGACACCCATTATGCCGGGGCCATCATGCCCACGCGCTATTGGTACGAAGATTTCATGCCAAAGCTATTGCGCGCCTGTTCGGTTTGCACGCTTGACGATATCGCCACCATTTCCTCAGAAACCGAGGCGGATTTGGATGCGTGGTACCAAGACTGCAAAGCCGCAGATGAGTTTTTGCCCTTTGCAGTTGACGTTCTGGATCATTTTCCAACCTGCGCGCTTTGGGTCAAGCAAGAGATCAAACAGGCTTGGCGTCTGTCGCGCCATTACCTGAACGGTGTACAAAAACGCCGCGAGCGCGAAGAGTTCGGCCGCGGTTCAGGCTATCTTTCCGAATATGCCACCTTCATCGACCTTTACCTTGGTCGCAGCGATGTGGCGGATTCTGAAATGCGCATCAGCTTTCCCTATTTCATCGGCCCCGCCACTTGGCGCTTTTTACACACGGGCGCCGAGATTGTGGCCAACCTGCCCGCGTCCGCTCAGCCGACGGCGGCGGCAGCGTTTAAGGCTTTCTTCAGCGCCATGGCCACCGTTTATCCGTGCCCTTATTGCCGCTTTCATCTGAACCGATACGTTATTCAAAATGGCGAAGTGCACATGTATCCGGTGGAGTATCTGTTGCTCGGCCCGCAGGCACATTCGACCGATGTGCAGGTGACCATTCACGAAAAGCTCAACACAGTATCAGATGGCCACAGCTTGCGGATGTTTTTGTGGAAGCTTCATAATACTGTATCGTCCTCGATCGCGCGAAGCGAGTCGTGGTATCACCGCGACGAAGACGCGCATTATACCAGCCGGTATTGGCCCAGCCTTGATTCTGAAATTGCCCGTGCAACAGCAATCGGGCAAGATTATCTGGAAACCCACCGCATCCAGCGCATTTACAGCGT
The DNA here is from genome assembly GCA_947449875.1 of Paracoccaceae bacterium. Taxonomy (GTDB): domain Bacteria; phylum Pseudomonadota; class Alphaproteobacteria; order Rhodobacterales; family Rhodobacteraceae; genus Stagnihabitans. Next base: position 4,893 of record CANFSY010000095.1, read on the forward strand.
TATGAAACATGCGGCCCATTTGGCCATTGTGCGCGATGAATTCAAACTTGCCCTGTCCGGTCCCTTGACCGGCCATTTGGCGCAAGTGGTCGAACGGGCGGAACAGATCATTCCGGCGGTCGAAAATGCTATTTTGGCCTCGCGATTCTTGCAAGAAACGTACCACTACAACCCGAACGCCGACCTAGACGCCCCCCATTTCTCGGCCGAGGAAGAGGCCTTGGCCCGCAGCGGCTACTTTGTAGAGGCGTAAGGCACAGCAGCTATGCCCGCACGGCATAGCTGAAATCGACACGCGATGGCTTCTGTCGCGCAGGCTTTCGGCTTTTGATGGGGCGTCGTCCCATAAGGTTGCCGCAATGCCTGCCGAAGAGTCCCAGAATTTCGCCGAAATCCGTACCGCCGTGGCGCGGCTTTGCGCCCAGTTTCCTGCCACCTATTGGCGGCAAATGGACCGCGACGCTGCCTATCCTACGGCCTTTGTGCAGGCGCTGACGCAGGCGGGGTATCTGGCGGCGCTGATCCCCGAAGCTTACGGCGGCGCGGGTCTAAGCCTGTCGGCGGCGGCGGCCATTCTGGAGGAAATTCAGCGCGCGGGGGCCAACGGGGCGGCGTGTCATGCGCAGATGTACATCATGGGCAGCCTGCTGCGGCACGGGTCTGAGGCGCAAAAGGCTCAATATTTGCCGCAGATCGCCGGCGGTGCGCTGCGGTTGCAGGCTTTTGGCGTCACCGAACCGGGCAGCGGCACGGATACCACCTCTATCACCACCTTTGCGGAAAAGCGCGGCGACCACTATGTTGTCAATGGCCAAAAGGTCTGGACCAGCCGTGCCGAACATTCCGACCTGATGCTGCTTTTGGCCCGCACCACGCCCAAGGATAAGGTCGCCAAGCGCACCGATGGGCTTTCGGTGTTCATCGTCGATATGAAACAGGCGCGGGCCTGTGGCATGACGATCCGCCCGATCCGCACGATGATGAACCACTCAACCACCGAGATTTTCTTTGACAATGTGCGCGTGCCCGCCGAAAATCTGATTGGCGAAGAGGGTAAGGGCTTTCGCTATATCCTGTCAGGCATGAACGCCGAACGCATTTTGATTGCCGCCGAATGTATCGGTGATGCCAAGTGGTTCACCCAGAAATCCACCGATTACGCGAACGAACGGCGGGTGTTTGGCCGACCGATCGGCCAGAACCAAGGCGTGCAATTCCCCATCGCCCGCGCCTATGCCCAGATGCGCGCGGCAGAGTTGATGGTGCACCATGCAGCCACCCTGTTCGAGGCGGGGCGCGATTGCGGGGCAGAGGCGAACATGGCCAAGATGCTGGCGGCCGAAGCGTCGTGGGCTGCGGCAGAGGCTTGCGTGCAAACCCACGGCGGCTTTGGCTTTGCCGAGGAATACGACATCGAACGCAAGTTCCGCGAGGCGCGTCTGTATCAGGTGGCCCCGATCTCGACCAACCTGATCCTGTCGCATCTGGCCGAGCATGTGCTTGGCCTGCCAAGGTCGTACTGACATGGCGGGGCCGTTGACAGGGCTGTTGGTTGTGGCCATCGAACAGGCGGTGGCTGCCCCCGCTTGCACCGTGCGCTTGGCCGATGCGGGCGCGCGGGTGATCAAGATTGAACGCGAAACGGGCGACACCGCCCGCCATTATGACCGCGCCATCCACGGCACCAGTGCGTATTTCGCTTGGCTGAACCGTGGCAAAGAAAGTGCTGTGCTGGATATCAAGACCGCCGCCGACCGCGCTGTGATTGAATCGATGGTGGCGCAGGCCGATGTCTTTGTGCAGAACTTGGCCCCCGGCGCGGCGGCGCGGCTGGGTCTTGGCGCGGCAGACCTTGTGGCACGCTTTCCCCGCATCATCGCCGTTGATATCGTGGGGTACGGCCAAGACACGCCCGCCCGCGACATGCGCGCTTATGACATGTTGATCCAAGCCGAAAGCGGGCTGTGTGCGGTGACAGGCACGGCGGAAACGCCGGTCAAAGTTGGTATCTCGCTGGCTGATGTGGCCACCGGCATGACAGCCCACGCCGCTGTGCTAGAGGCGTTGTTGGAACGCGCGCTGACCGGCAAGGGCAAGGCGATTGAGATTGCCATGTTCGACACGATGGCAGATTTGATGTCGGTTCCCTTGCTGCATCATGATTACGCCCACAAGGACTCGCCCCGGGTGGGGTTAAGCCATGCCGCGATTTACCCCTACGGCGCGTTTGAGTGCCGCGACGGGCAGGTTGTGGCCGTGGTGCAATCGCCGCCGGAATGGGTGCGCTTTTGCACCGGCGTCTTGCACCGCGCCGATCTGATCCACGAGCCACGCTTTGCCGACAATCCCGCGCGGGTGAGCAACCGCGCGGCCCTTGAGGCGATTATCCTGCCCATCTTCGCCGCCCGCACCCAAGCCGAGATGATCGCCGTGCTAGAGGCCGCCGATCTGCCGTGGTCGCGTGTCAGCACTGTGGCCGATCTGTCCACACACCCTGCCTTGCGCAGGATGGCGGGCCAAGTGGCGGGTGGGGTTTTCACAGGGGCCGTATCGCCCTTGCGCCGCGATTTGGTGGCGGGGCCTGTGCCGGAACTGGGCCAAGATACCGATGCCATTCGTGCAGAGTTTGCCCCATGACCCAAACCCCGCTGGATCAGGCCCCGCTGGATATAGACCACCTGCGCCAATGGATTGGCCGAACCGAGACGGCGCAAGACACCGTCTCGCCCCGTTTGGTGGCGGGGTATCTGGCCGTGCTGGATGACCCGCAGCCGCAGCGTGATCTGGGCGATCTGGCACCTTTGGCCATTCACTGGTGTCTTGCGCCTGAAACCCGCCCCATGTCGCAACTGGGGTTAGACGGCCACCCCAAGCGCGGTGGGTTGCTGCCGCCGGTGCCCTTGCCGCACCGCATGTGGGCGGGCGGTAAGATTGACCTAACCGGTCGGTTCAAAGTGGGCGACGTGATCACCCGCCAGTCAACCGTGCGGGATGTCACGGTCAAAACCGGACGCAGCGGAAGCTTGTGTTTTGTCGCGGTCGATCACGCCTTTACAGGCCCCCAAGGGCTGGTTCTGACAGAGCGTCACGACATCGTCTACCGCGCCCCGCGCGACCCGAACGCCCCTGCCCCCGCCATCCCTCAGGCCCCTGTCGGGCGCTGGTCTTACAGCGTCATGGCTGACCCGGTTTTGCTGTTTCGCTATTCCGCCCTCACCTTCAACGGCCACCGCATCCACTACGACCGCACCCACGCGATCACCTCTGAAGGCTACTCGGGGTTGGTGGTGCATGGCCCGCTGCAAGCCACGATGATGTTGGAATTTGCCGCCAAGCTGCACGGCAGCCCGCCCACCACCTTTACCTTTCGCGGCATCAGCCCGCTCATCGACGGCGCGGCTTTTAGCGTCAATGCCGATGAAACCCCCGAAGGTCTGCACCTTTGGACCGCCGCCGCCGATGGCCGACTGTGCATGGAGGCGCAGGCGATCTGGGCTTGACGACTATAAACAAAGGCACGCCATCAGGCCGCGCCTTCACCCAAAGGGAGATGCAAGATGATCAGGTTAGGCGTTGACGTCGGCGGCACCTTCACCGACCTCGTGCTAGAGGCGGTGGGGGCGGATGGCCGGCAAGAGGTGTTTGTGCACAAAGTCTCCAGCACGCCGCAGGATCAGTCGATCGGCGTGGTACAGGGCGTGGTGGAATTGTGCGCCATTGCGGGCATTCATCCCGGCCAAGTCGACGCCCTGTTTCACGGCACCACTGTTGCCACCAACATCGTGATCGAACGCGACGGGGCCGAGGTGGGCATGATCACCACCAAGGGCTTCCGCGACATTTTGCACATGGCCCGCCACAAGCGCCCGCATAACTTTTCGCTGCAGTTCGATGTGCCATGGCAAAGCGCCCCGCTGATCAAGCGGCGCAACCGCATTGCGGTGACCGAACGCATCATGCCGCCCACAGGCCGCATCGAAACGCCCCTGAACCTTGACGAAGTCGAACAAGCCGCAGAGCTTTTCGCCCAGCGCGGGCTAGAGGCGGTCGTGATCGGCTTTTTGTTCTCTTTCCTCAACAACGACCACGAATTGATGGCCAAAGAGATCGTCAAACGGGTGATGCCCGATGCGTTCATCTGCGCCTCATCCGAAGTCGTGAACACGATGCGCGAATATGAACGCTTCTCGACCGCCGCGATGAACGCCTATATCGGGCCGCGCACGGCAGGGTATCTGGATAACCTGCAGCGCCGCCTGCGCGAAGCGGGGGTGAATGCCTATGTTCGCATGATGCAGTCGAACGGCGGGGTTTCCACGGTGGAACAGGCCAGCAAGAACCCCGTGGGCCTGTTGCTGTCGGGCCCTGCCGGCGGTGTGATCGGCGGGCGCTGGACAGGTCAGGCCTGCGATCAGGGGCAGGTGATCACCATCGACATCGGCGGCACCTCGGCGGATATTTCGGTGATCCGCGATGGCAACCTCACGATCAAGAACCCGCGCGACACCGAAGTGGCCGAAATGCCCGTGCTGGTGCCGATGATCGACATTGACGCCATAGGTGCCGGCGGCGGGTCTATCGCCTATGTCGACAGCGGCGGGGCGTTTCGGGTCGGGCCAAGATCGGCTGGGGCGGAACCCGGGCCTGCGTGCTATGGCAAGGGCGGCGTGGAACCCACCGTCACCGATGCCCAAGTGGTGCTGGGCCGTTTGGACCCAGAGCAATTCTTGGGCGGTGGGTTGAAGATTGACCCCGCCTTGGCAGAGGCTGCGATACGGTCAAAACTGGCGGAACCCTTGGGCCTGTCGGTGAAAGATGCCGCTTTGGGCGTCTTGCGCATCATCAACAACCACATGGCGCTGGCCATTGCGTCCAATTCTGTCGCGCGCGGCATTGATCCGCGCGGCTTTAGCCTGATGGCCTTTGGCGGTGCAGGCCCCTTGCACGGTGTCGCGCTGGGCGAGGCGATCTGGGCCAAGAACGTCATCTCGCCGCTGCATCCGGGCATCACAGCCGCGATGGGGCTTTTGGTCACCGAACCGCGCTATGAATTCACCCGGTCGTCTTTGTCGATCCTGCAAGCGGGCGATACCGACAGCTTCGCCCAAATCGGCGCTGTGTTTGACAAGTTGCAAGCCGAGGCCAAGGCCCAGCTTGACAGCGACGGCATTCCCGCTGCGGCCCAACGCTTCTCGCGCATCGCGGAATGCCGCTATGTGGGCCAAGGGTTCGAACTGCGCGTCGATGTCCCCGAGGGCCCCTTTACCGCCGAGATCGCCGCAGGCGTGGCCAAGGCGTTTTACGCCGTGCACCGCACCGAATACGGCCATGCCTTCGAAGACCAAGCGGTCGAGGTTGTCACGTTGCGCGTGATCGGCACCGCCTCAGCCGAAACGCTGCGCTTGCCTGCGCTGGAAAAAGGCGGGCGCCGGAACCCGTCGGAAGCCGCTCTTTACGCCCGCATGACCACCTTTGACGATGGCCAAACGCTGGAAACCCCGCGCTTTGACCGTTCGAAACTGAAAGCCGACGATGTGGTGACAGGCCCTGCCATCGTCACGCAAACGAACTCTACCACCGTGATCCCCAAGGGGTACACCGCCACCGTCATGCGGTTGGGCGATATTGTGATCAGCCGCACCGGAAAGGAGTCCTAAGCCATGAGCAAGACAATTGATCCGATCACGCTGCAAGTTATCGGCGGGGCGCTGCATGCCATTGCAGAACAGATGGGCAATGTGCTGTACCGGATGTCGTACTCCTCGATCATCCGCGAAAGTCAGGATCTGGGGGCGGGGCTGTTCGATCTGGACTATAACACCCTGTGCGAAAGCGATTCCACGCCGATGCACATCGGCTCGATCCCGGGCTATCTGCGCGGCATTGAAAAAAGCATTCCGCTGTCAGACTGGCACGAAGGCGATGTGGTGATCCACAACCACCCCTATTACGGGGCCAGCCATTCGCCCGATATCGGTATCGTCATGCCGATCTTTTACTGTGGCGAGCTGGTGGGCTTTTCGGCCAACACCGCCCACCATCTGGACATTGGCGCTGCTACCCCCGGCCTGATCATCGACGTGCCCGATGTCTTTGCCGAAGGCATGCTGCTGAACGGGTTGAAGCTGGTCGAAGCGGGCAAACGCAACGACACGCTGTGGCGCTATATCAGCGGCAACACCCGTGTGCCGGGTCTGGTGATGCGCGACCTTGAAGCACAGATCGCCTCGGCTGAACTGGGGGTCAAGCGGTTCTGCGAGCTGATGGACACCTATGGCCGCGAGACGGTCGAGCAGGCGTCCAAGCAGTTGATGGATTATTCCGAACGCATGCTGCGCCGCGAAATCGCCAAGATTCCGGACGGCGAATATGTGGCCGAAGGGTTCCTTGACGACGATGGCCGCACAAGGGGCGTGCATTTGCCGATCAAGGTAACGGTGCGCGTGACGGGCGACGATGTCGAGGTGGATATGACCGGGTCCTCCCCACAGGTGCCCACGGCCTACAACGTGCCCTTCGAAGGCTCGACCAAGGTTGCCTGCTACTTCGCCTTTCGCGCGCTGTTGTTGGACACCTACACCAACACCGAATACATCCCGCAAAACGAAGGGTCGTTCCGCCCTGTCAAGGTAACCGCCCCCTTGGGCTGTATCTTCAACCCCATCGCCCCTGCAGCCTGTGAAGCGCGGTTCAACCAGATCCAGCGCATCGTGGACCTGATCATCAAAGCACTGGCCCCCGTTCTGCCTGACAAATGCACCGCCGGAAACGCCGCCTGCCTGTCCTTCGCCAGCTACTCCGGCGTGCGCGACACGGGCGATTACTGGGTTCTGATCGAGGTGAACGAGGCGTCGATGGGCGGTCGCCCCACCTCGGACGGGCCCGATACGATTGAAGAGTTGATGCGCAACACCCGCAACAATCCGCTCGAAGACCTTGGCATGCACCTGCCCGTCATCTGCGACCGCTACGAAATTCGCGACGATGTGTTCCCGGGGGCCGGAGAGTTTCGCGGCGGCATGGGCGTGGTCAAATCGCAGCGCTTCTTGGTGCCGGGGTTCATGACCCACGAAAGCGACCGCAACGAGGATGTGCCATGGGGCATCTTTGGCGGCGGCGAGGGTGTCACGGCGGCTGTGCGGATGCACAACCACACGAAAGACACCCCGCCGATCGACGTGCCCGCCAAAATCTCGGGCCTGCGGGCAGAAGCGGGGGATGTGATCACCTATCTGTCGCCCGGTGGCGGCGGCTATGGGCCAAGCCTGAAGCGCGACCCGAACAAGGTGCTGGATGATTTGCTGGATGGCTACATCACCCCCGACCATGCGCGCGAGGTGTACGGTGTGGTCGTCAAGCCCGTGACCAACGGCTACCAATGGGGCCTTGACCTGCCTGCCACCGCCAAACTGCGCGCCAGCCTGTCTATGGCTTGACACGGGGGCACTCAGACCCCCCATTACAGGGGCGGTGCGGTGGGGATACCCTGCCGCCCGCCCTTTTGCATTGGGGCTGGGGCCATGGACCTGCGGGACTTTCAATATTTCATCTCGATCGCAGAGACGGGCAGCTTTTCCAAAGCGGCCATGGCCCATACCATCGCCCAATCCGCCCTAAGCCGCCGCATCCGCGATCTTGAAGCTGATCTGGGCGTGTCGCTGTTTTACCGCAACGGGCGCGGGGTGGTGGTGACCGAAGCGGGGGCCACGTTTCTTGCGCGGGCACGGGCCATCTTGGCCGATGTGGCACAGCTACGTTCAGACCTGAACGCCAGCCATGCCACCTTGCAAGGGGTGGTCACGCTGGGGGTGCCGCCCTCGGTCGGGTTGGTGTTGCTGGCCCCTTTGCTGTCGCAGATCAGAAACGATTATCCGGGCATCCAGATGCGGGTGCTGGAAGGGTTCAGCGGCTATGTTGCCGAATGGCTGGCCAGTGGGCGGGTGGATTTGGCCGTGCTGTACAAAGTGCGCGCGGGCACTTTTCCCGATGCCGAAC
>CANFSY010000096.1 GCA_947449875.1 Paracoccaceae bacterium
CCAAGCGTTGGCGCTGGCCGCCGGAAAACTCGTGCGGGAAGCGGTTTAGGATCGTGTCGGGCATGCCCGCATCGCGCAGCGCCTTTTGCACACGCGCCAAGCGGTCGGCATGGCTGGCCCCAATGCCATTGACGATCAACCCCTCTTCGATGATCTGGCGCACCGACATGCGCGGGTTCAGGCTGGCGAAGGGGTCTTGAAAGACAATCTGCATCCGGCTGCGCAAGGGTTTCATCTGCGCACGGGTGTGGGTTTCGATGCGTTCGCCCAAAAACGCCACCTCGCCGCCGTTCAGCGTATTGAGCCGCAGCAGGGCTTGGCCAAAGGTGGTCTTGCCCGACCCGCTTTCGCCCACAAGGCCCAAAGTCTCGCCCCGCTTCAGGGTAAGGGACAGGCCATCCACCGCCTGCAATTGCGAATAGGTGCCGCGAAACACCCCGCCGCGGCGCAAGGTATAGGTGACGCGCACATCTTTGCCGGAAAGGACGGTGTCTTGGCCGACCTCTAACGCATTGGCTTGCCCTTTGGGGTCTGCGCCCAGCAGGCGTTTGGTGTAGGGGTGTTGGGGGTTTGTGAACACTTGTTCGGTTGGCCCCTCTTCGCGCACAAGGCCGTGTTGCATGACATAGACATGGTCGGCGAATTGCCGAACGACCGTTAGGTCATGCGTGATCAAGATCACCGCCATGCCGGTTTTGGCTTTCAGCGCCTTGATCAGGTTCAAAATTTCGGCCTGAACGGTCACATCTAGGGCGGTTGTGGGTTCGTCGGCGATCAGCACATCGGGGTTATTGGCCAAGGCCATGGCGATCATAACGCGCTGGCGCTGGCCGCCGGAAAGCTGGTGGGGATATTGGTTGATGCGCGATTCCGGATCAGGAATTTGCACCTCGGCCAAAAGCTCTATTGCGCGGGCCCAAGCGGCGGCTTTGCTGATCTTGGTGTGGATGCGCAGCACTTCGGACAATTGGGTGCCGATTTTATAGACGGGGTTGAGCGAGCTCATCGGTTCTTGAAAGATCATCGACAGCCGATTGCCGCGCAAGAACCGCATCTGGCTTTGCGGCAGGCGCGCCATGTCTTTGCCGTCATACAGGATCGAGGTGCTGTCCGACACCCTTGCCCGCTTTGACAAAAGCCGCATCACGGCGCGGGCGGTCACTGACTTGCCCGACCCGCTTTCGCCCACCAAAGCGATGGTTTGGCCACGGTGCAGGGTAAAGGACACGTCCTTGACGGCTTCAATCTCTCCACCCATGACTTTAAAGCGGACGGCGATGTTTTTGGCGTCAATCACGACGGTGGGGTCTGTCATGATGGGCACCTCAATAGGGGTCAACGGCATCGCGCAGGCCATCGCCCAGCGAGTTAAAGGCAAAGACCGCCACCAGCAGGAAGCCCACGGGAGACAGAATCCAAGGATGCGTGCCAATTGACCCAAAGGTCGCGGCATCTTGCAGCATCAGGCCCCAAGAGATCAGCGGCGGCTTCACGGCAAAGCCAAGATAGCCCAGAAAGCTTTCCAAAAGAATGATCGTAGGAATTCCCAAGGTCACGGCGACGATCACATGGCTTAACACATTGGGCAGGATGTGCCGCGTGATGATGCGCCCGTCAGATGCGCCCACAGCGACAGCGGCGCGCACGTATTCGATCCGCGCCATGGCCATGGTTTTTGAACGCACCTCGCGGCTCAGCTGCGCCCAGCCTAACCCCACGATCACCAAGATCACAAAGCTTAAGAAGACCGAAGACGGGGCCGTGGGCGGGATCAAGGTGGTCAGCGTCAGGTACAAAGGCAGTTGCGGAAAGGCCAGAATGATTTCGACAAAGCGTTGAAACCACATATCAAACCGCCCCCCGATATAGCCCGAGGTGATGCCCAGCATCGTGCCGATGATCGTGATCAGCGTGATCGACACCAGCGAGATCATCAAGGACAAACGGCTGCCAAACACCCCGCGGCTGAGGATATCACGGCCCAGTTTGTCGGTACCCAAAAGATGCAGCGCCGTGCCGTCATCCACGCCGAACAAATGCCGCTCCATCGGGATCAGGCCCCACAGGCGGTAAGGTTCGCCCTTGGCAAACAGCACCAGATGGCGCGGGTGGTCCAGATCGGGGCCGGTCAGGGGTTGGAAGGTGACAGGGTCAAGCTCTGCCCCCTCGACAATCGAATAGGCCACGGGGAAGGGCGTGAAGCCGTCTTTGGTGAAGAACGACAGTTTATCCGGCGAGGTGAAGGATTGCGTCGGCGTGTTCGGGTCCATGGGCGCGACAAATTCAGCGAAAATCGCTGTCAGCAGCAGCAAAGACACCAAGATCAGCCCGATCATCCCGGGCACCGAGCGGCGGAATTTGCGCCAGACCAAGGCGGGGTAGCTTTGGTTGGTGGTGTTGACAGTGGAAATGCGGGCATCGTCGGCCTCGCCCTCGTATAGGGTGCTCATGCGTCACTCCCCACCCGAATGCGCGGATCTAACACGGCCAGCATCAGATCTGCGAGGATATTGCCCACAATCAGCGTGGCCCCGAGCACCAGCATCAAGGATGCCGTCACAAACACATCGCCAATCGCCATCGACCCCACAATGGCAGGCCCGATGGTGGCCAAGCCAAAGACTATCGCCACTTCAATCTCTCCGGTCATCATATAGGGCAGCACCACGCCTTGATAGGCGATCAAAGGGTGCAGCGCGTTCGGGACAGCGTGGTACAGCACCACTTTGCTTTCCGCCAGGCCCTTGGCGCGGGCGGTTTCGACATATTGGGCGTTGAGCGTATCCAGCAGATTGGCCCGCATGACGCGCATGTTATAGGCCAGCCCGCCGATCGTGGCCACGGCGACCACGGGCCAGACATGCTGGATCAGGTTGCCCAGTTTGGGCCAGTTGAAGTGGAACCAGCCCAGCCACCAGTCTTGCCCGCCGAACTTGGTGGAAAAGAAACTGCCGATCTCCTGCACGTTCAGCTTATAGGCCAAGATGTACAAGATCAGCAGCGCAAACAAAAAGCGCGGGATGGTCATGCCAAGGAACGACACAAACGACAGCACCACATCGACCCATGTGTACTGCTTCACAGCCGCCAGAATGCCAAAGCCAATGCCAAACAGGCTGGCCAACAGGTGGCAGGTCAAGGCGATCAGGATGGTCTTGGGTAAGCGCGCCTCGATCACATCCAAGACGGGTTTGTTGTACAGATAGCTTTCGCCAAAATCCAAACGGCTCACAATGCCCCAGATCCAGCGCAGATATTGATTAACCATCGGGTCATTCAGCCCGTGGGTTTGGCGGTAGGCATCAGCGGCAGCATCGGCAGCGGCCAAAGTGGCGTTGCCTTGGGTGATCATATTGGTGCGGATGAAATCGCCGTAATCGCCGGGCGGGGCCTGAATGATGATGAAGGTGATGATCGACATCACAATCAGCACCGGCACCGCTTGCGCCAAGCGTATGGCCAGAAAACGCAGCATCGCGCACCTCAACGGGAATGGGTCGGGCGGTGTGGGCGGCAAATAGGCCCACAAAACACCCAAAGGGTAAAACCCTTCGGCGAGCAGAGGTGCCCGCCGAAGGGAAGGGGTTTCTTAGTTTGCAGCCACCGGACCGGCAGACCCGGGCGCACCGGGCAGCGTGTCGGGGTGCAGTTCAGCGTCGATCTGCTTGTCGGCCGGAACAAAGACACGCTCACGGATGATGTTGTCTTCAGCCCAGTTGTACATAAAGATCGGTGCCCCTGCCGGAATGTTGGCAAAACGCTTGTTGACGATCAAAGCGCCCGGATAGGCCGTGAGGCCGATACCGTCCAGATTGACGGTGTAGAGGGACTGGTAGTGCTTCATCAACTCGCCACGCTCGGCCGCATCGCGGGTGCCGATGAACTTGTTGACCGTATCAACCATGTCTTTTTCATAGTCGAGCAGATCCAACTCGCCCGCGCCATTGGCCTTGTGGTGGTTCGACGTGGTCGCCCCGGTCGGCGCCAACTGCGCGGTGTTTTGCACCACGGTGATCAGTTCGGTGCCGTTGCGGATGATGATCCAGTCAAACTTGCCGCTGTCACGTGCGTTGTCAAAGTCTTTGCCCGTCAAAGCGTTGAGCGTGACTTTCACCCCAATGTCACCCATCATAGCAACCACACCTTCGGCGAGGTTCTTGTCGGTGGCATAGTCGCTTTGGGTCAACAGCGTGACGTTCAGGTCAGCGCCGCCTGCTACGTTGACAAAGCCGTTGCCATCGCTGTCGGTCAGACCCGCTGCTTCCAGCTCGGCCTTGGCCGAGGCGGTGTCGAAGGGATAGTAAACCGTCGACGCCTTGTCGTAGTAAGACGTGCCGTCATACAAACCGCCCGGATAGATCGCGGTGAACGGGCCTTTCACAAGGCTGTCGCCCAGACGCTGGCGGTCAAGGCCGTACGAAATCGCCTTGCGGAAGTCGAGGTTGCGGTTCAGCTCGCGGATCGCTTGGCCGTTCGCATCAGGTTCACCCCAGCCATTGCCCGACAGGTTCGGGAACAGCGAATACCCGATGGTGCGCGGGCCAAAGGCCAGCTTGGCGGGCGATGCCGGATCGGCGGCCTTCTTTAAGCTTTCAACATAGTTTTCCGGCTGCTCAAGGTTGGAAAAGTCGCCCGTACCGGCCACGGCCTGCACGTCGCGGTCACCCCAAGTCGACAGACGGTACTGCATCTCGTCAAGATAGGGCAGTTGGTTGCCGGCTTCGTCAACCTTCCAGTAGTACGGGTTGCGGCGCAGAACCACCACGTCGTCGGGGCGGTGTTCCACCACAGTCCAAGCGCCCATCACGGGGAAGTTCATGTAATCGGCCGGGAAGGCCTTTTGGAACGACTCGTAATCTTTGCCGCCGTACTTGGGATGCTGGGGCTTAAGCATATGGGCAGGGCCGGGGCAGAAGTTGCCGTAGGCCATGTTGTACAGCACCGATTCCGGGAAAGCGGTGGGGAAGGTCAGGGTGAAGGTGTAATCGTCAACGTTGGCATAAACACCGTCGGCATAGGTGGCCGCAGACGCGCCCATCAGCGGGGTCACATCGGGGTCCATCACAACGTCGTTGAAATAGAACTCGGTGTCAGCGGTGGTGAAGGGTTCACCGTCAGACCACTTGGCCCCTTCGATCAGGTGCACGGTCAGGGTCTTGCCATCTTCCGACCATTCCCACGCCTTGGCCAAGTTCGGCATCGGCTGCAGGTCAGACGAATTCACTTCAAACAGCGGGCCGGTGCGGGTCAGACATTCGACCAAACCGATGTCAATGCCGCCCCAACCGTAGGACTGGCCAGCCCAGAAGTTCCACCCTTCGGGACGCCCGCCGATCACATGGCGCATCACGTCGCCGTAAACGCCAGTGCCATCGGGCTCGTTCGCGGTCTTATAGACCAGCGGTTCTTTGGGCAGACGGTCCGCCAAGGGCGGCAATTTGCCTGCGGCTTCAAAGGCTTTGACCCATTCCGGCTCGTTATACGCCGCCAAGGCCTTGTATTCGTAAATGTCAGACCGATTGACAAAAACCGGTGTGCCCTGTGCGTCAAACTTCGGTGCATCGGGCGGGGTCGTGGGTGCCGTCACATCGGCACGCACCGCCACAGCAGATACACCCAACAAAAGCGCCGCCAAGGCGACGCGCTGGATTTTCATGGTTCTCTCCTCCCCAAAGCCCAAAAGGGCCGGTGTTGTTCGCTATGAATGCGATCCCGAGGCGGTTTTCTTGCCCCCTCTGGTGAGCAAGAGTGTGCGGATGTTTGCGCTTTACAACAATGGCGATTTGCCAGATTCTATTCCGGCTTTCTAAGATTTGGGGGGACGATATGAAAGACATCAGCGATAGCGAGCGTCTAAAGGGTGCCCCCAAGCACGAAAGACACTTTTATGCCACAAACCGCGCCTTCGGGCGATTCGGGATGCGGATTTTTGAACCCCAGACGATGGACCAGCCCCATTGGCACGGCCATGTGGAGGCAAATTTCTGCATGCATCACGCGATGGGCTATGATGTTGACAACGAACAGGTCGTCGTCCCCACAGGGCGAATGGCGGTGTTTTGGGCCGGAATTCCCCACCGCTTGCACACCATCACCCCATGCGGCCCCCAAGCGCCGAAACTGGCGAATATCTACCTGCCGCTCGACGCATTCTTGATGATGAATCACATCATGCCCTTGCAGGTGGCTTTGCTGGGCGGGGGGATGATTTTGTTGCCGGATTCGCTGTGCAACGAAGACATGGTGCGGCGCTGGTATGCTGACTACCGTTCCGGCGACTTTGAGCGCACCGAGGTCTTGAAGATGGAGCTGAACGCCCTGTTCCGCCGCGCCTTTCTGGAGACGCCCGAATTCCTGCGCCAACCGCGCAACGATCAGGCCGGCGCGCGGGCCTTAAGTTCGGTGCATATCCGCCATGTGATCGCCATGGTGCGACTGGTTCTGGAAAACCTCGACAAACCGTTGAAAAACGCCGAGATCACCGCCGTCACCGGCCTGCACGAGAATTACGCCTTGGGCCTGTTCACCAAAATCATGCAAACCCCGCTGCGCCAGTTCGTCTTACGCATGCGCCTGATGCGGGCGCGGGCCTTGCTGGTGGAAAGCTCGCTTGCGATTGCATCGGTGGCAGAGGCGTCCGGATTCACCTCGGTCAGCCAGTTTTACCACCAGTTCAAAGCAGCCTACGGTGTGGCCCCCAACGCGGTGCGCACGCAGTATCTGGCATGAGGGGGGTGAATGGTACCGCTTCCCCGGCTTGAACGGGGGACCTCTAGATCCACAATCTAGAAAAAGTCCAATCTTCTCAATGCACTTGTGAGCATTGAGGAAAAAGATTGACCGATCACAACGACGGCGAAAGTGGTTCTAGTGCCACCATCGCTGCGGATAAAATCCGCGAGAGAAACATGGCGTCTGACGACCCCTGCCTCTACTGCCACGGCGCGGGCAAGATCAGCGACCAGAACCCCTACACCTACGCGCCTCAGATGCTGTCCCGCCCGTGCGACTGCATCCCGCGCGATCCCCCAACACCACCGATCAGCAGCGATGATCTGCTTTACGGACCTATTTTAGCGAGAGGAATTGAGAGATGACATTCGGCCCACTTGTAACTGCGACTGTGCTTGTCGTTACAGCCCCGTCTGGCGCGCAGCTTGAGCGCACCTACCCGACCCACGCAATGTGCGAGGCGGCGATGGATTACGTCATGCTGGTCGAAGCCATGACCGGCGCGGATTTTGAGATGATCCAGTGCCTCGACACCGACCAAATCACCGTGTCGCCCCATCCACCCAAACGGCCGGAGGGCTTGTGATGACCGACAAACCCGATCCCAGCTTGTTTTCCGTCGATCTGCGCGACGGCGAATATGTCGCCGTCTTTGCCGTAAGCGGCTTCGTGCGGCACAAGATCAAAGCCGCCAGCCTTGAAGATGCGCGCGCGCAGGCTCACGACATGATCGAAGACATGACCGAGATTGCCGTGGGGCTTGAGGACGAGGACATCACCCTCGACTGGGTGAAACCAGATACGCCGATGTACCGCATCACGCGCAACGGCGCAAAGGCAAGGTGTTCTTTCCTGTTGCCCGGCGACCTGCCGCGCGACCCTGATGAAACGGGGTTCTGACATGACAGCCCACCTGCGCCCCGTTCAAACTGACGGCCAACCCACCTTTGGCTTGACCCAACAGCCCGCCCCGATGCTGGACTGGCTGGCCATCGCCAATCTGCGCATGGATGATCGCTATCAGCGCCCGCTTGGGCAGCACAACTGGCAAGCGATCCGCAAGATCGCCCAGCGCTTTGACTGGTGCGCTTTCTCGCCCGTGCTCGTCGCGCCGCTTGAAGGCGGGCTTTACGCCGTGATCGACGGCCAGCACCGCGTGCACGCCGCGGCCCTGGCAGGCATCCAACAGGTGCCCGCCATGATCGTGCAAGTGGCCCGGGCGCATCAGGCCTTGGCCTTTGTCAAAGTCAATTCCGGCATTCGCGTCAGCCCACACCAAACTTACCGCGCCGAACTTGCCGCCCACCACCGCGAGGCTTTGGCCATAGCCGCCGCAGCCCAAGCGGCGGGCTGCACGGTACCGACCAGCCACCCAAGCTCGAAAAACAAAAAGCCGCGCGAGATTTATTGCATCGGCTTTCTGCGCACCTGCATCCGTGCCGGCCACGCCCCCTATTTGACCGCAGCGCTGCAAGCCCTTGTCGCTTTTGACACCAAGGGCCGTGTGGGCCTGTACAACGACTTTGTGCTTGGCCCCTTTGTGAACGCCGCCGTTCAAACCGGCGTGACCAACACGGCCCACCTGACCGCCGCCCTGCACCTGCGCGACCCGTTCCACGTGCTTGAGGCGGCGGCGGCTACCGCCAAAACCAAAGGCCTCTTCGCCACCGCCGAAAAGCGCAAAGCCATGGCACGGCAGATTTTGGCGGTGACCAAGTGATGCAAGCATCAAAAGACACCGCACGCGCCATCGCCGCTGCAAAAGTCATTTTAGACGGGCGCGACCCGATCCAAGACCGATCACAGGTGCTTGTCACCTTAGATCATCTGATCGCCCTCGTGTTGCTGGTGGCCATGGATAACAACCCTCGCGCTGCTGCGGCCATGTTAAACGAAGGCGTAATTCCCCATGTTGAAGAACGAATTGCCCTCTTTGCATCCAAAAGAGATATCGCATGACCGCCCTCACCCTAACCCCCGTCCGCCGCCGCGATCTGCAAGAGGCCGTCAAGTTCGACGGCACCCGCGACCACGCCAATGCGATCATCGAATGGATCCGGGCGGTGCATCAGCATGAAGTCCCGCATGGCCATTTCCGTGACGGCGACCGCGTTATTTTTTACACCGTGCAATCCGGCTTAACGATCCAGTGCAGACCGAGGAGTTGGATCGTCCATCTGCGCCGCACGGACTTCGCAGTTTATCGCGCCGAGGCGTTTAAATTATTATTTGAGGTGAAGTAATGACTGACCTGATCAAGCACGATGATGCGCTGTTGCCCTGCCCGTTTTGCGGGGGCGAAGCATCTAAAATACCAGACGCCGACCATTCGACGGGTTGGGCAGTCGGCTGCTTTAGCGGGAAATGTGATATCGAGCCTTACGTTTGGGCGGTCCATCTTGAAACGGCGGCTATGCAATGGAACACCCGCACCCTTACCGCCATCGACCCTGCAGCTAATCGTGAGGCTGCGTTGCAACAAGCTGACCAAGGCGGTGGAGGCGCTGAGGGGAGGGGACACCGCTTACAAGACTGGCCGAAATATGAGCCACTACAGATCGCAGCGGAAACTACCCGCACCACACTGGCTGAACTGGAGGGCCAGTGATGGGTGACGAAATGACTGACCTGATCAAAGAACTGCGTGGTTTATCAGCAGGGCCATCCGGCGAGATGGAGCGCATTGGAAACAAAGCCGCCGACCGCATCGAACTGTTGGTGAAGGAGCGGGATGACTATGCTCACAAACTGATGGAAGCCAACAACACCTATACTCAGATGCACCTTGAGATTGAGCGTCTTAGTGACAAGCTGGCCAAGGCGGTGGAAGCGCTGCAAAAGATTGCGGATGAATATGACAAAAAATGGTGGGCAGGACGTTGGTCCCGCGCCACGCTGGCTGAACTGGAGGAGCAAAAATGAGGGGCGATGATGTTACGACCGCGATTATCGGTGCATTGTTTATAGTCTTTTTGGTTGGCGCATTAGTTGCATCCGCAATCTGGTGGGTAGTGTGATGAGCGCAGATTGCAGTATTTGCCACGACACTAAGCAGGTCAAGGTTGGTTGGTCGCCAGCCCCAAGAAGCCGTTACGCGCTCAAAGTGGAGTATGATCCTTGCCCTGCCTGCACCCCGCCACCGCACACCTTCCATGCAAAACAGGTGATGCAGCAGATCAATGAACTGCGTGACCTCGCCATGCTGGCTGAACTGGCCAGCAAATAGAAAAGCCAGACCGAAGCCTGACTTCCCTTAGACCAACAATGGCGCGCCGATTTGCCGCCTGAGCGCGTTTAGATTGACACCAGCTTGGGCTTATGACAACGCCGCCACCCGCGCCCCGCAATCGCGCAGGGCGCTGCGGTCGCGCCCCCAAAGCCGCTCCACTTCTTGATCGCTCAGCGAGCGATCTGGCAAAGCCACGGGAGCATCGCACGTCAGCGGCGGCGCGGGGTCAGCGGAGCGACAAGCGGCGCACGCGGTCAGCAGACAGGCAAGTAGGCACAGATACAGGGTCCGCATTGGCGGCGTCCTCCAATTTGAGCGCCCCGCGATGGCGCGATTGTTCGGCGGCATGGGCTTTGGTTTGCGCGGCATACGCACGGGCTGTCGCGGCCAAGGCCTCATCGTGCCGCCCCTTGACGTAAGCGCCCATCAGCAAGATCAGCACGGCCAAGGTGACGGCTATGGCGCGGGTCACCTCGACAACCCCTCAAGGCATAGCTTGCGTTCGGCCATGCGCCGATTGGTCAACCCCGGCACTGCGCGCAAAACCCCGTCCACCCGCGCCTTGTCCCAAAACATCAGCGCGTCACAGGCCCCGCGCAAATCCCCCGCCTGCGCCCGCTGCGCCATGCTGGACGCGCAAAACGCATCGGCCCCGATATTATAGGCGGTCACGATAAACGCCGCGCGCGTTTGCACTGGCAAAGCGGGCGGCAGACAAGGCCGGATCGCCGCCTCGAACGCGCTCACGGCCTTGGTGGTGATCGCATCGCATTCGGCGCGGCTGTAGCTGGCCTGCGGTACCCCGCGCGTCTCGCCGCTGCACCAGGTCAACTTGCCCACGAGGTCATAATAGGGCGTCAGGTTTGTGCCCTCAAAACGCACGACAAGCGGCACGGCCAGCGCCGCTGCCAGCGCCCCCGCCCCCGCAAGCGCCTTGGCGGTTTTACTGTCCATTGGCCGACCACCGCGCAACAAACCGCCAAATCTGCACGATCAACCAAATGGCCGATAGGATTGGCACCATCTGGCCTGCAAAGGTGCTCACCGCATCCAGCGAGGGCAACCAAGCGGGCAAGGTAATGCCAAACAGCGCCACACCATTCGTTGTGGGCACAATCACGCGGTCATAAGGGGGAACGGCCATGAAAAAGCACCTTTTCTTATTTGATTTTTGGCGTTTTGCAGCATCCATAAGTTACGATGCGGTAAAGCTGGTGTTGAGCATGAATGCCGTTTGAAGGGTCGCACCATTGATAAAGACGGCACGGTGATAGCGGCTAAACACTGGGATCGTGAGCAAGACCGGCGTGTTCGCGGCTACAGCGGTGTCAATCGTTGCTCGTCGCCATGTGACGTTATCTACTGAAACCTCAATACGCATGGTGCCAGCTTGGTCCGCAAAGGCAAATGCGTTAAACTTCGCATAGCGATGTGCAATCGCAACTGCCACACCGGCGTCCCGCGTTGCACCAGTCACTGTTGCAGCCGCAGCTTGCGCAGCAAAACTCTCGTTCCAAAACATATTATCTGCATTAAAGACCTGACCAACGAGTGCAGCACCCGCCCCAAGTGTAACAGTGGGTGAACCAATTAACCCAACCTGATCGACTTGGTTTTCTTCGGTAACTGTCAAATTGATGGTCGCTGAGCCTGAGGTGAAGGCCGAACAGCGAACCCGTACCTCTTGAAATCCTGCCACATCACCAATAACAAAGTTTCCGGGTGTCGTGGTTACCAAGAACTGTCCAGTGGCCAGCGTGATGTTGCCACCAGCTGCCATGGCAAGAGTAACCCAGTTGTTTCCACCATCCATTGTGGCTTCAACTGCAAAAGACGCCACAAATGTCCCGCGAATATCAACCCGCGCCCCTGTCATGTTAGCAACAGGAACCCTAAGTACATCATTCAATGCGCCGAGGACTGCGCTATATGGATAGTGCCGCATTTGTTTTTTCCTTTTTAAAAAAGTCACATTGCATTTTCAAGCGCTTCAATTTGCGCTTTTAGTTGGTCAATCTGACGTTTCTGTTCCTGAACAGCTTTGACCAACAGCCAAGTGATCTCCGTGGCGTCAAACTCCTTGATTGCCGTCACCTCTGCATCATCGGCTTCCAGCTTGGCATCGTAGGTTTTGACGGTCTCCGGCAGAACAAGCATCGCCTCGTCGGCTATAACGCCAAGCCCCTTCATACCCGCAGTCGTTCCACCCTTGCCGTTGTATTCCCACTGCCGGACGCGAACTTGCATCAGCTCGTCGATGCCCTTGGGGTAGTCCCGGATGTTGTCTTTCAGGCGTTGGTCAGACGGGTTTGACCATGTGGTGCCCGTTGCTTTCTGCGCTGTGGAGCCTGTCAGGATAAGGGCCCCAGAAGATAGAATGCGCATGGCTTCTACATTAACGATAGACCCAGAAGGTGTAGTGAGAAAAGATAAGAAACCGGGAGATGATGTAGACGTAATAGCACCATCTGAGTAGGCCCTGATGTTTGCTACAGACCTAAATGCGGAAGCGTTGTCATATCCTCTGAAGTCTAAGTTTGCCAAAAGAGAGGCTGCGGTGATTTGTGTAGGTGCAGCCAATGTTCCATTTGCGGATCGAAGTGTAAATGAAGTGCCCGATCCGTAGTTTGCAGAACCGACTGCACCTACAACTTCTAGATCATAAGACGGAGCAGTTGTACCAATTCCCACTCTGCCTGAGGAGTTGATAAACATAGCGGTTACATGTTTTACGCCCGGAG
>CANFSY010000097.1 GCA_947449875.1 Paracoccaceae bacterium
CCACCTGTATATGGTGCTGTTCTTGGTCTATCTGCTGGTCCCCTTGGCCGTGATGTCAGGGGCGGCGTTTAACGCCAGCAAACTGCCCACAGTCATTCCGTGGAAGGGCTGGACAGATCAATGGTTCATCGCGCTCTATCACGACGACCGCATCTGGATCGCCGTGCGCAATACCATTCTGGTGGCCATCGCTGTTGTCGTCATCGCGGTGCCGGTCGGGGCGGCGGGGGCGATTTTGGTCAATTCGATCGGCGGGCGGGTGCGTGCCATTTTGTACGGCATGATGGTTGCCCCCATTCTGGTGCCCGGCGTGGTGATCGGCATTTCGACGCTGCTGTTCTGGCACCAGTTCTCGGTCGGGTCGGGCCTGCATTTGTCCGTCCTTGGCCAAGTCAGCTACATCGCCTCTTTCGTGATGCTGCTGGTGCTGGCCCGCTTGCAAAGCTTTGACCAAGGTCTGGAAGAAGCCGCCCTTGATCTTGGCGCGAGCCACGGCCAAGTCATGCGCCGCATCCTGCTGCCGCATCTCTACCCCGCCTTGGGGGCCGGGGCTGCCATCTCGTTCTTCCAGTCGATCGAGAACTTTAACGTCACGCTCTTTACCCGGGGCGGGGCCGATACGTTGACGGTCTATGTCTTCTCCAAGGTGCGCTCGGGCATCACCCCCACAATCAACGCGCTGGCGTTGTTGCTGATCATGGTGACGCTGGTTTTGGCCATCTGGTACGAGATCAACCGCCGCCGCAAAGCCCGCATCGAAGCCGCCCGCGAGGCCGAGGGTCGCCGCGCCGAAGATGCCGAGCTGGTGGCCTCGTAACCCCTACGCCCAGCACAACCAATCAAAAGGGGGGCCCCAAGCCCCCCTTCTTCTTTGCGCTTTCATACTTGCGAAAATATCCCCGCCGGAGGCTTCAACGCCCGCCTCACGCGGTGCGGGTGGGCCTGCGTCCCTCTAGCCAGCGAAACAGCAGCACGATCAGACCCGTCAGGCCCATATACACCACCGCCAACAGCAAGAGCGGTTCGTAAATGATGAACGTATCTTGCCGGATGCGGCCCGTGACTGCGTAGATTTCCATGATGGTGATGGTCGACACCAAGGGGGTCGATTTCAACTGGCTCACCGTCTCGCCGCCCAAGGTTGGCAGCACGCGTTGCAGGGCCTGTGGCAGCCAGATGCGGCGCAGCAAGGTGAAGGGCGGCATGCCCATGGCCTTCGCCGCCTCGAGCTGGCCATGCGGGACGCCTTTGAACGCCCCGCGCATCACCTCGCCCTCGTAGCCTGCAACCGACAAGGACAGCGCCACCACCGCATAGGGCCACGCTTGGCGCAGATAGGGCCACAGGTCGGATTGCTTGATCCACGGAATCGACGGAAACAGCGACCCAAGCCCGTAATACAGCAACCAGATTTGCATCAGCAAAGGCGTGCCGCGGATGACGGTGCAAAACACCCGCGCGGGGGCCGACACATACCAAGGCCCCGCCGCTTGGGCCAAGCCGATCGGGATGGCCAAGACCATGCCGATGACCATCGTGACCACCACGATCCAGATCGTGCGCCAGATGCCCTGCACGATCAGCAGTTGATACTTGGGGTTGGCCAGCCACGTCCAATTCAGCGACAGGGCGCACCACGCCACCAAGGCCGCTGCCAGCACAATCAGCACAATCCGGTGCGGTTTGAAAAAGTCTTTCATTGCCCCCGCACATCCCTTTGCCCGCGCCGCGCCCATTTTTCCAGCCGCCCGATCAAAAAGGTCGAGGTCAGCGAGATTCCCAGATACAGCGCCATCGCCGCAGGGTAGAAAACGAAAAACGCTTTGGTCGTTGCACTGGCCTGATAGGTGGCTTTGGTCAGTTCCGAAAAGCCGATAACCGCCAGCAAGGCCGTGTCCTTGGTGGCATTCAGCCACAGGTTCGCCATGCCGGGCAAGGCGTTGGCAGTCATGAGCGGAATGGTGATGCGCCGTGCTAAGGTGACACTCGGCATGCCCATGGCGCGTGCTGCCTCGATCTGGCCGGCAGGTACGGCCAGAATGCCGCCGCGCAGCACTTCGGTTTGATAGGCCCCCTGCACCACGCCTAAGACCACGATGCCGGTGATGATGGGCGAGATTTGCACCCGCTCCATCCCCCAAGACAGCAGGGCTTGGTTCAGCAGGCCGGTGAAGGCGTAAAAGAGAATCAAGATCAGCACCAGTTCGGGCACAGCACGCACAATCGTGGTGTAAACCGCCAGCAGATCCTTGGTGATCGGCCCGCCGTACAGTTTGCCGAACGCTCCGCACAGGCCAATGGCAAAGCCCAAGCCATAAGCGCCCAAGGCGATGATGACCGAATTGCCCAAGCCCGCAAGCAAAGTCGCCCCCCAACCGGGGGGCGACAAGGCCAGAAGATCCAGCGCCGAGGCCGCGGCTATGGCCTCAACTCCGCTCATCATTCACCGTAGATGTCGAAGGCGAAGTACTTCTTGGTGATTTCCGCATAGGTGCCATCCGCGCGGATCGCAGCAATGGCGGCGTTCAGCTTGTCTTTCAGCGGGTCACCCTGACGCAAACCAAAGCCCACACCGGCGCCGAGAATTTCCGGGTCATCCGCAACCATGCCCGCCGATTTGCAGCAGGCTTTGCCCGTGTCGCTGTCAAGGAAAGCCTGCAGCGCGATGCTG
Organism: Paracoccaceae bacterium; assembly: GCA_947449875.1. Classification (GTDB taxonomy): domain Bacteria; phylum Pseudomonadota; class Alphaproteobacteria; order Rhodobacterales; family Rhodobacteraceae; genus Stagnihabitans. Next base: position 2,672 of record CANFSY010000097.1, read on the forward strand.
TCGGCCATTACGGCATCCACACGGCCAGCGGCCAGATCCTGATTGGCTTCGTCTTGGGTTTGGTAGACTTTCACTTCCGACGCCACAGGCGCGAAGTATTTCTGGGTATAGGCCTCATGCGTGGTCGACACTTGTACGCCCACGATCTTGCCTGTCAGGCCCGCCGCATCCGGCGTGATGGCCGAATCTGCCGCGACCATGACCATGGCGGGGGTGTTGTAATACTTGTCCGAGAAGTCGATCGTCTTTTTGCGCTCTTCGGTGATCGACATCGACGACATGATCACATCAATCTGCCCCGAGGTCAGTGCGGGAATGATGCCATCCCAAGCGGTGGGGGTGATCACGCAGTCCAGTTCGGCCTGCTTGCAGATTGCATTCATGAAATCCACTTCCCAGCCAACCCAGTTGCCTGCCGCATCGGGCGAGGTGAAGGGCGGATAGGGTTCTGCCGCCACGCCGATTTTCAGCGGGTCAGCCATAGCGGTGGTGCCAAGGGCAAGGGTTGCCACGGCCGCGAGGACGAATTTTTTCATCATAGTCTCCTTGTGGGTCAGGGGTTTGGGTCGTCGTCCGCAGGTCGCTTTTTAGCCCACGGTTTTTAGAAACTGTTTCAAACGGTCTGATTTTGGCGCACCGAACAGCGCTTCGGGCGGGCCTTCTTCTTGGATCACCCCGTTGTGCAGGTAGATCACATGGCTTGCCACTTCGCGGGCAAAGCGCATCTCGTGGGTGACCAAAATCATCGTGCGGCCTTCGTCGGCTAGCCCCTTGATGACCTGCAACACCTCGCCCACCAGTTCGGGGTCAAGGGCCGAGGTCGGCTCGTCAAAAAGCATCGCCTTGGGGTTCATGCACAAGGCCCGCGCGATGGCGGCGCGTTGTTGCTGGCCGCCTGACAAAAACGCCGGATAGGCCGCTTCCTTTTCGGCCAACCCCACGCGGGCCAGCAAGGCGCGCGCACGGGTGATGGCTTCGGCCTTGGGGGTTTTGAGAACATGCACCGGAACCTCGATCAGGTTTTCCAGCACGGTCATATGGGTCCACAGGTTAAAGTTCTGAAAGACCATGCCCAGACTTTGGCGGGCCTGTTCAAGCTGCTTTTTGTCTTTCGGGCTGCCGTCGGCCTTCATGGCGATGGCTTGCCCTGCCACCTCTATCGTTCCGGCCGAAGGCGTTTCCAGAAAGTTGATGCAGCGCAGCATGGTGGATTTGCCAGAGCCAGAGCCGCCGATGATCGCCACGACATCGCCTTGCCGTGCGGTCATTGACACGCCCTTAAGAACCTCGTGCGATCCGAACGACTTGCGCAGCCCGCTGACTTTGATGGCGATGGGGGCAGTGGCCCCGGTGTGATCTGGATTTGGCATAGGGTTCCGAAGTGATTTCGCTGATCTGACCCAGCGGTACGGGTTTGTGCAAGCGAATAATTTTGGGCAGGCTATTCCAAGTTGGTATGGCGTGCGCGCATCGTGTCGGCGCTTTCGCCCAAGCGGGGCCGCAGGGCCAGCACCAAAAGTTCAAAGATCATAAACATCGCCCCTTCAAATACCGATCCCATGGGCAAGACCGATGAGGGCGCAGATTGGTCGCGTGCCATGGTTTGCACGGGGATGACAAGGCACAGGTCTGATGCCTGCGGGTCTGGCCCCAAGGGTTCCGCCGTGATGCACGCCACCTTGGCCCCACCCGCCCGCGCCTGCCCGATCAGGGCCGCAACCGTGGAAAGCCGCCCGGGTCCGGACGAGATCAGCAACAAATCCCCCGCGCCCAACGGCGGGCAAGACATATCGCCTTGCATATGCACATCGCACCCTAGGTGATACAGCCGCATCGCCAAGGCGCGCATCATCAACCCTTCGCGCCCGCAGCCATAGGCCACGATGCGGCGCGCGGTGGCTATGGCGTCTACCAGCGCTGCCAGTTCCCCTTCGGAGACAGCCGCACATCCGGCGCGCAGTTCCTCGGCGGCGCTTGTGGCGAGATCGGCAAGGGTCATGAGCGGCTCCATACCACATCGGCGGCGTTTATCGTCTGGCCCTCGTAAGTCACCGGATGGGGGTTGTAGTTGATCAGGAACGTCACCTCCCCCGCCCGTCTGCGGCGCAAGCCTTTGGGCATGGGATGGATCGGCAGGTCTGCGCCGTGGCAAAGTTGGGTCAAGATACGGTCGAGCGCGGTGTCATCCGGCCAGCCGCATAGATAGTGCACCCCGCCCGCCCGCAGCAAAGCGGGCAAGCCGTCGGTGGTATGTTCGACCACCTCTGCCGCCCCGTCCAGCTTTTCGCGCCAGCGGTGAAAGGCCCCGCCGCCTGCCAAAGGCACGCGCACATCCGGCGGCAGGCTTTCCACCCGCGCCACCACGGCGTCTAGCTTGGGCAAGTTGGGCGGCAGGGGGACGGGAATGGCAAACTCTGCCGTTTTGGCATTGGCGCGGGGGCCTATCAGTGCTGTGCCCTTATAGGCGGCCAAGGCTGCCATCAAAGCGGGCGAGATCGTCGCCACCCCCGGGGCCAGCACCACCGCATAGCCCGACAGGTCGGCGGTATCAGGGGGCAGAATGTCAATATCCAGCCCCAAGCGCCGCAAGCCGCGGTACAGGTCAAACACCAGCCCGAAATAGCTGAAATCGCGGCCCTGCGGCTGCGTTTCCCAAGCCCAGTCCGAGGCATAGTCAAACACCACCCCAACCCGCGCCTGTGTCTGCGCCACATCCGGCATCGCCGCCAGTTCGCGGGCCACTTGCGCTGCTTCAGCAAAGGCAGGTGCGGGGGCGCTGTCGGGGCGCAAAAGGCCTGCGTGCATCGCCTCTTGCGCAAAGGGGGCTTGGCGCCAGCGGAAGTAGCACACGGCCTCGGCCCCGTGGGCAAAGGCCTCCCATGCCCACAGGCGGGCCATGCCGGGCAGGGGGTCGGGGTTCCACGGGGCCCAGTTTACGGGGCCGGGTTGCTGTTCCATCACCCACCAGCGGCCCCGCCCGACCGCGCGGTACAGGTCATGGTGGAAGGCTTGGAAATCAGGGTCGCCTTGGCGCAGAAAGTGGCGCTTGTCTTCGGGTGAGGCGACCACGCGGTCAGACAGAAACCCGATGGGATAAGCATCCCAAGCCGCGATATCCAGATCAGCGCCCGTGGCGAAATGGTCAAAGTCGGTGACTTGGCCCATGTAGTTATGCGCGACGGGCGCGGCGGTGTGCTTGCGCAGGATATCAGTTTGCAGCTTGTTAAAGCTGACAACCTCGTCACTGGCAAAGCGGCGAAAGGCCATGACATGGGCGGGGTTCGCCTCGGTCACGGTCAGGTTGGGCAGGCCGATCTGGTCAAAGGCGGTGTAGTCCATCGACCAGAACACATTGCCCCACGCGCGGTTCAGCGCATCGACCGACTGGTAGCGTTGGGCCAGCCAGTTTTGAAACGCGGTACGCGCGGCGGCAGAATAGCTGAGCACCGTATTATGGCAGGCATATTCGTTATCGGTCTGCCACGCGCAAACATGGGGGTTTTTGCCGTAGCGAATGGCCATTTGCGCCACGATCTTGGCACATTCGCCCCGATAGCCCTGATGGCTAAAGTCATAATGCCTGCGCGACCCAAAGCCGCGCGGGCGGCCTTGCGCGTCGACGGCCAGCATATCGGGGTATAGGTCCAGCATCCAGCGCGGCGGGGTGGCGGTGGGGGTGCCCAAGACCACCTTCAGGCCCTGCGCGCCCAGCGTTTCAATGGCGCGGTCCAGCCAAGCCCAGTCATAGTGGCCCGGTTGCGGCTCCATCCGGCTCCACGCGAATTCGCCGATGCGCACCCATGTCAGGCCCAGTTCAGCCATGCGGGCGGCGTCGCTGGCCCACAGGCTTTCGTCCCACTGTTCGGGATAATAGCAAACCCCCAAGCCCCGCTTCATAGCGCCACCAAAGCATCGGCCAAGCCTTTGGCCACGCCGCCCACGGCAAAGACCATGCCGGAGTGGGGGAAGGCGGCTTTGGCGGCGTCTGACATGTCTTCTAAAGCGGTCGTGACGAACAACGTGTTCATCCCCGCCCCGCCAAAGGCCGGGCAAGAGGAATGCGGCGCATCCACCTTGACCTCGCGTAAGAACGCCCCGTCCGGCGCATAGCAGGCCACACGGCCCATGCCCCATTGCGCGTTCCAAAAGTTGCCTGCGGCATCGACGGTGGCCCCGTCGGGGTAAATCTCGGTTCCGGTGAAATCCAGATAGTCGGCAGGCTTGCCTACCGGCCAGCCTGCGTCATCCAGCGCCACGCGCCAGACCTTTTGCTGGCCCGTATCGGCGAAATAGGCCGCTTGGCCATCCGGCGCAAAGCAGATGGCGTTGGGGATCGACAGGTTGGGGTATAACAGCCGCAACTCGCCTTTGAACCAGCGGTAGATCGCCCCCTTGCCGTGGCGGGTGGCGCCGTCTTTGCCCATGGTGCTGACCCAAAAGCCGCCCTGACGATCAACCTTGCCGTCATTGCTGCGGTTGGCGGGTTTATCGGGTTCTAGGGCTGTGATTGGGGTTGAGGTTTGGGTTTCCAAGTTGAAGCGAAACAGGCCCGTCTCGCCGCAGATCAGCAATTCGTCGTGCGACAGCACTCCGGCAGCCGAGACCATCTGTGGCAATTGCCACATCTGTTGGCGCACCCCGTCGTTCGACAAAAGCCGCCCCGCGGTGATGTCAAACCAGAACAGCGCCTGCCGCAACGGGTGCCAAAAGACGCCTTCGCCAAGGGTGCAGGGGCGGGAATCGTAGATCATGGCTGCGCTCCTTGGGCGGCGGTGTCAAAGGCTGCGACGATTTGGGCGGCGCGGGCGGTGATCTCGGCCAAGGGCAGGGCGGGGGTGTAAAGGGCGGTGCCGATGCCAAAGCCGTTGGCCCCTGCGGCCAGCCATTGCGCAAAGTTCGATGCCCCCGCACCGCCGACGGCATAAACTTGGGTCGCTTTGGGCAGAACGGCGCGGATGGCCTTGACACCTTCGGGGCCGATCAGGCTGGCGGGGAAGATTTTCAACCCATCCGCGCCCGCTTTCAGGGCCGCAAAGCATTCCGTGGGCGTCATCACCCCCGGCCAAGACGCCATGCCCCGCGCCTTGGTGGCACCGATCACCTCGGCGTCGCAATTGGGCGAGACGATCAGCGTACCGCCTGCCTGTTGCACGGCGTGCACATCTTGCACCGACAGCACCGTCCCCGCGCCGATCTGTGCGAGATGGCCACAGGCTTTGGCCATGGCCGCGATGGAAGCGAACGGATCGGGCGAGTTCAGCGGCACTTCAATGCGCGTGATGCCTGCGGCGATCAGGGCTTGGGCGGCGGCGACAGCCTCGGGCGGGGTGATGCCGCGCAAGATAGCGATGATCGGGCGATGGTGCATGGGTTAGTCTTTCAATTTGGCATAGAGCGCAGACAGGCCCGCCAGCGTGCAGGCGGTGGCATCCTCAGTGTCGGCCTGCAAGCCTTGCAGCGCAAGGGCGCGGGCATAAAGGGCCGACAGGGTCTGCGCCCCGATCAGTTTTACGCTTTGGCCCAGCCAGTAGGGCTTGGCCCCTGCCAGTTCGATCCCGATCAAAAGGCCCGACAGCCGCGCGCGGGCTTGGGGGGCTGTCATGGCGTGCAACAGGCCCTCGGCGCGCAAAGAAAACAGGCGGGCGGCGATGCGGTCGGGGCGGGAAAGGGCATCGGACAGGCCTGCGTCAAAGGCGGCATCGTCCCAGCCCTCGGCTGTGAGCGAATGGCGCAGGACCGATTGGGTCGAGAGCAGCGAAAACATCTCGCCCGTCATATAGGTTTGAAACGACACCACCTCGCCCGCGCTGACATGGACCCATTTCGAATGGGTGCCGGGCAAGCAAAACACCCCGTCAAAGTCTGGGTGCAAGGCCAGCGCGCCGGCCAGCTGCGTTTCCTCGCCCCGCATCACATCGGCGGGCCGGTCTTGCGACAGGCCGGGGGCGATGCGGACATCCAGGCGGGGGTCGTTTGTGCTGACACGGGTGAGGGCTGCGGGATCGGTGGGGGGGCAGGGCACGCTGCGGTAGCGCGCTTCGACCCAGCCTTGGCGCGCCCCCACCATGCCGCAGGCCAGCACTGCGGTGCGCGCCGTCAGCCAAGGCGCGATCACCTCTAACAGGGCCGCTTCGAACTGGTCGGGCTTAAGCTGCCCCATGCCCTTGTCGCTGGCGGCATAGGCCAGAATACCCGTCGGCCCCATGGCCCAAGCCCGCAGGTTTGATGTGCCCCAATCCACCGCGATCCAACTGGCCTGCATGGTTCCCCCCATTTGACGCCAGTTTTGCGCTTTCCTAGGCCCAAGAGCAATTGCCAGTTTGCCCAAAACCCTTCCGGCTTTTGCACAAAGGGGCAGGTCTTCTGGCCCTATCGCCCCAAATGCTCTGGACCTAAGAGCTTGCAGGCGATGGGCAGAAGATACACCATGTCAACCACCAAGGCGGGGCCGCGACCCTGCCTGATTCGGGCTTTGCGCGTGGCGCTTATGAGGAGATCTCGATGAACACGATGACCAATGACCTAAGCGGCGTCGTCGCTGCTGACCGCGCCCATGTGTGGCACCATCTCAGCCAGCACAAGCAATACGAAACCGTTGATCCCCGCGTGATCGTGGAAGGCAAGGGCCTGCGGGTCTGGGATGCCAAGGGCAAGGAATATATTGACGCGGTGTCGGGCGCGGTGTGGACGGTCAATGTGGGCTATGGCCGCGAAAGCATCGCCAAGGCCGTGGCCGACCAACTGGTCAAGATGAACTACTTTGCCGGATCGAACGGCACGGTGCCGGGCGCTTTGTTCGCCGAAAAGCTGATCACCAAGATGCCGGGGATGAGCCGCGTTTACTATTCCAACTCGGGCTCTGAAGCCAACGAGAAGGTCTATAAGATGGTGCGCCAGCTGTCGCACCGGCACCACGGTGGGATGAAGAACAAGATCCTCTACCGCGAGCGCGACTATCACGGCACCACGATTGCCGCCTTGGCGACCTCGGGTCAGGCAGAGCGAGCCAAGCAATACGGCCCCTATCCGGACGGCTTTGTCATGGTGCCGCATTGCTTGGAGTATCGCAAGCAATGGGATGTGGCGAACTACGGCGAGCGGGCTGCTGATGCGATTGAGGAAGTGATCCTGCGCGAAGGCCCTGATACCATCGGCTGCTTGGTGCTGGAACCGGTGACCGCAGGCGGCGGTGTCATCGTGCCGCCCAAGGGATATTGGGAGCGGGTACAGGAAATCTGCAAGAAATACAACATCTTGCTGCACATCGACGAAGTCGTCTGCGGCGTGGGCCGCACGGGCGTGTGGTTTGGCTATCAGAACTACGGCATCAAGCCTGATTTTGTCACCATGGCCAAAGGGGTCGCCAGCGGCTATGCGGCGATTTCGTGCACCGTGACGACGGAAGAGGTCTTTGCCATGTTCAAAGACGATGCCGCCGATCCGTTAAGCTATTTCCGCGACATCTCGACCTTTGGCGGCTGCACGGCGGGGCCTGCGGCGGCTTTGGAAAACATGCGCATCATCGAAGACGAGAACCTCTTGGACAACACCCTGCGCATGGGGGCGCGCACGATTGCGAACCTGCAAGCGCTGATGGAAAAGCACAAGGTGATCGGCGATGTGCGCGGCGCTGGCCTGTTCTGCGGCGCAGAACTGGTGGCCGACCGTGTGACAAAAGAGCCGATGGATGAAAAGCGCGTCGCCGCCGTGGTGGCCGATTGCAATGCCAACGGCGTCATTATCGGCATGACCAACCGCTCGATCCCGGGGTTGAACAACACGCTGTGCCTGTCGCCCGCGCTGATTGCCACGGCGGATGACATTGATGCGATCACGGGGGCTATCGACAATGCCCTGACACGGGTTTTTGGCTGACCCCAAAAGCGGGGGTTTTACACCCCCCACCCGCTGCAAAAGCGGGGGTTTCACACCCCCGCACCCCCGTGGGATATTTGGGCAAGTATGAAAGGGGGGCGCGGCTGGGAGGCTGGGCCCCTTTGCATTGTGGGCATCGCCCAGAGGAAGCCATGGCCACTATCCCGCCCGAGGCCTTTGTGTTGCCCGCAGCCGAGCGGGGCAGTTTGCAGCAGCGCATTCGGCAGATGGTGACGGAAGGCGTTTTATCAGGACGGTTTCGGCCGGGGGGCAAGATGCCGTCGTCGCGGGGCTTGGCGGCGCATTTGCAAATTTCGCGGCTGACGGTGACCTTGGCTTATGCCGAGCTTGTGGCGCAGGATTATTTGGCGGCGCGGGGGCGGTCGGGCTATTACATTTCGCACAACGCGCCTTTGGCCAGCGAATTGCCCGCGCAGGCCCCGCGGGCCGAGGCGGCAGAGTTTGGCCGCATCGCGGGGCGTTTCACCGGCGGGCGCGGGGTAGAGCGCCCCGAGGATTGGGAGCGCTATCCCTTTCCGTTCATCTACGGCCAAGCCGATCCCAGCCTGTTTGACCATCACAACTGGCGCCAATGCGCCCTGCGTGCGCTGGGGCGGCGCGATTTTGGGGCGATGACGGCGGATTATTACGAACGCGACGACCCGTTGCTGATCGAACACCTTCTGCGCCACATTCTGCCGCGCCGTGGCATCGCCGCGCGTGAGGAGGAGGTGTTGCTGACCATGGGCGCGCAAAACGCCCTGTGGCTGGCGGCGGCGTGCCTTTTGGGGCCGGGGCGGCGGGCGGTGATGGAGAATCCGGGCTATCCTGGCCTGCGGTCGATCTTGGCCGCTTCGGGCACCGAAGTGCTGGCCGTTGACGTTGATGCAGACGGCCTGCCGCCCGAGGGCATTCCCAAAGGGGTGGACGTGGTCTTTACCACCGCCAGCCACCAATGCCCGACCAATGCCACCATGCCCATCGAACGCCGCCGCGCGTTGCTGGACGCCTCGGCGCGCGATGGGTTTGTGATTGTCGAGGATGATTACGAATTTGAGATGTCGTTTCTCAAACCCGTCTCGCCCGCGCTCAAGTCTTTGGACGGCGAGGGGCGGGTGGTTTATGCGGGGTCGTTTTCCAAGTCGGTCTTTCCGGGTATGCGCCTTGGCTATCTAATCGGCCCCCCCGGCTTTATCCGCGAGGCGCGGGCCTTGCGCCTGATGACGCTGCGCCATCCGCCCGGCCATATCCAGCGCACCATGGCTTATTTCCTGAGTCTTGGGCATTATGACACGCTGATCAACCGCATGCGCGCGGCCTTTCGCAAGCGCCGTCAGGTGATGCAAGACGCCATCGACGCGCATGGTTTGACGGTTGCGGGGCAGGGCGGCTTTGGCGGGTCTAGCTTTTGGATGCAAGCGGCGGTCGACACCGAAGACTTGGCCACGCGGCTGCGCGCGCACGGCGTTCTGATCGAACCGGGCCGCCCGTTCTTTGACCCTGCGCGCGAAGACCGCCAACATTACCGTCTGGGCTATGGGTCGATCCCGCACACCCGCATTGCCGAGGGCATCGCCAAGATCGCCGCAGCCCTTGGTGCGCCGTCTGGTCCTAAGACATCTGGCCTTACGCCGGTATCCTCACTGGACCTAAGCGCGCGCAAGCCCTAAGGTTAGAACCGCCACACCGTCTTGAAGGAGCATCCCATGCGCATGACCACCGAAGAAGCCTTTGTCAAAACCCTGCAACTCCACGGCATCGAGCATGTGTTCGGGATCATCGGATCGGCCTTCATGCCGATTTCGGATATTTTCCCGAAAGCGGGCATCCATTTCTGGGACTGTGCGCATGAAGGGTCGGGCGGCATGATGGCCGACGGCTTCACGCGGGCTTCGGGCAAGATGTGCATGATGATTGCGCAAAACGGGCCGGGGATCACGAACTTCGTGACCGCCGTGAAGACCGCCTATTGGAACCACACGCCCTTGTTGCTGGTGACCCCGCAGGCCGCCAACAAGACCATCGGGCAGGGCGGCTTCCAAGAGGTCGAGCAAATGGCCCTGTTCAAAGACATGGTCTGCTATCAAGAAGAAGTC
>CANFSY010000098.1 GCA_947449875.1 Paracoccaceae bacterium
CTTAAAGGAGCCATCGGCAGAGGTTGCGTTGACAGACGTGACCGTGGGGGCAACACCATCAATCACCAGCGCCTTATTGGCGCCTAGTGAGTTTGCAGCACCTGGCGATGGAAGCGTCAATATGGCGTTATTGCCTGGTGTATCTTTGATCGTTCCAGAGTTAAGCGCGAACGCAGCGTTGCTGACGTAATCTAGATCGGCGGAAGTGTCGCCAGCTTGGACTGTGTAAGAGAAGGTAAGCGTCCGCGGAGTTAATGTAAAAGTCGTTGGAGAGTATTGTGACACGTAATCAATGACCCGATCCGTGGTGCCCGTCTCTAATGTCATTTGCGGTGTACCGACGACCGAAATGTTCTCACTGAAATTCACCAGAATGCTAATTGTTTGGCCGATCTTAAAGGTGCCATTGGCAGAGTCGGAAGTGACGGAAGTGACTGTGGGGGCAATACCGTCAACTGCGATCGACTTATTGGCCCCCAGTGAGTTTGCAGCCCCCGGAGAGGCCAGCGTCAATGTCGCGTTGTTGCCCGCCGCATCTTTTATTGTTCCAGAGTACAACGCCAAGGCGGTCGTGCTGACATAATCAAGATCGGCAGAGGTATCGCCAGTCTGTACAATGTAAGAAAAGGTGAGCGCCGTGGTGCCACTTCCTGAGCCAGAGTCGATGACCCGATCCGTCACCCCCGTTTCTAATGTCAGCCGCGCTGTCCCGGTGACCGTCACGGCCTTGCTGAAATTCACCTGAATGCTGACCATCATACCCGGCGTTTTATAGCCACTGGTGGAGCTAGAGTTGACAGAAGTGACTGTAGGGACAACACCGTCAACCACCAACGCTTTATTCGCCCCCAGTGAATTCGCAGCCCCCGGAGACGGCAGCGTTAATCTGGCGTTGATGCCGCTTACATCTTTGATCGTTCCGCCGTTAAGCGCCAAGGCAGTCGTGCTGGCGTAATCAAGATCGGCCGATGTATCGCCAGCCTGTACAGTGTACGAAAAGGTCAGCGCTGTAGTGCCGCTTCCGGAAGCATAATTGACGACGCGATCCGTCGCCCCCGTTTCTAATGTCAGGCGCGGTGTTCCGGTGACCATCACCGCCGCGTTAAAGTTCACCTGAACGCTGATCGTATCGCCCACCTTAAAGGTGCCATTGGCAGAGGTGGAGCTAACAGAAGTGACTTGGGCAATCCCATCAACCACAATGGCACTATTGGCCCCCAAAGAGCTTGCAGCCCCCGGCAACGGGAGAGTCAACCGTACGTCCTGGTTTGTCGCGCCCTGTATCGTTCCAGAGTTTAGCGCCAAGCCGTCACTGCTGACGTAATCAAGGTCAGCCGACGTATCGCCAGACTGCACTGTGTAAGCAAAGGTAAGCGCTGTTGACCCACTTCCCGAGGTGTAATTGATCGTCCGATCCGTTGTTCCTGTTTCCAATGTCAGCTTTGGCGTGCCAGTAACAAACACTCGATAGTTAAAATTCACCTGCACACTGATCGTATCGCCAACCCGATAGGTGCCGTTGGCAGAGCTAGATGTCACAGACGTGACAACGTGGGTGTCGGACAAGCCGTCAATGGCGGTAAGACAGCCCTCGGGTAACGACCACGGGGTTCGAGGCTCGGGAAGTGTCAATACAAGATCATTTCCTGATAAATCTTTGATCGTTCCAGAGTTGAGTGTTAGGGCCGTGCTGCTGATCTCAAGGCAGATGTTATGATCGCCAGCCTGAACGGTATACTTGAAAAAAAGCGTGCTACCGAGGTAATCGGACACTACTCTATCAAAAATGGCCGCATGATCTATTGCGCCGGTCTCCAATGTCAACTGCGGCGTACCGGTGACCAGCACCGGCTCGGTGACCTGCACCGCAATTTCAAAGGTCTCGCCATACACATAGGTGCGGTCATTAGTAGTCCCAGTAGCTAAAGTGTAGTCTAGGACCCCTGAAACTGTGGGCGCTTCTGTGTCTGCCGCTACAGAAGACCACTCGAATATTTTCTGGTTGAAAATTGTTTCCATGAAACCACCCAGACTGCTGGATGTGAGAAAGACGAAAGAGACACTTTCGCAGGAAATCCATACAGGACCAATTGGTTGAATCCCCCCCGACGACCCGAAGGTGCTCCTAATGCTGATACCGTCACAGTTATCGCTATACTCCTCAACGGTGATTGTATCCCCCACCGCCGGCGTGATGGTCTGAGTCTCAAAACTAAGTCCATCGTAAAGAAAATACCAATCGGCCGCCCGAGCGGGGGCACACACACCAAACAGGCCTAGAACGAAGACAAATTGCGCAATGCGAGACAGAAAGAATAAACCAGTCTCTCGGCGCGATCCGGACCGAAAAACGTAACCCACGGCGAAAAGAGCCAAGAGGAAAAAGAAGATGTTTGATAGGTGCATGCAGTCTTTCTTCGATCATCGTCTTGGCACATTGCGTAGCCATCAAACGTCAATCAGACGCGCATGAGAGCGCCACTACCATTTATTTCCTGCGCTTGAGAGTCCACGGCAACTCTAGATAACCAAGAGCATCTTTCGTACAGGTCTGCGCCGTTGTTTTGCTGTCGTTATTGAAAGCGTCACCACCTACGAGGGCGACCTGTTGGTCAGTGTCAGAAACTGCATGTATCAAATCTGAAGACGATCCTGCAAAATCTACACGTGTTCACCAGATCGGACACTTTAGACAACAAAGTGCACGTGCACTTTTTATGGAACTTGCCGCCATCTACCTTGATCGAAGCAATCTGGTCTTCGGATGAGCAAAACCTACCGTATAGCGAAACAGGGGGAGGTAAGCGCCAAATGGGGGGTGCCTCCTAGGTGGGTTTCAGCCTTGGTGCATTTTTTCACAGGGGGGAGGGTACGACCCCAAGAATGGGAATCAGGTCCCGCTTCACACAAGTCACTTCAGGTTTTTGTAACCCATGTGTAACCCCGCCCTAGAAATTGGGGCGGAGAAATCAGCTAACCCTTTGAAATATATGGTGCCCCCAACAGGGATCGAACCCGTGACCCCCTGATTACAAATGCAAAGCGTGTTGTGCGATATCAACAGGTTATGGTAAGGTTTATAAGTCATGTTTATATGTAAAGAAAGCGGTTCCACTGATGACAGATACACCCTCCGCTATCCGCCTTTACAAGGGCTTATCGATCTACAGGGTCGCCAACTCTCCCAACTGGATTGTCCGTGTCTGGGATCGTAAACGCAAACGCTACCTCGTAAAGACGACTGGCGAAAGCTCGTCGATACGGGCAAGGGACGCTGCACAGGACCTTGCGATGGCATTGTTACGGGCTGATGTGCCTGTCGATGCCGAGTTTTCGTTCAAGGGCTTTGCGCAAAAGCTGTTGCGCAAGTCCAAGGTTCAAGCTGAGAGCGGTGAACGTAACGCCAATTACGTCAAGACCATGCAATGGGCGATCATGAACAACGACTGGGGGCTGCTGGACTTCTTTGGCGATAAGGATGTTCGGCAGGTTCGCACCCACTCTTGGCAGGAATACTTGAACTGGCTGCATGGCAAACGCCCAGACCTTTCGCCTTCAACCCGCAATACGCTGTCAGCAACGTTTCGCAATGTGATGAAAATTGCCCAAGAAGAAGGGGCGATTAGTGATGTGCCGCAAACACCCCGCTCCAAGCTGAAGGACAATCCTAGACCATTCTTTAGGTTTCATCCGCTGGTTCCCAAAGCTGACGATGCCTACCAAAAGCTGCTGTCGACTGCCCAAGCAATGTCGATGGAATGTGTCGAGGTTCGGGGGATACCGATCACGGACGAACTGTATGATCTGATCCTGTTTCTGGTTCATTCGTTTGTCCGCCCGTTAACCACCGAACTTTATGCGCTGACCCATGGTGATGTGATGATCGCTGATGACCCAAGGCGGCTGATCCTGACGATCAGGGACGGAAAGACAGGTTACCGCACCTCCAACACAATGGCTGCTGCTGTATCGGTCTATGAGCGTATTTGTATCCGTAACCCCAACCGATCCTTACAGACCCCGTTGTTCCTGCCCCAGTATGCCAACCGCACCACGGCTGGGAAGGTGATACAGCGGCAATTCGGCGCCTTGTTGGATCGGGCTGGGCTTGAGGTCGATCCGTTCACAGGCAAGGCTCATACGCTGTATTCCTTGCGTCATACGGCGATTTGTATGAGGATCATCAACAGCCATGGCAAAGTGAACATCTTCAACCTTGCCAAGAACGCTGGAACATCGGTCGATCAGATTGAACGATTTTACGCAAAATACCTGCCGTTGTCGAAAGAGATGGCGAAGAACCTGCAAAGCTTTGGGGAGTGAGGGGATGAACCAAATTATGAGACTGAACCCCCTGAAACGCATCTCAGAGCTTTTCTATGAGAAGTCTAGTTTAAAGGTGGCAATCCTTTGCACCGCAATTTTTGGTGCATACTTATTCTTGGTCATGACCCGCCAAGCGACTGGCTTCGAAATACCAAACAGCAATATAAAATCGCTTGGCATGACGTTTGGATTTTCAGAATCTGACATTATAAAATTTTTTCAATTACGCACTGAAAAGATGCTCTCTGCTTACATAAATTTCAATCTGATTTGGGATACTATATTTGCTCTTATCTATGGTGTCATGTACGCAGTTTGGTTATCTGTATTATTTAAGAAATTTTCAAGAAAGGTTGGCATTGTCAACTTAATTCCTTTTCTTCAAGTTATTTTTGATTGGCTGGAGAACTATTCTTTAGGATACTTGGCAGATCAGTATTTAATAAATGGAACGATCACTTCATACATGGCGCAACTTTCCTCCTATTTTGTCATGATCAAATGGATATGTTCTGGCTTGACGTATTTCGCAATTGTCTTGGGTATAGGATTTTTGTTTGTTCGGCTCTTCAAAAAGAATTGATTTAGACGTCTTCTAAGCTTTAAGGAATGGGGGATAGCCGTGGTCGAAGAGAATGAATTGAAACAGGTAATCAAGTTCAAGACTGGGGTTTGCTGGGGAATCCAGCCATTGCCTGAGACCATATTCAAGCTGATCACCGAAGGTGCCGAGGACAAGGTTCAGATTGTCCACACCATTGGTCCGTCAAAGAAATCCATCACAATCAAGGTCCCAAACGGCACCTACAGTCATTGGATTAGAAAACTCAGAGCCATTGAGGATGGGCAAATGCATCTCGATTCAATGCGGGTCTCCGATGGCAACATGCAAGACCTTTGGTACGTGACTAACGGCAAAAAAGTACACCTTCACTGGTCAGGATCAGCCGATGAGGAGGTTAATGTAATCAACGATTTAACAAACTGGCTGCACCAAATGAAACCTGAAAATTGGAATGACGATTGAAGACGGCACGGCTAGAACTCAAAGCCAACGGGACCAACAAGAATGTCTGAAGGTGAACATCTGCGGTTAAAGAGGAAACCAAGGCGTTGTCGCTCTTGTGGCAGCCTCAATATGGCGACTATCCATTACGGACTTCCCAAACTGTCAGAAAAACTAATTGAAGATATCGAAGCACAGAAAGTGATTTTGGGCGGTTGTGTGATTGATGATGACTCTGCAGCTTGGCAATGTGCTGATTGCGGCTTAGACTATTTCTCAATAAATGGAAACATTGGCTGTTCTAACGGGTTCAAGTAAATGAGGCATCACAGGGATTTAATACTGGCAAGGCAACCTGAAGCCTCGTGACCACTCGCAGCATCAAAACCGTTGTCTGGTTGGGCAGACCATCGGACAGCGGAGCCATCATAACGATGGGAGAGTTCCATGACTACCAAACCAAATTTCGTATTCGTTGACGTTCCAGAACGTCCAAAGGCAAATTCGATTGCCGTCAAACGCCAACGACTGATCGAAGGGCTGACCAAACAAGCAGCCGAGGTCAAACGGTTCGAGCAGGGGCATTGGACACCCCGCAACTGGTTCTGGTCGGATGACAGCGGCAAGTTCTATCTTGAAGTGCGTTATGCCAAAAAGCCGTTGGTGATCAGCGAGGGCAAGTCAGCGATCCTTTGCCAATCGCTGGACGACGTAGCCGCCAAGCTCGAACAACTGAAGGCAATCGTCAAAGTCGGCGGCTTGGACCCGCAGATAGAGGCAGCGTCTGGGGCTATCCGCTCACGGTTCAAGAAGTCAAAGTGATCAGATCAACCCTGCTGCTGTCGCAAAGCTAAGCACCGTGGCAGGGTACCATTTTGTTGACTTGGGGGTTTTGACATTGGCATCGTTCAGCCGTCGAGCCGTTTCAGATGCTGACGGTGATTGATCCCAAATCTGTTTGAAAGCTGTCAGATTGGTTTCCACAAAATCATACTTTTGCTGTTTGCGAACCTTGGCAAGTACCTTGGCATTAACCCCCAGCACAGTTCCCCGCTTCTTAGCCTCGGCAAGGGCTGCCGTTGACAAACGGCCGCCGCTGACCTGCGTTCCACGTCCAGTTCCGAAATCGTGCCCCGCCCATCGTGATGCAGGTCGTGCCCCAAGGCAGCGGTGATCATGCAGTCTGCAAGACGGGTTATCGCTTTTTCATCAAGGTCTGTTTGCCGTAACAGCAACACGACGGCAGACAAAACATCGCAAACATGATGACGGTTGTGATAGGCGTGCTCCACCGTCTGGGCGTCGATCTCCAGAAGATCAATGATCTTTTGATTGACCGCAGCGAACACCGGATCGGGGGTGTGGCCCAATTTTAAGGTGGCGTCGTTCAAGCAAGCGCGAATATCCGGCGCTTTCCATCGCGATGCCTGACAGTCCTTTTCATAAGCCATAAGCAAAGGGGACATCACAGGCATCGCTCCGAATTTATGTGCGCAATCCATCCGTGGTTAGATGAACGTACCCTTGGATTTGCCCCTGCTGGCCGGAGCCACATCGGCTGTTTCGATTTGAACCATCGACACACCCTCCGCGGCGCGTCCGGAAATTCCAACCAATTTGCTCAAAGAGGAAACAACACTGTTCAGCTCCAAGGTTTGCGTGCGCAACTCTTCGGCAGCGCTGGCGCACTGCTGCGAACTGGTGGCGTTGGCTTGGGTCACTTGATCCATCTGCTCGATGGCGGTGTTGATCTGCTCGATCCCTTTGGATTGGTCATCGGCGGCCAAGGCAATTTCGGATACAAGCGTGTCTGTTTCGATCACCTTGCTCAGGATCAACTTCAGCGCCTCGCCCACCTTATCACAATTGACCGTGCCCTGACGGCTGTTGGCAATCGCCGCATCAATCTTATCGGCAGTTTCCTTGGCGGCTGCGGCAGAGCGTTGCGCCAACGAGCGAACCTCGTCGGCAACCACCGCAAAGCCTGCCCCCGCCTCGCCAGCCCGTGCCGCCTCGACTGCGGCATTCAGGGCCAAGATGTTGGTTTGGAAAGCGATTTCGTCGATGCGTTTGACGATCTTTGCCACTTCGGCGCTAGAGTTTTCAATGGCCGCCATGGCCGTCATCATGTCTTGCATCGTGACGGCCCCATGGGTCGCCACCGACTTGGTGTCAGATGCCAGAACCGAAGCCCGCGCCGCATTCGCAGCCGTCGACCGCGTCATGCTGGACATCTCTTCCAAGGCCGCACTGGTTTCTTCAACCGTCGCCGCCTGCTCGCTGGCGCGGTTCGCCAGTTCAGAGCTGGCATTGCCCACCTGCATCGCACCAGCGGCATTGTTATGCGCCGACTGGCCCAGACGGTGGGCAAGGGCGGTCAGGGCAGAAGATATCCGCCGCGAAATCAGGAAGGCAATCAAGATGCCCAGTAATGGGCCCAAGATCATCAGGACGATCATCGCAATCATGCCAATGCGTTCAAAGTTCATGGATGCCGCCATCGAAGCATCTGACAGCGTCACGTTGTAGGCGAAGTCTTTCTGGAAGAAATCAACAATGCGGTCCATCGCCGGAATAAGCGTTTGCTCTTCATAAGCGCGCGCGGTCGCAACCGCTTCCGGTGTGGCCGCTTGCCGGATCATATCCAGCAACCGCGCCCGAGACGCGCGCCAGTTTGCAATCTCTTGCACGCCACCATTGAACAATTCGGCATCGGTGCTGTCAGACAGCAGCGCCTCATAGGCTTTGGTCTTGGCATCCAGATCGGCAGCATCTTTGGCCATTGCATCCGATAAGGCCACGCGGTCCGCCGCCGAGGCATAATAGAACTTTCCGACATCTTCTGATGCGGCCCGCGCCCCGTCACGGATATCAGAGAGCAAGACCAAGCTTGGCACCGTATTGGTCGCAATTTGGTTTAAGCCGCTCCCAATGCTGCTGACGATAAACAACGAGATTACAGCAGTGGCGACGATAAGCGCGATGATCGCTGCGAACCCGTAGCTCAACTGCTTGGAGATAGTCATGTCTTTCATCGGTAACTCCCGTGGCTCATCAGCCGTAAATTCGTTGCGGTCGCGGCGTTGTTTCAGTTCAGGCTTAAATCAAAGGACCGCATCGACGGGTCCACATTCAAGACGCGGTGAATATCCAGAATGATTTTCACTTCGGTTTTGGTCTTTGCCACACCCATGATAAAGTCCGTGCTCAATTCAAAACCGAACTCCGGCGGCGGATCAATGTCTTCCTGCGGGATGTTGCTGACATCATCAACGCTGTCTACAATGACACCGAAATGACCGGAACTGCTGGCTTGAATCACGACAATGCAGGCCCGCTCGTCATATTCCACAGAATACCGGTTAAGACGTTCGCGCAAATCCATCACAGGCACAATCTTGCCGCGCAGGTTGATCACGCCCTTTACGAAGGCTGGCATGCGCGGAACAGGTGTCACAGGGCTAAGTCGGATAATTTCGCGTACCTGCAGGATCGGCAGGCTATACGCCTCAGCGCCAAGGTGGAAGTTAAGATATTTTCCGCCTGCGGCCAGAACATTTCCACTAATTGAAGATGTCGTTCCACTCGTGCTCATTGCAAAACCTCAACCAGAAATTGCCATGCTTTGAGTTATCCACTTGAAGTGTAATGTCAAAACATCTTTTGGACAATTAAATAATCTTTCATATAAATGACTTCAGACCCTGCAATGATGGGGGACGACGACGAATAATGATCCCTTTAACGGACTGTTCCATATGAAAAACGGAAAATTGTAACAAATCTGTCATATTTATTTTACATAATCGGCTATCAAAAAATCAGGCTCTTGGCTCCACGATGAAGTGCAAAAGATGACGACTACTGCAATGGCTATGGCTTTCATGACAGTATCGGCACATCGGGCGTAGCGGGTGTGGATGCGGCGCCATTTTAACCATTTGCCAAACTTCGTCTGGATCTTATGACGCTTTTCTAAAGTACGCGATCCTCGCAGAACTGTGTTCTCTTGGTTGATTTTCCGGGTGTGCAGACTTACCTTGCTTCGCTCAGAGTCGGCCAGAAGTGGCGATGTTGATCGAGCCATAGGCGTTTTCACGGACCAGAAACCCTTCTGGCTTGTGATGTATCGCGCCGCCCACGATCTTGGCTTGAAGATGCATGCGCTGGAGTTGGAAATTAAGACTGCGCAAGCCTTGATCTTGCAAGATGACCTGCGCGATCCAGACGCAACCCCGCGGCGCGTTGCCAAGCATCTGGCCGAAGATATTGCCGATAATCCCGGTATGGAATTGTGAGTATGGATCGTGGGTCGTGGGCAAAATCGCCCACGACTTGTGCGGTCTGAACGGTATTCACCATTGATTTCATTTCATAATTTATTGACCGTAAAACCAGCACATGCGCAAATCAGCCCCTTTCGCGCAAGTCTTATCAAACCCAATGAAACCGCCAGCCCGCAAACCATTGATTTAACTTGCTTCTATTTTCCGCCCCAATCAAACCTTTTGAAGCGCGTCATATTTGGGCACATATGATAGGGGGGTGCGGGGGACTTAAGACCAAAAGCGGGCGGGACGGAAGGGTGATAGATCGGGGGCGGCGGGGGCGCCCAGAACCTCGGCCGTCAGAACATCGGCAACCAGCGGGCCCAGCGTGACGCCAGAGTGCAGCACGGCCAGCCACAGGCCGGGGGCGACAGGGCCTATGGCGGGCAGGCCGTCGCCCGGCACGGGGCGATAGGCTGCGGCCCATTTCGCGGCGCGTAAGGTGGGCGGGCCGTGGAACAGGGCGTTCAGCGCGGCCAAAGCGGCATCGACGCTGGCTTGCGGGTCTGGCGGCAGGGTTTGGGCGGGATCGGATTGGTGGTGCGGGGCCACGGGCATCCAGAACCGACCTTGGCGATCTTGGCGCAACTCTTGACCGTTCAGCGCAAGGATCGGGGCCAGTCTGTGGGGCACGGTTTGGGTGGCCAAGATCACCCCCGGGCGGTGCAGCATCGGCAAGTGCAGGCCCACATCGGCCAAAAGCGCCGCAGCGCCGGTTCCGGCGGCGACGATCACCTGATCGGCGGCAATCTCTTGGCCTGCTATACGCACACCGCAGACCGTATCGCCGCGCTGGATCAGGCCCAGAACGGGGGTGTTGAGCAGCACCTTGGCCCCCACCGCCTGCGCTTTGGCCAGCAAAGCGCGGGTTAAGGCGGCGGGATCAACCGCGCCTTCTTGGGCGAAGTACAGCGCGCGGGGTGGGGGATGGGCCAAGGCGGGGGCAAGAGCTGCGATCTGCGGTTGTGTCAAAACCTGCATGTCATAGGCAAGATGGCTAAGGTCGGCGGCCATCTGGTCCAGCGTTGCCGCGTCCTCCACCCAAAGGCAACCTTGCCAGTCCCACAAGTCGGCCCCCAAATCCCGCGCCAACCGATGGTGGGCCTGAATGCCTGCCACCCGCAGGCGGTGGTGGGCGGGGGTTAGATAATAGCTTGCATTGATCCAGCCAAAGGAATGGCCCGAGGCTTGGGCCGCAGGCTGCGCCTGCGCCTCGACAACGGTGACACCCGCGCCGGCTTGGGCCAACCGGTAAGCCAACGCCGCGCCAATCAACCCCGCCCCGATGATCAAAATCTGCTGCATGAGAAAAGCTTTGCACGAGGCTGCGCCCCTGTCGAGAGGCACCACTTTGCCGTGGCACGCCGCCAAGCAATCCGCTAAGCCCACCGCATGACATCCCAAGACACATCCCGCGGCTTTGCCTTTGCCCTGTCAGCCTATCTGCTTTGGGGCTTTTTGCCGATTTTCATGAAGGCGCTAGGCCATATCCCGCCGCCCGAAGTCATCGCCCACCGCGTGGTGTGGAGCGTGCCGATCGCAGCCCTTGTGCTGGTGGTGCGGGGCGAGTTTGGCGGGATCTGGCCCCTTTTGCGCCAACCGCGCATGTTGGCGATGGGGGCGGCTACGGCGGCGCTGATTTCGGTCAACTGGGGCATCTATGTCTGGGCCATAGGGGCGGGCCATGCGCTGGACGCGGCCTTGGGCTATTACATCAACCCCTTGTTCAGCGTCTTTCTGGGCGCGGTTTTGCTGAAAGAAAAGCTCTCGCCGCGCCAGATAGCAGCCATTGGCCTTGCCGCCTTGGCGGTGGCGCTGCTGACATGGGAAGCGGGCAAGGTGCCGCTGGTCGCCTTGGGGCTGACGGTGACATGGGGCTTTTACGCCTATCTCAAGCGCAGCTTGCCTTTGGCGGCAAATCAGGGGTTCTTTCTGGAAATCCTGATCCTGTCGCCCTTTGCGCTGGCCTATATGGCGTGGAGCGGGGCACAAGGCAGCGGCCACTTTGCGGCAGGCAACGCGGCAGACACGGGCCTGCTTTTGGCCTGCGGGCTGGTCACAGCGGTGCCCTTGATGCTTTATGCCAACGGGGCCAAGGGGTTGCGGCTGTCGACCATCGGCATTTTGCAATATATCTCGCCCACGATGATCCTAATCACCGCGATCTTGATCTTCAAAGAACCCTTCGGCACCGCCCAAATGCTGGCCTTTCCGATGATCTGGGCGGCCTTGGGGCTGTACACCTCGGCCCTGATGCGCAAGGCCTAAGGGCTTTCATATGTGCCCAAATATCCCCCGCGGAGCGTCCGCCCGTGCACCCCGCGCGGCGCGGACGGGCTTGCGCTGCCCTTACAACCCCAGCTTTTGCGCCACCAAAGCATTGACCACCGCCGGATTGGCCTTGCCGCCCGTCGATTTGAGCACCTGCCCCGTGAACCAGCCCGCCAGCTTGGCATTGACCTTGGCCTTTTCGACCTGATCGGGGTTGGCGGCGATCAGCGCATCAAGGGCGGCTTCGATGGCGCCCATGTCGGTGACTTGCTTCATGCCGTGTTTGGCGGCCTGCTCGGCAGGGTCGCCGCCTTCGGTCCACAGGATTTCGAACAGGTCCTTGGCCATTTTGCCGCTGATCTCGCCTGCACCGATCAGATCCAGCACGCCGCCCAATTGCGCGGCGGACACGGGCGTGTCGCCTATGGCGCGGCCTTCTTTGTTCAACCGGCCAAACAGTTCGTTGATCACCCAGTTCGCGGCCATTTTGCCATCGCGGCCTTTGGCCACAGCTTCAAAGAACGCACCGGAATCAAGCTCGGCGGTCAGCACATTGGCGTCGTAATCGGTCA
>CANFSY010000099.1 GCA_947449875.1 Paracoccaceae bacterium
CAAAGGCGGTCAGCGACCAGACCCAACAGGTGCATATCATGGCTGACCAGAACGACCGCGCCCTTGTATTGGGTTAAGGCTTCCACCAAAGCCTCGCGGCTTTCGATATCAAGGTGGTTGGTCGGTTCGTCCAAAATCAACAGATGCGGCGCTTCGATTGTGGCCAAAAGCAACGACAGACGCGCCTTTTGCCCGCCCGACAGGCGGCCCACGGCGGTTTCGGCCTGATCGGGGCCAAGGCCAAATCCCGCCAGACGTGCACGCAGGCGGGCTTGCTGTTCTAGCGGTTTGACCGCTTGGATATGCTGCAAGGGCGTTTCGTCAATGTGCAACTCGTCGACCTGATGCTGGGCGAAATAGCCGATGCGCAGCTTGGAGGATCGGGTGATCTTGCCGTCTTGGGCCGTAAGCTTGCCCGCCAAAAGCTTTGACAGCGTCGATTTGCCCTGACCGTTGCGGCCCAAAAGGGCGATGCGGTCGTCTTGGTCGATGCGCAGGTTGAGCTTCTTTAAGATCGGCGGGCCGCCGTAGCCCACCGCGCAGCCATCCATATTGATGATCGGCGGGGCCAGTTCTTCGGGCTCTGGAAAGGTAAAGACCACGGCCTTCGCCTCTTCGGGCGGGGTGATCAGGGTCATCTTTTCCAGCATCTTGACGCGCGACTGGGCTTGCACGGCTTTTGACGCCTTGGCCTTGAAGCGGTCAACAAAGCTTTGCAAATGGGCGCGGCGGGCGTCTTGCTTTTTGGCTTCGGCGGCTTGATTGGCGCGGCGTTCGGCCAGTTGGCGGGCGAACTGGTCGTAAGGGCCGTTCCACAGGGTCAGTTTCTTTTGGTCAAGGTGCAAGATCGCGCCGACCGCGCGGTTCAACAGCCCGCGGTCGTGGCTGATGATGATGACGGTGTGGGGGTATTTTTGCAGGTAGCTTTCCAGCCACAAGGCCCCTTCAAGGTCAAGATAGTTGGTCGGTTCGTCCAGCAGCAGATAGTCAGGCTGGGCAAACAGCACGCCCGCCAAAGCCACACGCATCCGCCAGCCGCCGGAAAAATCCGAACAGGGGCGGCGCTGCGCTTCGGGTTCAAAGCCCAAGCCCCGTAGGATGGAGGCGGCGCGGGCCTCGGCACTCCACGCGTCAATGTCGTTCAGGCGGGCTTGAATGTCACCGATGCGGTGGGCATCGGTCGCTGTCTCGGCCTCGGCCAGAAGGGCGGCGCGTTCGGTGTCGGCGGCCAGAACCGTGTCGATCAAGGACACATCCGATCCGGGCACCTCTTGCGCCACCCCGCCGATGCGGGCGCGGTTGGGCATGGAAATGCTGCCGCCTTCCAGCGCCAGCTCGCCTTTGATGATGCGAAAGAGCGTGGTTTTGCCCGCCCCGTTGCGCCCGACAATGCCCACTTTGTGGCCCGTGGGAATGGTGGCAGAGGCGCCTTCAAACAGCGGGCGGCCTTCGACAGAATAGGTGATGTTTTCGATCTTTAACATGGCCACGGCCTTGCCCCACCTTGGGGCTGCGGTCAAGCGGGGAAGACGGCGGAATGGGGGGGCAAGAGCGGGGGTTTCACACCCCCGCACCCCTGTGGGATATTTGGGCAAGTATGAAAGGGGGGGCGGGGGCTGGGCCAGAAAGCGGCTTTTCAAGGGTGGGAGCGCGTGGTAGAGGCCGCGCCTGTGAAGCGGCGGGTTCTCAAGCGCCGCGTGTCAAGTCATCAGGAGACCCACATGGCCACCGAACGCACCCTTTCCATCATCAAACCCGATGCCACCAAGCGCAATCTGACGGGCAAGATCGTTGCCAAATTCGAAGATGCGGGCCTGCGGGTTGTGGCATCCAAGCGCATCCATCTGTCGGCCGCGACCGCTGGCGAATTTTATGCCGAGCATAAAGAGCGCGGCTTTTACGGCGAACTGGTCGCCTATATGGCCTCCGAACCGGTTGTTGTGCAGGTGCTGGAAGGCGAGGGCGCCATTGCCAAGAACCGCGAAGTGATGGGCGCGACCGATCCGGCAGCGGCGGCGGCTGGCACGATCCGCGCGGAATTTGCCCTGTCCAAAGGCGAGAATTCGGTGCACGGGTCGGATTCGCCGGCGGCTGCTGCGCGTGAGATTGCGTTCTTCTTCTCGGGTCTTGAACTGGTCGGCTGATCTGGCTGACTGTTAGAATTGGCCCGCAGCTTACCACGGCTGCGGGCTTTTTTCAGGGGCGGGGCCGTTTGGGGCCCTCGATCACGCCAAAGAAATCTAGGGCCGCATCGCGCGCAACGGTGCCCGATGCGCTGACTTGCGCCTTAAGCGCGTCGAACCGCAGCGCCTTTTTCTCATCCCCTTTGCAATCGTTCCACGGGCGGTCTTGCAGCGCCATGACCAGCACATAATAGCCGATGAAATGCGCCGGCAACCCTGCCTTTAGCCACGCCAGATAGGCCACATCCGCCCCCATCGCGCGCAACTCTTCTGCCGTGGTGATGCCTGCCTTGGCAAATTGCGCCTCTGTTGCGGGGCCAAGGTTGCGAATCGTCGAGATGGCGGACATGGGGCCTCTGTCTGGCGGGATGTGCAGGGTGTAACGCAGGGGGCGGAGTTTGCCCAGATTGGGGCGATGATGCAGGCTGCGGTTGTAAATGGCTTGGCCGCCTGTATGCTTTGAACCTTGGGCCAGCGTTGAGGGACTTGTGCCCACAGAGTGCCGCTTCGCGCTGCTTGCGTCCGCCAAAGTCGCGCCTGAATTATCTAAATAAAACAAACTTGAACGGTATTTTTATCAAAAAATGTTTGCGGTAACAAAAAAAGTGCCCCGAAACCTCCAAACGACGGCTTTGCTGACCCCCCACGCCTTGACCGTGCCGCTGGGCAGGGTAGGCTTGGCGCTTGACCCAGCCCAACCGGTGGACGCAATAGTGAACGATCTAAGCCTTTCTCCCAACAGCTTGCGGGCTGATGTTTTGCGGCATTTGACATCGACCTTGGGCAAGGATGTGCCCAATGCGTCGATCTTTGATTGGCGGATGGCTTTGTCTTTTGCGATCCGCGAACGGATCGTCGCCCCTTGGTTTGCCTCGACCCGCCGAACATGGGGCGAAGATCGCAAGCGGGTCTATTACCTGTCGATGGAATTTCTGATTGGCCGGTTGCTGGAAGACGCCTGTGTGAACCTTGGCCTGCGCGACATGGCGATTGAGGTGATGGACGGATTTGGCCAAGATTTCCGCGCGCTGGTCGAAGATGAACCGGACGCCGCCTTGGGCAATGGCGGCTTGGGCCGTCTGGCGGCCTGCTTTATGGAATCGATGGCGACGGTCGGCTGCCCGGCCTATGGCTACGGCATTCGCTATGAACACGGCCTGTTTCGGCAAACCTTTGTCGGCGGCGAACAACGCGAACAGCCCGATGATTGGCTGATCCACCGCAACCCGTGGGAGTTTGACCGACCCGAAAGTGCCTATACGATTCCTTTTAAAGGCGGCGTTGAAACCCGTGACGGGCGCGAGGTTTGGGTGCCGGGGGAAACGGTGTACGCCTCGGCCTATGATACGCCGGTGGTGGGATGGCGGGGCAAATGGGCCAATACGCTGCGGCTTTGGTCGGCCCTGCCCACCAAGCAATTCGATCTGGACCGGTTCAATCGCGGCGATTTTACAGCCGCCGCCGAGCCAGAGGCGCTGGCGCGCACCTTATCGCGCGTGCTTTACCCCGATGATACCACCTATCAGGGCAAGGAATTGCGCCTGAAACAGGAATTCTTTCTGACCTCTGCCGCGCTGCAAGATATCTTGCGCCGCTATTTGGCCAATCATTCCGATCTGAAAGCCTTGCCGAATTTTGTGGCAATCCAGATGAACGACACCCACCCCGCGATTGCGGGGCCGGAATTGGTGCGGTTGCTGGTGGATATCCATCATCTGGATTTTGAAGACGCCGTGGGCATTGCGCAAAACTGTCTGGGCTATACCAACCACACTCTGTTGCCCGAAGCCTTGGAACGCTGGGCGACCTTTACCTTTGGCAATGTGCTGCCGCGCCACATGCAAATTGTCGAGCGGATTGACGCGTGGCATCGCAACGCCAACCCGTCGCGGCCGCATTATGTGGGCATTGTCAAACACCACGAAGTGCGCATGGGCGAATTGGCCTTTATCATGGCGCATAAGGTGAATGGGGTTTCAGCCCTGCATTCGGATTTGGTGAAATCTTCGCTTTTCCCGGAATTGGACCGTTTGCATCCGGGCAGGATTATCAACGAAACCAATGGCGTGACCCCGCGCCGCTGGCTGAAGATGTGCAATCAGCCGCTGTCGGGGTTGATTACCGACACAATCGGGCAGGGCTGGGAAAGCAATCTGGACCGTTTGAAAGAGCTGGAACCCGCGATTGAAACCGCATCCTTCCGCGCCGATTTCGGCAAGGCTAAGCGCGCCAATAAAGTCGCCTTGGCCGGTTGGATCAAGACGCAATGCGGCATTACCGTCAGCCCCGATGCCTTGTTTGACGTGCAGATCAAGCGCATCCATGAATACAAACGCCAGCTTTTGAACGTGCTGCAAACCGTGGCGCATTGGAATCGCTTGCGCGAAAAT
This sequence comes from Paracoccaceae bacterium, assembly GCA_947449875.1. GTDB lineage: Bacteria > Pseudomonadota > Alphaproteobacteria > Rhodobacterales > Rhodobacteraceae > Stagnihabitans. Next base: position 4,574 of record CANFSY010000099.1, read on the forward strand.
CCCGGCGGTACCCACATTCCGCGCGTTAAGATATTTGGCGGAAAATCGGCACCGGGCTATGCGGTGGCGAAAGAAATCATCCATTTTATCAACGACGTGGCGGCGACGATCAATGCCGATCCGGTCACGGGTGATTTGCTTAAAGTGATCTACCCGCCCAATTACAACGTCTCTATGGCCGAACATCTGGTGCCGGGGGCTGATCTGTCCGAACAAATCTCGACCGCGGGCAAAGAGGCGTCGGGGACGGGCAATATGAAGTTCATGATCAACGGTGCGCCCACAATTGGCACGCTGGACGGGGCGAATGTCGAAATTCTGCAAGAGGTTGGGCCTGAGAATTTCTTTTTGTTTGGGCTGACCACAGATCAAGCCAATTCCCGCCGCGAAAACCCAGATCACGCCCGCCACGCGATCGAGGCCAGCCCCGCCCTGCAAGTGGTCTTGCAACAAATTTCCGAAGGCGTCTTTTCGCCGGGCCATAATGATCGCTACCACGGTTTGGTCGACCGGATGTGGAACCACGATTATTTCCTCGTGGCTTCGGATTTTGATGCCTATGATGCGGCCCAGATGGAAGTGGATAAGGCTTTTGCCGATCCTGACCGCTGGACCAAAATGGCTGCGTTAAATACCGCGCGGTCGGGTTTCTTTTCCTCGGATCGCACGATCCGAAACTACATGCGCGATATTTGGTCGATTCCCTCGGCTTTATAATGGCGGATGGATAACAAAGGACGGTACATGACGCAGGTTCTTCTCGATCCGGGGGCCGCCTTGGCCATAGCCGAGGGGCGTCATGGGGCACCTTTCGATGTTTTAGGCCCGCATCCTACGGGAAAAGACTGGGTGGTGACGGTTTACGTGCCGGGGGCCAAATCTTTGCAGCTGTTGGTGGGTGCTAAAAACATCATCCCGCTGCAAGCTGTTCCCGTGCCCGGCTTTGATGGGTTTTTCCAAGCCATTCTGCCGAAACTGATGCCCTACCGCTTGCGCGCCACATCTGATCTGACGGAATGGGAATTTGACGACCCCTACCGTTTTGGCCCCGTTTTGGGCGAGATGGACGAATACTTATTGGGCGAAGGCACCCATCGCCGGATGTGGAAGGTGCTTGGCGCGCATATTATGACGCATGAAGGTACGGCCGGCGTGCATTTCGCCGTCTGGGCTCCGCATGCGCAGCGCGTGTCGGTTGTGGGAGATTTTAACCTTTGGGATGGCCGCCGCCACCCGATGCGCCTGCGCGGTGCAACCGGTGTGTGGGAGATTTTCGTGCCCGGCTTAAAAGAGGGCATGAGTTATAAGTACGAAATCCGCCTGCACAATGGTGTGATTTTGCCGCTAAAAGCCGACCCTGTGGGTTTTGGGTCGGAACATCCGCCCGCCAATGCCAGTGTGGTGCGCGATATTGCGCCGCGCGATTGGGCCGATGAGGATTGGATGACGGGTCGGCAAGCCAAGCAAACGCTTGAATCGCCGATCTCGATCTACGAGGTGCATTTGGGGTCGTGGAAACGCGCCCCCGGCAATCGCATGCTGTCCTATCTGGAATTGGCCGAGCAATTGGTGGAGTATGCCGTGGATATGGGCTTCACCCATATCGAAGTGTTGCCGGTTTCGGAATATCCCTTCGACGGATCTTGGGGTTATCAACCGGTCGGCCTTTTTGCGCCGACCATTCGGCATGGCACCCCGCAAGAATTTCGCGCCTTCGTCGAGGCGGCGCATCTGAAAGATATCGGCATTTTAATTGATTGGGTTCCGGGCCACTTTCCGACCGATGCGCATGGTTTGGGCCAATTCGACGGCACCGCCCTATACGAGCATGAAGATCCGCGTCAAGGGTTCCATCCGGATTGGAACACTCTGATTTACAATTACGGCCGGATTGAGGTGTCGAATTACCTGATCTCGAACGCGCTGTATTGGCTGGAAGAATACCACGTTGACGGCATGCGCGTCGATGCCGTGGCGTCAATGCTGTACCGCGATTTTAGCCGTGAGGCGGGGCAGTGGATTCCCAACAAAGACGGCGGGCGCGAGAATTACGAGGTGATTGCCGCCTTGCAGCGCACCAATACGATTTGTTACGGGCAGGTGCCGGGAATTATGACTGTGGCCGAAGAATCCTCGACCTTTCCCGGCGTGACGCGGCCGGTGGATAGCGGCGGATTGGGCTTTGGGTTCAAGTGGAACATGGGGTGGATGAATGACACCCTTGCTTATATGAAAAAAGATCCGCTGTTTCGCAAATATCATCACAATCTGATGACCTTTGCGTCCTCTTATGCGTGGTCGGAAAATTTCGTCTTGCCGATCAGCCATGACGAAGTGGTGCATGGCAAAGGGTCGATGCTGGGCAAAATGCCCGGCAATGCGGATGAGAAATTTGCCAATCTGCGCGCGTTTTACGGCTTTATGTGGGGCCATCCGGGCAAAAAACTGTTGTTCATGGGGCAGGAATTCGGTCAAGGGGCCGAATGGAACCACAATCAAAGCCTAGATTGGCACCAGCTTGATCTGCCCGCCCATGCCGGTGTGCAAAGCTTAATTCGCGATTTGAACCGTGTTTTGCGGGAAAACCCGGCCCTTTATGTCAACGATTCGCGCTATGAAGGGTTTGAGTGGATCGAGGCCGATGACGCGGAAGGGTCAACCTATGCGTGGTTGCGCAAAGGCAAAGCGGATGATCCGATGATTGCCGTGGTCTGCAACATGACGCCGGTGGAGCGGCGCATGCGGTTGGGCTTGCCTGCGGCCGGACGTTGGATTGAAATTCTAAATACCGATTCTGCGATTTACGGAGGGGGAAATCGTGGCAATATGGGCTTGCTTGAAGTTGACGCTGTGGCATGGAACCGTATGCCGCAATCGGCCATGGTGACGTTGCCGCCGCTCTCTACCATCTATTTTCGGCACGATTGACGTAAAAAGGCGGCAAAGACCGCACATCTCGGGAGGATGACATGCAGCCTAAACCCAACGCGCGGCTATCGGCCCAAGCGATGGCCTTTGTATTGGCCGGGGGGCGTGGGTCACGCCTGAAGGAATTGACTGACAGACGCGCCAAGCCGGCAGTTTATTTCGGTGGCAAAACGCGGATCATCGACTTTGCCCTATCGAATGCGTTGAATTCGGGCATTCGTAAAATGGCGATTGCCACACAGTATAAGGCGCATTCTTTGATCCGCCATATGCAGCGCGGGTGGGGGTTCTTGCGCGCCGAGCGGAATGAATATCTGGATATTCTGCCGGCCTCGCAGCGCATGGATGAAACCAATTGGTATCGCGGCACAGCCGATGCTGTGGCGCAAAACATTGATATCATCGACAGCTACGGCATCAAATATGTGGTCGTTCTGGCGGGCGACCATATTTATAAAATGGATTACGAAGTCATGCTGCAACAGCATGCCGCGACCGGCGCCGATGTGACAATTGGCTGTCTGACTGTGCCCAAGGCCGAGGCCAGCGCTTTTGGTGTGATGCATGTTGATGTCGATATGCGTATCACCTCTTTCTTGGAAAAACCCAAAGACCCGCCGACCATTCCGGGCGATCCGGCCAATTCTTTGGCCTCGATGGGGATTTATGTCTTTGATTGGGCCTTTTTGCGCGATCTTTTGATCCGCGATATGGAAGATTCTAACAGCCAGCACGATTTTGGCATGGATTTAATTCCGGCCATTGTGGCGGGCGGCAAAGCCATGGCGCATAAGTTTTCTGACAGTTGCGTCACCTCGGGCCGCGAGACAGAGCCCTATTGGCGCGATGTCGGCACGATTGACGCCTTTTGGCAGGCCAATATCGACCTGACCGCCTTTGAACCCAAGCTTGATATTTACGACAACGCTTGGCCGATCTGGACCTATGCCGAAATCGTCCCCCCCGCGCGGTTTATCCATAACGAAGATGGCCGCCGCGGAATGGCCGTGTCGTCGCTGGTCTCGGGCGATTGCATCGTTTCGGGGTCAGAGGTGCGCAATTCGTTGCTGTTCACCGGTGTGCGCACCCATAGTTTCTCTAGCCTCGATTATTCGGTGGTTTTGCCTTATGTTACCGTGCATCGCCATGCCAGTTTGAAAAACTGTGTGATTGATCGCGGCGTGGTGATCCCTGAAGGCTTGGTTGTCGGCACCGATCTTGAGGAAGACGCCAAGTGGTTCCGCCGCAGTGAAGGTGGTATCGTGTTGATCACGCAGGATATGTTGAACGCAAGGGCGGCCAAACTCGGCTGACCCATTCTGAGGGCGGGGCCGTCCTCGCCCGGGGCTTATGGCAAAGGAGACGATGCGGTGCAGGTCAAAGGCAGGGTTCTCTCGGTCGCTTCCGAATGTGTGCCGTTCATCAAAACCGGCGGTTTGGCGGATGTGGTGGGGGCTTTGCCCGCCGCTTTGGCCGCTTTTGGCTGGGATATGCGGGTGATGCTGCCCGGCTACCGCGCCTTGCGCCAGCGCACGGCCGGTTGGGCAGAGGTGTGGTACGAAAGCGATCTGTGGGGCGGCGAGGGGCGGGTTTTGTCGGGCCATCTGGACGGGGTTGATCTGTTGATCCTTGACGCACCGCATCTTTTTGACCGCGAGGGTGGGCCATACGGTGCCCATTCCGGATCGGGCGGCGATTGGTGGGATAACCCGCAACGGTTTGCGGCACTGTCGTGGGTGGCGGCCAAAATCGCGCGTCACGGTGGGCTTGACGGTTGGAAACCTGATGTGTTGCATTGCCATGACTGGCAAGCAGGCTTTGCGCCGGCTTATCTGGCCTATGGCGGGCGGGCGGGCGTGGGGTCGGTGATGACCATCCACAACATCTCTTTCCAAGGCTGGGCGCGGGCTGGTCAACTTGACGATCTGCGCTTGCCGCGCGAACACTTCCACCCCGGCGCTTTGGAATATTATGGCAACCTGTCCAGCTTGAAAGCGGGTCTGGTCACCTGCGACAGGATCACCGCCGTGTCGCCCACCTATGCGGCTGATCTGGTGCGTGCAGAGGCCGGGCTTGGGTTGGAAGGCGTCATAAGGGCGCGGGCCTCGGTTGTGTCAGGCGTTTTGAACGGCGTTGATACGCAGGTTTGGTCGCCCGAAGCGGAACCGGTGCCCTATTCGGCGGCCAATCTGGCTGGCAAGGCGATCAACCGTGCCAATCTTTGTGCAGAGTTCAACGTGGATGTGCCCGGCCCCTTGGCCATTGTGGTCAGCCGTTTGACCGACCAAAAGGGCATCGACCTTTTGCCGCAGGTGATCCCTGACTTCATCGCGCAGGGCGGTGGGTTGATCGTGCTGGGGTCTGGTGACCAGCGGCTTGAGTGGCAGATGCAAGAATTGGCGTGGAACTTTCCCGGCCGTGTCGGTCTGCGGATCGGCTATGACGAGGGGATGAGCCACCGTTTGTTCGCGGGGGCCGATGCGGTGCTGGTGCCCTCGCGGTTTGAACCGTGCGGGCTGACGCAGATGTATGGGCTGCGCTATGGCACTTTGCCGGTGGTGTCTGCCGTGGGGGGCTTGGCCGATACCGTGATCACGGCCAATCCGGCTGCCCTTTCGGCGGGGGTGGCGACTGGCATTGCGTTTCATCCCACCGATGTTCCGGCCTTTGCCATCGCACTTCGCCAGCTGACAGCCCTTTATGCCGATAAGCCGATGTGGGCCAAGGTGCAGCAAAGGGCCATGGCGCAGGATGTCAGCTGGACGGCCTCTGCCGCGAAATATGTTGCACTTTACGAAGGTATTCGGGGGTGACTTTGCGGTTCGGTGCTTTGGCGGCGCTGTCGGTCGGGGCGGGCAGGCCCTCTCCGATGGGGGCCACGGTTGCGGGCGACGGGGTGAATTTTGCGGTCTTTTCGGCCCATGCGCAGGCGGTTGATCTGTGCCTGTTCAACCCTGACGGCACGCGCGAAACCGCGCGCATTGCCTTGCCCGAGCGGGATGGCGACATCTGGCACGGGCATGTGGCGGGGCTTCAGGCGGGCCAACTTTACGGCTTTCGGGTGCATGGCCCTTATCATCCCGCGCGCGGTCAGCGGTTTAACCCCAACAAACTGCTGATAGATCCCTATGCCAAGGCATGGTCTGGCCGCCTGATCTGGACGGATGAGGTGCTGGGATATCAGGCCGATGCGCCGGATGCTGACCTGTCGTTTGACCCGCGCGACAGCGCCTTTGCGGTGCCCAAATCGGTGGTGGTTGACGAAAGCCATCTGCCCCCCCTGCGCCCCGGCCCGCGCAGGCCCCTGGCGGATACCGTGATCTACGAGGCGCATGTCAAAGGCCTGACCATGCGCCACCCGTCTATTCCCCAAGCACTGCGGGGCACTTACGGCGCGGTCGCCCATCCGGCCATGATTGACCACTTGGTGAAACTGGGTGTCACGGCGATTGAATTTCTGCCCGTACAGGGCTTTTTTGACGACAAGGTTCTGGCCACCAAATCGCTGCGCAATTATTGGGGCTATAATACGATGGGCTTTTTTACGCCCGCCACTCGGTACGGCGCATCCTCGCCCCGCGCGGAATTTCGCGCTATGGTCGCGGCCCTGCATGCAGCCGACATCGAGGTGATTTTGGATGTGGTCTATAACCACACCGGCGAAGGCGACGAAACGGGGCCGACCTTGTCGTTTCGCGGCTTTGACAACGAAAGCTACTACCGCCTGACCGAAGGGGGGCGTTTTTATGACAACTGGTCAGGCACGGGCAACACGGTCAACCTGACCCATCCGATGGTGCTGCGCCTTGTCACCGACAGCCTGCGCCATTGGGTGACAGACTTTGGCATCGACGGCTTTCGCTTTGATCTGGCCCCGATACTGGGGCGGCAAGACCCAGACTTTGCGGCGGGGTCGGCGTTTTTTGCAGCTTTGCGGCAAGATCCGGTTTTGGCGGGCGTGAAATTGATTGCCGAGCCTTGGGATATTGGCCCGAACGGCTATCAACTGGGCCGCTTTCCCCACCCGTTCGCCGAATGGAACGACCAGTTCCGCGACGGTGTGCGCCGCTTTTGGCGCGGCGATGCAGGCATGTCGGGCGATCTGGCCAAGCGGCTGTTGGGCAGTGCCGAGCCGTTCGATTGGGGCAGGCGGGCGGCCACATCTTCGGTTAATTTCATCACCGCGCATGATGGATTTACCCTGCAAGATCTGGTCAGCTTTACCACCAAGCGCAATCTGGCCAATGGCGAAGACAACCGCGATGGCCATTCTGACAACCATTCCGACAATTTAGGCGCCGAAGGCCCCTCGACCGACGCGCGCATCAAGTCTGCCCGCGATCAGCGCAAGCGCAACCTGTTGGCCACCTTGATGCTCTCGCAAGGCACCCCGATGCTTCTGGCCGGAGATGAGATGGGCCACAGCCAAGGCGGTAACAACAACGCCTATGCCCAAGACAATGACACGACATGGATCGACTGGGCCAAGGCCGACGGCGCGCTTGTGGCCTTTGTGTCCCGCCTGACCGCGCTGCGCGCAGCGCACCCCGTGCTGCGCCAGCGCCAGTTTTTGCATGGCCGATATCGGACCGGCGCAGAGGTGCCTGATGTGCTGTGGCACCGCGCCGACGGGTCGCGGCCCGATTCTTACGATTGGCACGATCCGGCTTTTCGCTGCCTATGCGTCGAACTGCGCGCCGCAGCCGAGGGGCCTGATCTGCCCGATGTGATCTTTGCCGTCTTCAACGCTGGACCGGAACAGGCGTTAAGTTTGCCCAAAAGCCGGCCCCACTGGCAATTGATCTTAGATACCACTTGCCCGACCGCCGCCCCCGCCCTTGCCCCATCCGGCCTGACTGCCCCCGC
>CANFSY010000100.1 GCA_947449875.1 Paracoccaceae bacterium
AATCGCGATCAAGTGGCGTTCAATCACCCCACCAATTGCCGCCAAGATCGAGGGCACATAGCGCCCTTCCATCCACGCCCCGCCGCGCGGATCAAACACCGCTTTCAGTTCTTCCACCACAAAAGAGATATCCCCGCCGCGCCGGAACACCGCGCTGATCATCCGCGTCAGCGCCACCGTCCAAGCGAAATGCTCCATGTTTTTGGAATTGATAAACACCTCAAACGGGCGGCGGTGGCCTGCAATGATGATATCGTTGACAGTAATATACAGCGCATGTTCGCTGCCCGGCCATTTGACCTTGTAGGTGTTGCCCTCTAGGGCCGCAGGGCGGCTCAGCGGTTCGGCCAAGTAAACCACTTCGGCGTCTTTTTGCGCGGGCGGGGTTTGGGCGGCAGGGGCGGGTGCAGCCTCACTCACCGTCAGCACCGATCCGGTCACGGCATTGGGGCGGTAGGTGGTGCAGCCTTTGCAGCCTTGATCCCACGCGGCCATATAGACCTCTTGAAAGGCGTCAAAGCTGATATCTTCGGGGCAGTTGATGGTTTTCGAGATCGAGGAATCGATCCACTTTTGCGCTGCCGCCTGCATGCGTACATGGTCCAGCGGCGGCAGGGTTTGGGCGTTGACGAAATAGTCCGGCAAAGGCGCATCGCCGTGGGTTTCGCGCCACAGCCGCACGGCGTAATCGACCACTTCTTCCTGCGTGCGCGACCCGTCTTTTTGCAGCACTTTGCGGGTGTAAGCATAGGCAAAGACCGGCTCGATCCCTGACGAGACATTGCCCGCATAAAGGCTGATCGTGCCTGTGGGCGCAACAGATGTCAAAAGCGCGTTGCGAATACCGTGCTGGGCGATCAAGGCGCGCACATCGGCGTCCATTCCGGCCATGGTGCCCGATGCCAGATAGGCCTGCGCATCAAACAGCGGGAAGGCGCCCTTTTCCTGCGCCAGATCAACCGAAGCCAGATAAGCCGCCCTCGCTATCGCATGCATCCAAGCTTCGGTCTGTGCCGCAGCTTCAACCGAGCCATAGCGCAGCCCCACCATCAACAGCGCATCGGCCAGACCCGTGACGCCAAGGCCAATGCGCCGCTTGGCGCGCGCCTCGGCCTCTTGCTGGGGCAAGGGGAAGCGGCTGGCGTCAACGGTGTTGTCCATCATCCGCACGGCCATGCGCACCAGATCGTCTAGGGCTGACACATCCAGCTTGGCCCCGCCGGTAAAGGCCCCCAACACCAGCGTGGGCAGATTGATCGAGCCTAGCAAGCACGCCCCATAAGGCGGCAGGGGTTGCTCGCCACACGGGTTGGTTGCGGCGATTTGCTCGACATAGCCCAGATTGTTGGCCGCATTGATCCGGTCGATAAAGATCACCCCGGGTTCGGCGAAGTCATAGGTGTTGCGCATGATCCGCGCCCACAGATCGCGCGCGGGCAGGGTTTTGTAGACACGCCCGCCAAAGACCAGCTCCCACGGGCCGTCAGCCTTGACGGCCGCCATGAAGGGGTCAGTGATCAGCACTGACAGGTTGAACATCCGCAAACGGGCGGCGTCTTTCTTGGCTTCGATAAACGCCTCGATATCGGGGTGATCGCAGCGCATCGTGGCCATCATGGCCCCGCGCCGGCTGCCCGCCGACATGATGGTGCGGCACATGGCATCCCACACATCCATGAAGCTCAACGGGCCAGAGGCATCTGCCGCAACCCCTTTCACCTCGGCCCCGCGCGGGCGGATGGTGGAAAAGTCATAGCCAATGCCGCCGCCCTGCTGCATGGTCAGCGCCGCTTCTTTCAGCGCTTCAAAGATACCGGCCATGGTGTCGGGAATCGTGCCCATGACAAAGCAGTTGAACAAGGTGACAGCCCGCCCCGTGCCCGCCCCTGCGGTGATGCGCCCTGCGGGCAGGAACTTGAACCCGTCGAGGGCGGCGTAGAATCGCTCTTCCCACAGGGCGGGGTCTTTTTCGACCACGGCCAAGGCCCGCGCGATCCGCCGCCATGTGTCTTCCACCGAGGTGTCAATCGGCGTGCCATCCGCCTCTTTCAGGCGATATTTCATGTCCCAAATCTGTTCGGCAATCGGCGCGTTAAAACGGGACATGGGCAGACCTTTAACAAATGGTGGGGGGGTGTTGAGGCAGAACGCACAAGATACGCGATGGGGTCGCCACAGGCAAGCACCCCGCCGCGCCTTTCTTTCTTGACGCAGGGCTTGAGGCTGCGGCCATCCCCGCTATGATACGCTCATGGCATTAAACATCCTTAAACTTTGCGTGGGCGCCGAAAGCGTCGAAGACCTTGTGCAATGGCAGACCCAGCACAAGGCCCATTGGCCTGCGGGCACAGCCGAACACATCACCCGCATGTGGCCCAAACGCGCCGCCGAGGTGCTGGACGGCGGCTCGCTCTACTGGGTGATCAAGGGCCAAGTTCTGGCCCGCCAACGCATTCTGGCACTGGAACCGCGCCAAGGGTCTGACGGAATTGCCCGCTGCGCCTTGGTGCTGGATGTCGAGGTGATCCGCACCGAAGCCGCCGCCCGCCGCCCCTTCCAAGGCTGGCGCTATTTAGATGCCGCCGAAAGCCCGCGCGACCTGCCCAAAGGCCGCGCCTTGGAAACGGCGCTGCCCCCCGGCCTTGCACAGGCCTTGGCCGAAATCGGTCTGCACTGACTTGCCACCGCAGAAGCGCCCTGCCACACAGGGCGGCATGAAACGCCCCCTTTGGCTGATGGCCGCCCCCGTGATCTTTCTGCTGCTATGGTCTGCAGGTTTTGGCGTGGCCAAACTGGGGCTGCAACATGCCCAACCCCTGACCCTTTTGGCGCTGCGCTATGGGGCCGTGCTGGTGGTCTTGATCCCCGTGGCGCTGGTGCTGCGCCCGCCGTTGCCCAAGACATGGCGCGCCGCAGGCGATGTGGCGCTGGTGGGGTTTTTGATCCAAGTGGCCTATTTTGGCCTGTGCTATGTCGCCTTTAAATCGGGTGTCTCAGCGGGGGCGGTGTCGATCATTGTCTGCTTACAGCCGATCCTTGTCGCCCTCGCTGCCCCCGCACTGGTGGGCGAACGGGTCAGCCCGATGGGCTGGGCAGGGCTTGGCCTTGGGCTGGCAGGCGCTGGCGTGGTGATCTTGGCGCGGGCCGAAGTGGCGGCAGAGAACCCTTGGGGCTTGCTGTGCACGCTCGCTGCATTGTTCGGGATCACCAGCGGCACGCTTTATGAAAAGAAATTCGGGGTAACGCACCACCCCGTCACCTCGAACCTGATCCAATATGCCGTCGGTGCCGCCTTTACCCTGCCCTTGGCCTTGGCCACCGAAACCCTGCACATCCAATGGGACGCGCAGTTTGTGTGGGTCATGGCCTATCTGGTGCTGGGAAATTCGATCCTCGCCATGACGCTGCTTTTAGCCATGATCCGCGCCGGAGCTGTCAGCCGCGTCTCGGCCCTGTTCTACCTTGTCCCGCCCTTGGCCGCCCTTTTCGCTTGGCCCTTGCTGGGTGAAGTCATGCCGCCCCTAGGCTGGCTTGGCATGGCGCTTGCCGCCGCTGGCGTGGCCCTTGCCAGCCGCAAACCCTAACCGCCGCCCCTTTCATACTTGCCCAAATATCCTCGGGGGTCCGGGGGCAGAAGGCCCCCGGCCTTAGGGCCGCAGCCCGATCTGTGCCAGCAAGGCCGCAACCTCGGGGCCCGTGGACAGCGCCGATTGATACAGCATCGCCTGACTGCGCAAGATGACAGCGTCGCTCAACACCTTCAAATGGTTCGCCCGCAGGGTTTCCCCGCTTGAGGTGATGTCGGCAATCGCTTCCGCCGTCAGGTTCTTGACCGTGCCCTCGGTCGCCCCTTGGCTGTCGATCAGCTGGTAATCTGCCACGCCTTGTGCTGTCAGATAGTCGCGCACCAAGCGGTGATATTTGGTGGCAATGCGCAGCCGAAACCCGTGGCGGGCGCGAAAGGCGGCGGCGGCGGCGTCCAGATCGTCCAGCGTGTCCACGTCGATCCATGCCGCAGGTACGGCGATGATCAGATCGGCCTGACCAAAGCCCAACGCCGCCACTTCGCGCACCTGACGGTCCCAGTCGGCCAGCTTGTCGCGCACCAGATCGGTGCCTGTTACCCCCAGATCAATCCGCCCCGCCGCCAGTTCCCGCGGCACTTCCGAGGCTGACAGCATCACCAGCTCTACCCCCGCCACGCCTTCCACCACGCCCGCATATTCCCGATCAGACCCGCTTTTGGCCATCCGCAGGCCGCGCGCCCCGAACCACTCAAAGGTCTTTTCCATCAACCGCCCCTTGGACGGCACCCCGATCTTGACCATCACGCAGCCCCCCGCAGCGCTGCCACCAGATGCGGGCGAATAATCCCGCCGACAGCCGGGATAGACCGCCCCTGCCCCAGCACCGCCGTCAAAGCATCATAGCGGCCGCCCGAGGCCACAACCTCTTCGCCGTGCAGAAAGCTAAAGACAAAGCCGTCGTAGTATTCCATCGCGGTGCGGCCATGGCTGGCCTCAAACGCCAGCGTGACGACTGCGACGCCGTGGCTTTGCAACGCCTCTAGTCGGGCGGCAAAGCGATCAACCGCCGGCAGAATGGCGGGCAGATGCACCGCGATGCCGCGCAAATGGGTCAGCGCAGCCGGAGCGGGGGCCTGCAATTGCAACAGGTCATACAGCATCGCCGCTTCCAGCGCCGAAATCGGCGCGGCCTTGGCATCTTCCAGCAAAGTTGCGGCACGCGCGGCGATCTCGTCGGCCTCGCGCAGGCCGATCAGCGGGCCAGCGGCGGCGATCAGATCGGCAGGCGCGCCGCCCGCCAGCCTTGCCAGCAAAGCGGCGCGGGCGGCAGGCATCGGCGCGCGGCCTGAAAAGCGGTCCAACAAGGCGCGAAAGCGCTGGGGGCGCCAGATATGGCGCAAAAGCGCGGCTTTGCGCTTGTCGCTGGCGCTGATGCCGCGCACAGCGGCCATCAAAATGCCGATGTCGCCCGTGACAGCGCGCAGGTTCAGGCCCGCAAGCAAAGCGCCAAACAAAGCAAACACCTCGGCATCGGCGCGTTCGGGGGCTTGGCGGTCAAAGATTTCAAACCCCACTTGCAAGCTTTCGCGCGCCTGTGCGCCCAGATGGTCTTGGGCGCGAAACACCTCTCCGCTGTAGCAATAGCGCGCGGGGTCCGCGCCGTGCGCCATATGGGCCTGCACCACGGGCACGGTAAAATCGGGGCGCAGCATCATTTCGCCCAGCACGGGGTCGGTGGTGACATAGGCCTTGGCGCGGATGTCTTCGCCGTACAGGTCCAGCAGGGTTTCGGCGGGCAGCAAGATATCGGCATCGACGGGCACAGCCCCTGCCGCCTGAAAGGCCGCAAAAAGCCGGTCAGCTTCTGCGCGAATGGCCGCCTTGGGCGTCATTGCGCCAAGATCCGCCGCACCGCCGCCACCAGATCGGCACGGGGCACGTCGATTTGCGCGGGGCGGTCTTTCCATTCTTCCAGCGTGGCGTTCTGGGCGATCTTGGCCCCAAGGATCAGGTCTTTAAGGATCACCACCCCCGCCTCGGCCTCGTTCCCGCCTTGGATCACCGCCACCGGAGAGGCGCGTTTGTCGGCATATTTCAACTGGTTGCCAAAGTTCTTGGGGTTGCCCAGATAGACTTCGGCGCGAATACCCGCTGCGCGCAACTCGCCCACCATGGCCATGTAATCGGCCATCCGCTCGCGGTCCATCACGGTTACAACCACAGGCCCTGCACTGTCGACCGCGCCGCGCCCTTTGGCGCGAAGCGCCGCAAGCAAGCGATCCACGCCGATTGAAACACCCGTGGCGGGCACGGCTTGACCGGTGAACCGCTTGACCAGATCGTCATAGCGCCCGCCGCCCGCAACCGAGCCAAACTGCCGCTTGCGACCCTTTTCATCCAAGATTTCAAAGGTCAACTCGGCCTCGTACACCGGCCCCGTGTAATATCCCAAACCCCGCACCACGCCGGGATCCAGCACGATCCGGTCGGCGCCATAGCCCTGACGGTCCAACAGATCGGCCATCATCTCTAGCTCGGCCACCCCTTCGCGGCCAATGACCGAAGCGCCCACCAGCTCTGCCAGCCGCGCCACGGTGTCGCGCCCTGTCGCCCGCTTGGCCGAGGTGAAGCCCATCACGACCTCGGCCTGTTCGCCCGAAAGCCCCGCGCCCTTGGTGAAATCGCCGCTGTCATCACGCCGCCCTGCGCCCAGCAAGGCGCGCACGCCTTCGTCGCCCAAACGGTCCATCTTGTCGATGGCGCGCAGCACAATGCCGCGCTCGGCTTCAAAGCGGGTGGGATCGGACGGGTCCAGCACGCCCGCCACCTCCATCACGCCGTTCAGAACCTTGCGGTTGTTGACCTTGACGACATAATCCCCGCGCGGAATGCCCACGGTTTCCAAAGCATCCGACAGCATCGCGCAAATCTCGGCATCCGCCGCGACCGAAGGCGCGCCCACCGTATCGGCGTCGCATTGGTAGAACTGCCGGAACCGCCCCGGGCCGGGTTTTTCGTTGCGCCACACCGGCCCCATCGCATAGCGGCGGTAGGGCGAGGGCAGATCGTTGCGAAACTGCGCTGCCACCCGTGCCAAGGGGGCGGTCAGGTCATAGCGCAGCGCCAGCCAATCAGCGTCTTCGTCTTGCCAGCCAAAGACACCTTCGTTCGGGCGGTCGACATCGGGCAGGAACTTGCCCAACGCCTCGACCGTTTCCACGGCGCTGGTTTCTAACGGGTCAAAGCCGTAAAGATGATAGACCGCCGCCACCTTATCCAGCATTTGCTTGCGTTCGGTGACTTCCGCGCCGAAATAGTCGCGAAAGCCCTTGGGCGGCTCGGCGCGCGGGCGGCGGGCGGGTTTGTCCTGTGCCATGATAGCCCCTTGGTTGGTTGGGCGTTGCATAGCCGAGGCGGGGGGGCGCTTCAAGGACTGCGGGCGCGCTTGGGGCTGCCGCCCGAAGGGTTTCACACGCTGCGGACCTATCGCGGGATATTTGGGCAAGTATGAAAGGGAAGAAGATGACGATGGAAGGCTTGGAAGAGAAAATCGCCCACCTGATGCGGATGGCAGAGGATTTGTCGGATATGGTGGCAAAACAAGGCCGCGAGATCGACCGCTTGACCCGCATCGTGGGCCTCTTGGCCGAACGAGAGGCGGCGCGCGAGAGTGAGGGGGGCAATTCCATCCCCTTGGCCGATCAAAAGCCGCCGCATTGGTAGGGGGCGGGGCGCAGAGGTGGCTTGATTTTGCACAGCACTTGGCGCAGCGTGGAAAGGATTGCACGACAGTATTTGCCAAAACCCTTTTGAGGTGCGCGATGTATAAGGACTATCCGAAATTTGCCTGGTTCGTCGTGTTTGCGGCGCTGGCCTTACCCTTTGCCGTTGCCTTTGCGGTGGATCGGTGGGGTGGGCCGGAGGATCAGGTCGGCATCGTCGTTACCCTGCTCTTGTTTGAAATGGCGCTGATCCGTAGGGTTGTGGTGCCGATCGACAGCAGTTTTCTTGCCAATTTGCGGCTTACCTTGACCGTTCTTGCGTGTGTTTTGGCGACTGGCTGGCGACCTGACCTTGCCATGTATGAGCAGCTTTATAATCAGCGCTTTGCAGTCGGTTTTGCGGTGCTAATCCCCTTCGCCGGATGGATTTTCACTGCCAAAGAAAACCGCGTGCTGGGGTTTTCGTTTGACCGCAATTTCGCACTAGCTCTTTCAGCCACCGCGTTTGTCATTTGGTTCAATCATGTTTACCTCAACGTCGGTGGCCACGGTTTTGCGGTGATGATGGATTTTGTTCTGTGTGCATCAATGGCGATTACCGTTCCCTTTCTTCCGATGGATCGGGAAAAAGCCTTGGTTCAGATCGCCTTGGGTAGTGTCAGCTTTGGAAGTTATCTCTGTTTGGTCATGCTAAAGCCTGAGTGTTCGATTTGGTCTATAGCAGTGCAATTACCGATTTTTTTCATAACCGGCTTCGCTATAAGTACAACTTTCCGGCGCAAATAGCCTTACCCCCCCCTCAAACCTCTTCCACCAACACCACACCCCTCATCGCCTTGATCGCCCCGCGGATTTGCGGCGTCAGCGGATAAGGCTGCGGCAGGGTCAGGTCGATCTCGCGGCCCTGATCGTCGGGCACGCACAGGGTGATCTGGGCTTTGTTGCGGCCTTCGACCTTGGCCAGAAGGGCGGCGAGAGAGGGGATCGCCTCGGCCCTGTTCAGGTGCACGCGGATGGCTTGGGCGCCGGCATCGGCGGCCACTTGGTCAATGGGTTGGGCGGCGCGGGCCAGCAGTTTGAGCGTATCGCCCTCCAACGTCGCCTCGACCGTTAAAACCACGTTCAACCCCGGTTCCAGCAGATCGCGCGCCGCTTCCAGCGTGTCGGAAAACACTGTGACCTCGTAAAGCCCCGTCGGGTCTGACAGGCTGACAAAGGCAAAGCGGTTGCCCTTGGCTGATTTGCGTTCCTGCTTGGCCGAAACCGACCCCGCCATTTTGGCCACCAGCGGGCCGCGTTCGGCCATCACCGTCACCTCGGCCAAGGTTTTGACATCTTTGCGTTTTAACGCAGACATGTAATCATCCAGCGGGTGGCCGGACAGGTAAAAGCCGATGGCTTGGTGTTCTTGGGTCAACCGTTCTACCGGAAGCCAATCGTCGCGGAACGGCAGGCGGGGTTCGGGCAGATCGCTGCCCGTATCGCCAAAAAGCGAGACTTGGGTGGAGGCCTTGGCCTCTGCCACCGCCGCCGAATAGGCGACCAGCGCATCCAGCGCCTCGAACACGCGGGCGCGGTTGGGGTCTAGCACGTCAAAGGCACCGGCACGGGCCAGCATTTCCAAGGGGCGCTTGCCCACGCGTTTCATATCGACCCGGCGGGCAAAGTCGAACAGCGTGGCAAAGGGCTTATCACCGCGCGCATCGACGATCAGCGCCATCGCCTCGACGCCCACGCCTTTCAGCGCGCCCAAACCGTAGATCAGCCGTCCGTCGCGCACGGTGAATTTGGCCAGCGAGTCGTTGACCGACGGGGCCACCGTCGCAATCCCCAGTTTGTCCACCTCGCGCTTATAAACCGCCAGCTTATCGGTCAGATGCAGGTCGCAGTTCATCACGGCGGCCATGAATTCCACGGGGTAATTGGCTTTGAGATAGGCCGTTTGATACGACACCACCGCATAAGCTGCCGCGTGCGATTTGTTGAACCCGTAGTTGGCGAATTTCTCAAGCAGGTCAAAAACCTCGCCCGCTTTTTCCTTGGGCACATTATGGGTGGCCAAAGCGCCTTGGATAAACTTTGGCCGCTCTTTGGCCATTTCCTCGGCAATCTTTTTGCCCATGGCACGGCGCAACAGATCAGCCCCGCCCAGCGAATAGCCCGCCATGACTTGGGCAATCTGCATCACCTGTTCTTGATAGACGATGATGCCTTGGGTTTCTTTCAAGATATGGTCGATCGTCGGATGGATCGATTCCAGATCGCGCAGACCGTTCTTGACCTCGCAATAGGTCGGGATGTTTTCCATCGGGCCGGGGCGATACAGGGCCACCAGCGCCACGATATCTTCGATGCAGGTGGGCTTCATGCGCCGCAGCGCATCCATCATGCCGCTGCTTTCCACCTGAAACACCGCAACCGTCTTGGCCGAGGCATATAGGTCGTAAGACGGCTTGTCATCCAGCGGGATCAGGTTGATGTCAAACGATACCCCGCGCAGGGCCAAAAGCTCCATACAGTTTTGAATAACGGTCAGGGTTTTCAGGCCCAGAAAGTCAAACTTCACCAGCCCCGCGGCTTCAACCCATTTCATGTTGAACTGGGTTGCGGGCATGTCAGACCTTGGGTCTTGGTACAAGGGCACCAGCTCGTCCAAGGGGCGATCCCCGATCACCACGCCCGCCGCATGGGTAGAGGCATTGCGATACAGCCCCTCGATCTGCTGGGCAAAGCCCAACAGGCGGCCCACCACCTCTTCCTTGGCGGCCTCGCGCAGGCGGGGTTCGTCGGCCAAGGCCTTGGTGATGCTGACGGGTTTGACCCCTTCCAAGGGGATCATCTTGGACAGCCGGTCCACCTGACCATAGGGCAGTTGCAGCACCCGCCCCACATCGCGCACGGCGGCTTTGGACAGCAAAGCGCCAAAGGTGATGATCTGCGCCACCTTCTCGCGCCCGTATTTCTCTTGCACATAGCGGATCACCTCTTCGCGGCGGTCCATGCAAAAGTCGATGTCGAAGTCGGGCATAGATACGCGCTCGGGGTTCAAGAACCGCTCGAACAGCAGCGCATAGCGCAACGGGTCAAGGTCGGTGATCGTCAGCGCATAGGCCACAAGCGACCCCGCCCCCGATCCGCGCCCCGGCCCCACCGGAATGCCGTGATCCTTGGCCCATTTGATGAAATCGGCCACGATCAGGAAGTAGCCCGGAAAGCCCATCTTTTCGATGATATCCAGTTCGAAATCCAGCCGCGCTTGATAGTCGGCGGGGGTTACGGAATGGGGGATCACGGCCAGACGCGCCTGCAGCCCCGCATTGGCCTGCCGGCGCAATTCGTGCACCTCGTCATCGGCGAATTTCGGCAGGATGGGCTTGCGCTTATAGGCGGCAAAGGCGCAGCGGCGGGCGATTTCGACGGTGTTGTCCAAGGCTTCGGGCAGGTCGGCGAACAGGGTCGCCATCTCGGCCTCGGTTTTGAAATAGTGTTGGGCGGTCAGACGGCGGCGCGGTTGGCTTTGGTCAACATAGGCCCCTTCGGCGATGCAGATCATCGCATCATGCGCCAGATACATCTCGGCTTTGGGGAAATAGACATCGTTGGTGGCGACCAAGGGCAGGCCCAGATCATAGGCCAGATCGACCATGGCAGCTTCCGACGCCGCCTCCCCTTCCGGCAAGGCCCCGCCTTCGCCCGGATGGCGCTGCAGTTCGACATAAAGCCGGTCAGGATAGGCCGCAGCCAACCTGCGCAGCAAGGCGCGCGCTTTGGGCAAATGCCCCGCCAAAATGCTGCGCCCCAGGGGGCCGTCTGGCCCGCCCGTCAGGCAAATCAGCCCTGCGCTATACCGTTCCACCTCTTCCAGCGTCACCTGCGGCAAAGCCCCGCCCTTGTCGATATACAGGCAAGAGTTCAGCTTCATCAGGTTCAAATACCCCGCCTCGTTTTGCGCCAGCAAAACCAGCGGCGCAGCAGGCTTGGTCTTTTCGCCCGCAGCCGGTGTTTCGTAAGCGACCGAGACCTGACAGCCCATGATCGGCTGCACCCCCTCGCCCAAGGCCGAAACGGCAAACTCAAGGGCCGCGAACATGTTGTTGGTGTCGGTCACAGCCACGGCGGGCATTTCGGATGCCTTGGCCAGTTTGATCAGCGCCTTGACCGGAACCGCCCCTTCCAGAAGGGAGTGTTCGGTATGCACGCGCAGGTGGATGAATCGGGGTTGGGCCATGGCGGTTAGCCTAGCGCAAGGCGGGCCGAAGGGAAACGCCCGCCTTACGCCCATTTGCGCGCCATTCTCACCCAACCCATGAAAGAGCTTTCGCCCAAATCCCAAAGGAAGGGCTGGACATGCGCCCCCTTGTCCCGTTCAAATGGGAAAAGCTCGCCCCTTTCCGCCGCATCGGGGGGCAAAGCCCAGTCCAAAGACCGCGGCAGGACAGATCATGACGCAGGTGACGTTTTTACTGAACGGAGCCCCCGTTGCCGTCTCCACGGCAAACCCCACCCATACCCTGCTTGATTACCTGCGGGAAACCGCAGGGCTGAAAGGCACCAAAGAGGGCTGCAACGAAGGCGATTGCGGGGCTTGTACCGTGATGGTGACAGATGCCCAAGGCCCCCGCGCGCTCAACGCCTGCATCCTGTTCCTGCCGCAACTGCACGGCAAAGCTGTGCGCACGGTCGAGGGGCTGACAGGCCCCGAGGGCCAAGCCCACCCCGTACAAACGGCGATGGTCGCCCACCACGGCAGCCAATGCGGCTTTTGCACGCCGGGCTTCGTGATGTCGATGGCCACAGCCCACCTGAACGGCGACCGCGACCATGACACCACGCTGGCCGGCAACCTGTGCCGCTGCACAGGCTACGCCCCGATCCTGCGCGCCGCGCAAGCCACCCAAGACCAACCCGTGCCCGACTGGCTGCAAGAAGATGCCCCTTTCATATGTGCGCAAATATCCTCGGGGGATCCCAAGGGGGCAGACGGCCCCCTTGGCGCGGGGGGGCGCGGGGGGGCGAGCAGCCC
>CANFSY010000101.1 GCA_947449875.1 Paracoccaceae bacterium
AAAAATCGCCACAAGATTGAGAACAACTTCGCTCGGCTCAAGGACTGGAGAAGGGTAGCGACCCGATACGACCGGTGCCCCAAAGTCTTCCTATCCGCATGCGCCTTAGCCGCTGTGGTCTTGTTCTGGTTATGAATCCTGACCCTAATGATTTCGCGTGATCGAGTCAACTATTGCTATCGGTTGCAGTACGTTGGCGAAAGTCACATTGACCGACCGACATCCGTTGGGGCAAGCTTTAGTTCAAAATATAAACTATGGTTTGGAACAGGAAGTATGTTTTAGGGCATTAGTTATAAAAGGACTTACTTTAGGGCATGTCTTGTGGAAAGTTTAACATCGTCATCAGACTCAACGCCGCGACGTTAATCTGCGTGGCTGTCTTTATCCCGGCTCATTCATGCGCCTATGCGCTTAAATTACTGAAATTTTATAAATTTAACGCATTTGCCGGGGCGGAGCTGGTGCTTTGGGTTTCGCAGCAGTTCCCCGACTAAACGCGAACCGATGTCCGCTGTGGCACTGCTATTCAGCGATGTCATCGGCTGTGGGTGGTGATTTCGGTTGAGCAATATTCATATGTTCTCGAGTACGTTGCGGGCGGTCAAAGAAAAAAGAGTATGTCGCGGGCAATTAAGAGTGTTCACATATACAAAAGACACCACGTTCGTGCGGCCGTTTGGGTTGCCGCTTTCACTGCGATAGTCTAAATCTAAACGAGACAGGGCAAAATCGGGGACAACTATGATCACACGCATATGCTGCGCGCATGCTGGCGGGCAAGGTAAAACAACGGTTGCACAGACGCTTTACGTGGCCTCCCGTACCATGGGGGCCGAAACTGCCTTGGCTGCAGCAGATTTCATTGACGAATCTGGCCGCTCGAAGCTGGGCCGGATGTATGGCGACAAAGTGACCGAGTTTGGCACTGGCCCGAGCGTTTCGGCAGCCAAAGAGTCCAATGATCTGAGCGCCGGCGTTCGCTACTGGGACGCACTGGGTCCGCTGCTGTTGAAGGGCAATGTGACGCTCGACATCGGGGCGAACGTTGTGGACCAAATTCTGAATTGGGGTAAAATCCGCCGCGCCCCTGATCTGTTGCGCTCGCGCAGTGCGCCGCCGATTGATGTTTTCTTGGTGTGTAAGGCAGAACGCCGCGCCGTCGACGATATGTTTGACTTGGTGCGCCGGTTCGGGTCGTCGGAAAGTCTGCCGGTGCGGCGCATTTATGTTGTCATGAATGAACAAGGCGGTACGTTTGAATCCCTTGGCATCCGCGAAACGCTGATGAAAATCAAAATGGAAGCCGACCTGCGCTTTATCCGCCTTCCGCGTTGCATGTCCGAGCTGTGGTTGCCGATGGAGCAGCGTTATGTTTCGCTCGAGTCCGCTCTGGAAATGACCGAAGATAAGATCATCGAAAGCTTGGACGTCGAACTGTGGAGCATCTATTCGGGGATGGACGATCTGCGCAGTTGGTTCGCCGCCACGCGTGAAGAGTTCAAGCGTAGGGAAGTTATGTGACCTTGGCCCTGCCCCTCTTAAAGGGGCAGGGTATTTAGAGCTGCTTTCGGGATATCTCTCCGACGCTGGTCGGAACTATGGACGTAGCTTTCGCAGACCTTAAAGACATATATCATGCCTTAGAACCGGTAAGGATCGGTGCTGCTCAGTGGACCTTCAGAATAATCTTGTATGTCTTGGGCCTGACGGCATGTCGGTTTACCGTCGGCGGATGGGTGCTTATTTTAGTTTGCTGCACCTATCGCCTTGGCAGGGCCAAGGCGACGACGTTTATTTAAGGCCAATTGATGATGCCTTTGGCATTGATGGCTGTTTTGATCTGATTCTAGATCAAAGCTTTTCGCTTTATAAGGCCGTCGGTGTGGCGCAAGGCCCGCGCCAGTTGAAGGTGTCACAATTTGATGGGGCTCTGACCGTGTCGGGGCGCGATATGGCGACGCTTGCGACGTTCACTCTGTCAGTTGGCACCGACACGATTGAGCAAACGCGCAAGCGGTTTGCGCCGCTTCATGACCGCATCGAACGTCTGGTCCTTCGGATGCCGTCGAAAGAGTTTCGCACCTTTGTGTTCATGGATTGGCGTTTGCTGGCCGCTGAGCCCTCGCGCCTTGACCTTGCAGTGCAAGCCGAAAGTTGTATCTTTGTGCCACACTTGGCGTCGGAAACGGCGGCGCATGACCTAACCGAACCGGTTCTGGTCCAGATGGCAGCTGCGCCACAACCTGTAACAGTGATCGTGCCGCCCGTCGCTGCCCTCGCAGAACCGGTCGACGCGGTGCCTGTCCTGCCGTCCGTCGCCGCCCTCGCAGAACCGGTCGACCCAGCGCCTGTAATGCCGCCTGCCGTCGCGGTGCCATCGCCGCAAGTCCCGCCCGCCGATGTGGCCAAATCTGGCAGCGAACGCCGGACCCTGACGCTGATTTTGCCGCTGACGGACGATTTGCGCACCTCGTTCTTGGGCTTTGGCTATTCTGTGGGGGCCGCGTCTCATGCGGTCCGTCCGTTGGAAATTGGCGCGTTTCGCCGCAATCTTCGCAGCAGCTACAGCCGCTTGATGGGCGGCACAGATGTGGTTGACCTTAAGGCGCAAGCCCCTTCGCCGCAGGTCGCAAGCGAGCTTCAGGCGACCCTTCACACGTTCTTGACAGAGCACCCCGCCGCCCCGTGCTTCATCGGGTCTGAAGTCTTGCTGCCTGAGGTTTTGGAAATCTTGCGCAGCTTTGCCGTGGACAGTGATCTGTCTATCCAAGCCATTGTCTGTTCGGCCACCGTGCCTGCCCCCGATGTTTTGGCTATGATAACGGACGGCCTGGCCATGCCCGATCTTCGGGTGCAATTGATTTGTTTTGTGGCGCCGGGGGAACCCAGCGGACAGTTCGATGCCACCGGCCGCCCGCGCGCCTATTTTGGCTTGCCGCCGGTGGAAGGCCAATCCATGGCCCGCTGCATGGAGTTTCGCTCGAACGTCGAGGATCCGGCCTTTATCATCCCCGCGTTGATCCCCTCGCGCGAGGCCCATGCGTTAGAGCGGTTTGTGAACGCCTTTCGCCCCCTGCAAGAAGGCTTTCAGGAAAAGCCGGCCGCGTAAGGGCGGCCATTGCCGTCGGTGGGCCTTGCCAAACGCACTGGCCGCCCAAAAATGCGCGTAAAACCCTAAAGTTACCTTGCGCCCCCGTTGCCTGTCGCCTGTGGCTGTGTCACACGCCGCGCTTGCGAAATAACAGGCGAAGACCCGATGCTTCTTTCAACGACCGACCGTGCCATGCTGATCCAAGCGCTGCAAAGCAAATCTGCCGATGTGGTGCAAGCGCGCATGGCCAATGCGCTGTTGCTTTTGTCTGACGGCCTGTCGGTCGAAGACGTGGCAGGTCTGTTGTTCTTGACCCCGCAGGTGATCAGCGATTGGCAGACCCTGTTTGCCAAACACGCAGCCCAAGCGGCCTAAGCCCGGATCGGACCCTGACCCATGACCATCGCCCTGCTTGTCACCCATTCCGGCGGCTTTCATGCCGATGAGGTGTTTTCGTCCGTCATCCTGACCAAGCTTTATCCGCAGGCCCAACTGGTGCGCAGCCGCGCGCCTGCGCAGATCACGCCTGCGCCGGATCGGCTGATTTATGACGTGGGCGGGGCCTATGATGCGGCGGCGGGGATATTTGACCACCATCAGCGCGGCGCACCCCTGCGGCCCGATGGGCAGCCCTACAGTTCCTTTGGCTTGATCTGGCACCACTTTGGCCGCGCCTATCTGACCGCCTGCGCCGTGCCGCCCGAGGATATCGAGGCGCTGCACGCCGCGTTCGATGCCAGTTTTGTCTTGCCGGTTGATCTGGTCGACAACGGTGTGGTCAGCCTGTCAGAAGCGGGGCCTTTGGCGTCGATGACCCTGCCGGGATTGATTGAAACGCTAAAACCCGTCTTTGACAGCACCGATCCTGCGGCAGAAGAGGCGGGGTTTCATCTGGCCCTGTCGATCGCCCGCAGCTTTACCGAGGCGCGGGTGGCCAATTCCGCCGCCAAACGCCGGGCTGAGGCTGTGGTGCAGCAGGCGATTGTCGCGGCGGGGGCCTCTCGCATCCTTGAACTGCCGCGCGGCATGCCGTTTCGACCGAGTGTCGTGAAGGCGGGGGCTGATCATCTACTGTTTGTCGTTCATCCCCGCCAGCAAGACTGGTGTGTGACCGGCATTCGCCAAAGCGACGAGGGCTACGCCCAACGCGCCGACCTGCCCGCCGCTTGGGCGGGGTTGACGGGGGCCGCGCTAGAGCAGGCCTGCGGCGTGCAAGGGGCCAGTTTTTGCCACAACGCCCGCTTCATCGCTGCTGCGTCAACGCGCGAAGCGGCCCTAGCGATGGCAGACCTTGCCGTGGCCGAGGCTTTGGCACAGCAAGCCTAAGCCTGCGCCGCCAAACACTGCGCCAGCCGCGCCAAACCTTCGCCCAAGCGCACTTCGGCCCCGCCACCTACGCCCAAGCGGATATGGTGGGGTTCTTCATAAGCTGTGCCGGGCAGTAGAAAGGTGCGGTAGGGTGCTGCCAACAAGCGCCGCGCAAAGGGTTCGGCCAATTCGCCCTGCAACTTTGCCAGCCCGATCAATCCGGCCTGCGGTTTGATCCATGACAGGCGCGGTTGGCTGGTGATAAAACTGTCTAGCATCGCAAGATTGGCCCTGCCTTCGGCACGTGCTTTTTCAAGCGCAGCAGCCAGACGATCAGGGCGCAGGGCAATGTCTGCGATATGTTCGCCCAAGATATTCATGATCTCTGACGAATTTTCGCGCAAGATCACCCCGTCGCGGATCATTCCCTGATCGCGGCAGATCATCCAGCCCGTCCGCAGCCCTTGCAACCCCAAGGCTTTCGACACCGACCCCGTGGTGATCCCGCGCGGATACATCCCCGCAATCGAGGGGGCACGCGGGCCTTGCCATTCCAGCCCTGCATAAACCTCGTCCACGATCAGCCAAGCGCCCACGCGGTCGGCGATGCTTGCGATCTGGTGCAACTCGGCTTGGGTCAAAAGCTGGCCTGTGGGGTTGTTGGGGTTGGACAGGAAGATCACCTTGGTGCGCGGGGTGACGGCGTTTGACAGGGCGTCTAAATCCAGCCGCCAGCCGTCCGCCTCGTGCCGCTTCACGGTCGTAAGCTGCACACCGATGGCCTTGGCCAGCACCGCCGCCTGTGGCCAGCCCGGTGTTTCGGTGACCATCTCGTCGCCCGCAGACAAAAGCTGGCGCAGGCACAGGTAGTTCGCCTCTGCCGCGCCGGCGGTGATCAGCACATCGTCGGGGGTGCAGGTGCCCGACAGCCCCGCTTGGGCGATCACATGGGCGCGTAAGCTTGGCAGGCCCTGAAAGCTAACACCGTTCCAATCCAGCGACAGGTTCGGGTCCAAGTCGCCCATAAAGTCGCGCAGGCGGGGGGAGTGTGACAGGGAAAAACCCGAGACGCAGTCGGGCACCTCGGTCGTGGTGCTCAGAAGATAGTCGAACAGTTTGTGGATTGTCACCTTCACCGCACGTCACGCCCTTGGTTCAGGATAATCACATTGCCCGAAGACACATCCCCCGCGGGCGAGATCAAAAAGCCCACCCACGCCGCAATCTGTTCGGGCTGCATCGCATGGCCGTGGGGCATGGCGGAAATGGCGCGGTCTAACACCTCGGCTGTCAGCACGTTGAACAACGGCGTTTGCGTCATGGCGGGGGCGATCGAATTGCAGGCGATTTTGTCGCGGGCGTAGCGGCGCGCCAGATCCTTGGTCAACGTATCCATCGCAGCCTTTGAGGCGCGGTAATGCGGCGGATCGAACACGTCAAAGTTATACGCCCCGTTGGACGAGATATTGACGATCTTGCGCACCCCCGCCCGCCCCGCCATGGCCTTGACCGCCTGTTGGCAGCAATGGAACGCCGACGAGAAGTTGACGGCCATCTGCCGGTCCAACTCGTCGGCGGAAATGTCGGGGAAGTCTGACATGAAACACGTGCCCGCATTGTTGACCAAGGCATCCACCCCGCCAAAGCGGCGGGTGATGCGGTCAAACAGGTCAAAAATCGCCTCGGCATCGGTCAGATCGCAGACTTCTGGCGTGAAATCCGACAGGTCGGCTGACATGCCCAGAACGGCAGGGGCGTTGAGATCGACGCCCACCACGTGCAGCCCATCTTCGATCAGCCGGTCCACAATCGCCCGCCCCATACCCCCTGCGGCCCCCGTCACAACGGCAATGCGTTTCATAAGCTTCCCCCTTTTTGCGGCAGGTTACGGGGGGATCGGGCAAATGGGAACGGGTCCATTTAAGCCCGCGCGTTTTGGCCTGCGAAAGCTGGCCACTTTGCGACGGATCGGCACTTGGCGTCGGTGGTCCTTGTGCACTTGCATCCGTCTCGGCACGCTTGGCCGAGCGCCGGACCATCGGGTGGCGATACGGGGCTGCGCTTAAAAATCAGGCACATGCTTGTTTGCGCAGCACTGATCCCTTGCCTACACTGTAGCGCGCCTTGACGGGTCTAGAACCCGCCGATAGCGTCCGCCCCTTACCGCAGGGTCACACGGCGTTGCAGCCCTGCGTGACTGGAAAGGATGCCTATGTCTGTCGCCTTGTCTGACCCCACCCGCCCCGCAGGGCCGATGCGCCGTTTGATGCGGCGCAAGTTGGCGGTCTTGGGGCTTGTGGTGATTGGCGTGGTCGTGGGGGCTGCGCTGGCGGCCCCTTGGCTGGTGGCCTATGCGCCCGAAGAGCAGATGTTTGACGGGCTGACACTAGAGGGTGCGCCGATGCCGCCCAGTGCGGCCTTTGTCTTTGGCACCGACCTTTTGGGCCGCGATCTGTTCTCGCGCATTTTGTACGGCGCGCGCACCTCGTTGATCATCGGGGTGGTGGCCAATGGGCTGTCCGTGCTAATCGGTACCGCGGTGGGGCTGGTTGCAGGCTATTTCCAAGGCTGGATCGGCGCGGCCTTGATGCGGTTTACCGATTTGATGATGGCCTTTCCCGCGCTTTTGCTGGCGATTTGTCTGGCGGCTATCTTCCAACCCTCGCTTTGGATCGTGGCTTTGGTGATTGCCTTGGTCAACTGGGTGCAAACGGCGCGGGTGATTTATACCGAGACATCCTCGCTTGCCACGCGCGATTTCATTGCGGCAGAGCGCACCTTGGGGGCATCGACGGGGCGCATTCTGCTGCACCACATCCTGCCGCATCTGTTGCCCACGATCATCGTCTGGGGCACTTTGGGCATTTCCACCACGGTGCTGTTAGAGGCGACCTTGTCCTTTCTGGGGGTGGGCGTGCAGCCGCCCATGCCAAGCTGGGGCAATATCATCTTTGAAAACCAGACCTATTTCCAATCGGCCCCTTGGCTGGTCTTTATCCCGGGGGCGGCGATTATCCTGCTGGCTTTGGCCTTTAACCTTGTGGGCGATGCGCTACGTGACGTGCTGGATCCGACACAAAGGGGCAGGGGGTAAATGGCAAGCTATTTGGCACGCAGGCTGATCCAGTCTGCCCTGATCTTGCTGGGTGTGGCCTTTATCACCTTTTTCCTGCTCTACATCCTGCCCGCCGATCCGGTGCGCCAGATTGCGGGGCGTTCGGCCAGTGCGCAGACCGTTGAAAACATCCGGCGCGAATTGGGGTTGGATCAGCCCTTTGTGATCCAGTTTCTGCGCTATCTGGCGGGGTTGGTGCAGGGCGATTTCGGGCGCAGCTATTTGCAAAAGACCCAAGTGGCGGAACTGATCGCCTCGCGCCTGCCCGCGACGTTGCTTTTGATGGCGGCGGGGATTGCCTGTGAGCTGGCCTTGGGGTTGACCATGGGGATTGTGGCCGCGCTGACCAAGGGGCGCTTTACCGACCAGATGTTGATGATGACATCCTTTGTCACGGTATCAGCCCCGCAATTCGTGGTCAGCCTGATCTTGCTGTATGTCTTTGCCGTGCAGTTAAGCTGGTTTCCCGTGGGCGGCTACGGCACCTTTCGCCATCTGGTGCTGCCAGCGGTGACCTTGGGCATCCTTGGGTCTGGCTGGTATGCGCGGATGATGCGCTCGTCTATGATCGAGGTGCTGGCCACCGATTTCATCCGCACCGCCCGTGCCAAGGGATTAACCCGCGTTCGCGTTATTCTGCGCCACGCGCTGCCCAATGCGATTTTGCCGGTAATCGCCATGATCGGCATCGACATTGGTGTGTTTATGGGCGGTGTGGTGGTGGTGGAAAGCGTGTTTGCTTGGCCCGGCATCGGGCAACTGGCGTGGCAAGCCATCCAGCGCATCGACATTCCCATCATTATGGCTGTGACCTTGGTATCTGCCGTGGCCATCGTGCTGGGCAATCTTCTGGCCGACCTGATCACCCCGTTCATCGACCCAAGAATAAAAATCCGTTAACCCGTTCCCGCAACAGGAGAGACTTATGAAAAACCTTCTCGCCTCGACCGCGCTTGTGCTGGCCTTTGCTGTGCCTGCCCTTGCGCAAGACTACACCCCCGACCCCGCCGCCAAACAGGGCGGCGAGATTACCGTGACCTATCACGACGATGTGGCCACGCTGGACCCTGCCATTGGCTATGATTGGCAGAACTGGTCGATGATCAAGTCGCTGTTTGACGGGCTGATGGATTATGTTCCCGGCACGACCACCCTGCGCCCCGGTCTGGCGGAAAGCTATGATGTCTCGACCGATGGCATGACCTTTACCTTCCATCTGCGCAAAGGGGTCAAATTCTCGAACGGGCGCGAGATGACGGCGGATGACGTGAAATACTCGCTGGACCGTGTGACTTCGCCTGCCACCCAATCGCCGGGGGCGGGGTTCTTTGCGTCGATCAAAGGGTCTGAGAAAATGGCCGATGGTTCGGCCACCAGCCTTGAAGGGGTGAAGGTTCTTGATCCCTTGACGGTCGAGATCACGCTGAACCGGCCTGATGCGACCTTCTTGCAGGTGATGGCGCTGAACTTCAGCTATATCGTGGCCAAAGAAGCGGTCGAGGAAGCGGGCGCGGATTTCGGCAAGCATCCCGTGGGCACCGGTGCCTTCAAGCTGACCGATTGGACGCTGGGCCAGCAACTGGTCTTTGAACGCAACGCCGATTACTGGCGCGCGGGCGAGCCCTATCTGGACAAGATCACCTTCCAAGTCGGCCAAGAGCCGGTCGTGGCCCTGCTGCGCCTGCAAAAGGGCGAGATTGACATTGCAGGCGACGGCATCCCCCCCGCCAAGTTTACCGAAGTGATGGGCGATCCGGCACAGGCGGCCTTGGTGGTCAGCCAAGCCAGCCTACAGACCGGCTATATCACGATGAACCTGAACGTGGCCCCCTTTGACAAGCTAGAAGTGCGTCAGGCCCTGAACATGGCCATCAACAAAGAGCGTATCACCCAGATCATCAACGGCCGCGCCAAGCCGACCGGTCAGGTTCTGCCCCCCGGCATGCCCGGCTATGATCCGGCCTTTGCAGGCTACGCCTACGACCCCGAAGCCGCCAAGGCGCTTTTGGCCAAAGCGGGCCTGCCCGATGGTTTTGAAACCGAACTTTACGTCTATAACACCGACCCCAACCCGCGCATCGCCCAAGCGATCCAGCAGGATCTGGCGCAAATCGGCGTGAAAGCCTCGTTGCAATCGCTGGCACAGGCCAACGTGATCCAAGCGGGCGGAGAGCCGGACACAGCCGCCATGATCTGGTCGGGCGGCATGGCTTGGGCGGCAGACTTCCCCGATCCGTCGGATTTCTACGGCCCGATCCTGTCGTGCCAAGCTGGCGGCCCCGGCGGCTGGAACTGGGCGCATTACTGCAACAAAGACCTTGATGCCGCAGCCGCCGCAGCCGATGCGATGACAGCGCCCGAGCAAACCGCCGACCGCATGAAAGCGTGGTCTGACATCATGGCCAAGGTGATGGCCGATGCGCCGTGGGTGCCAGTGTTCAACGAAAGCCGCTACACGATGCACGGCCCGCGTTTGGGCGGCGCAAACGAGCTTTACGCCGATCCGGTGGCAACACCGATCAACTTTGACTACATCTACGTCAAAGAATAACCCCATGTGTAAAGCCTGCAATTACACGATCCACGGCGCACAGCACCATTTCGGCTGGGACAATTCTTTTGCCCCTGCCGCACGGGTAGAGCCGGGGTCAACGATCTTGTTTCATTGCAACGATTCTTCTGCGGGCCAGCTTGGCCCGCAGTCGACGGTCGCTGATGTGTCGGCTTTGGATTTCGGCAAGATCAATCCGGTATCCGGCCCGATCTTCGTGGACGGGGCCGAACCCGGCGACGTGCTGAAAGTCACCATCGACAGCTTCGCCCCGCGCGCCTTTGACGGGCGGGGGTTTGGGTGGACGGCGAATATCCCGGGCTTTGGGCTGCTTGCCGACCAGTTCACCGACCCCGCCTTGCACGTCTGGTCTTATGACCCAAGCCAGATGGGCCCCGCCCTATACGGGCGCGAGGCGCGTGTGCCGCTGAAACCCTTTGCCGGCACCATCGGCAATGCGCTGGCCGAACGCGGCCTGCACTCTGTCGTGCCGCCCCGCCGCGTGGGGGGCAATCTGGATATCCGCGATCTGAACGCGGGCACCGTGCTTTATCTGCCGATCGAGGTGGCAGGGGCGCTATTCAGCGTCGGCGACACCCATGCCGCCCAAGGCGACGGCGAGGTGTGCGGCACTGCCATCGAAAGCCCGATGGATGTGGTGCTGACGCTGGATCTGGTGAAAAACTATGCGCTCAAAACCCCGCGCTTCACCACACCCGGCCCCGTCACCCGCCACCTAGACGCCAAAGGGTACGAGGTGACAACCGGCATTGGCCCTGATCTGATGTCTGCTTCGCGCGATGCGGTGTCTGGTATGGTGGATTTCCTATGCGCATCGCGCGGCATGGCGGCGGTTGAGGCTTATATGCTGGTGTCGACCTGCGGCGATCTGCGCATCTCGGAAATCGTTGATATGCCCAACTGGGTCGTGTCGTTCTACTTCCCGCGCTGCGTGTTCGAATGACGGCGATGACGCCCATATCCGGGGCCGCACAGGCCCCGGAGACCCCTGTGCTGACGGTGCAGAACCTGACGGTTTCGGTCGCGACCGAGGCGGGGCAAAAGCCCTTGGTGCGCGATTTGTCCTTTACCCTCAAGCGGGGAGAGGTGTTGGCGATTGCGGGCGAAAGCGGGTCGGGCAAGTCGATCACGGCGCTGGCGATCATGGGCCTGTTGCCGCCCAATGTGTCTGTTACGGCAGGCGCCGTCAGCCTTGACGGGCAGGCCATTTCGGCCCTGCCGGAACGCCAGATGCGCGCCTTGCGCGGTGACCGCATCGCGATGATCTTTCAAGAACCGATGACCTCGCTGAACCCTGTGATGACCATCGGCGCGCAACTGACCGAAGCGATCCGCGCCCATACCGTCACCTCGCGCGCCGACGCGCGCCTGCGCGCACTGGAAGCCTTGCGCGCTGTGCGCCTGTCGCAGCCTGAACGCCGCTTGGACCAATTCCCCCACGAATTGTCCGGCGGGATGCGCCAGCGTGTTATGATTGCCATGGCGCTAGCGCTGCGCCCGCAAGTGCTGATTGCGGATGAACCCACAACCGCGCTGGATGTGACCGTCCAGCGCGAGGTGCTTGATTTGCTGCGCGACCTGCAGCGCGATCTGGGCACGGCGATTATTCTGATCACCCACGACATGGGCGTGGTGGCCGAAATGGCCGACCGTGTGATCGTGATGCAAAACGGCGCACTGGTGGAACAGGCCGCAACCCGCGCCCTGTTTGCCCAACCCCAAGCGCCTTATACCCAAACCCTGCTGTCTGCCGTGCCGCGCATGGGCAGCCCCGCCCGCCCCGCGCCGCAGGGCGCGGTGGTGGCGGAGCTGGCCGATGTCTCGGTGCGTTTCCCGCTGCGGGGCGGTGTGCTGGGCCGCATCACCCATCAGGTCCACGCGGTCGAGCAGGTGTCGCTGCACATCCGGCGCGGCGAGACCTTTGCGCTGGTGGGGGAATCGGGATGCGGGAAATCGACGATTGCCAAGGCGATTGTCGGCCTTGTGCCCCATACGGGCCGCATCACGGTGGCAGGGCGTGCCCTGTCTGACCTTGAT
>CANFSY010000102.1 GCA_947449875.1 Paracoccaceae bacterium
AAAGGGAAAGCGCAGATGGTTTGGCCGCTGCGCGATGTGGACTTTGCCGCCTGTTTGCGGAATGATGGCGCATGGAAAACGAACAGAAAACAGAAGTCGTGATCGTGGGCGGCGGGCTGAACGGGCCTGCTTTGGCGCTGGCCTTGGCACAGGCGGGGTTGCGCGTCACCGTGGTGGATGCGCGCGCACCACAAGATCGGGCCGAGGTCGGGTTTGACGGGCGGGCCTACGCCTTGGCGCTGGCCTCGCAGCGGTTGTTGCAGGCGGTGGGGGTTTGGCCGGTGACAGCCCAGCCGATCTTGCAGGTCGTCGCCTCTGATGGGCGCGCGGGCGAGGGGGCATCGCCCTTTGCGCTGCAATTTGATGCGGCCGAGATGGAAGACGGGCCGATGGGCTTTATGGTCGAAGACCGCCACCTGTACGCAGGCTTTCTGGCGGCCATGGCGGCCCAACCGTTGATCACGCTTCTGTCGGGGCAAACCGTGGTCGCGCAAGAGGCGGGGCAGGTAACGCTGGCCTCGGGTGCGGTGCTGCACGCGCAGTTGGTCGTGGGGTGTGACGGGCGCGCTTCGGGCACCGCTTTGCGGGCGGGCATCGGGCGGCAGGGGTGGTCTTATGGCCAGACAGCGCTGGTGACAGCGGTGCATCACCAGCGGCCCCATGGGGGTGCGGCGCATCAATTCTTTATGCCGGGCGGTCCCTTGGCGATCTTGCCTTTGGCGGGGGGGCATCATTCGTCAATCGTGTGGAGCGAGCAAGACTCCGCCGCCGCCCGCTTGGCGGCTTTGGACGATGCCGCCTTTTTGGCAGAGCTGCGCCCGCGCTTTGGCGATTATCTGGGCGAGATCACCTTGGCCGGCGCGCGTTTTAGCTATCCGCTCAGCCTGTCTTTGGCTGACAGCTATGTCGCCCCGCGTCTGGCGCTGGTGGGCGATTCGGCCCACGGCGTGCATCCCTTGGCAGGGCAGGGGCTGAACCTTGGGCTGCGCGATGTGGCAGCTTTGGCGGAAGTGGTGGTACAGGCGCACAGGCGGGGCGAGGATATCGGCGCTTTGGACGTGTTGCAGCGGTATCAAAGCTGGCGGCGCTTTGACACAACGGCCATGGCTTTGGGGATGGACGGGATCAACCGTTTGTTTTCCAACGACAATCCGCTGTTGCGGGGCCTGCGCGATCTGGGCTTGGGCTTGGTGAACGCCGCCCCCGCCCTGCGGCGCGGGTTTATGCGCCAAGCTGCGGGGCTGAACGGGGCACCGCCGAAACTGATGACAGGCCAAGCGCTGTAGGGGGGGCGCTTGGGCCGCAGCTGTGCGACCTGCGCGACGGTGTTACACCTTTGGCAGGCTTAGACCCGTGGCATCAAAGACATGGACTTTGGTCAGATCAAAGGCCAGCCCGACAGTGCCCCCCACCTCTAGCCGCAAGGCTGCATCGGTTTGCACATTCACTTGGCCGCGATCGGTATCGACATGAATAAAGGTTGTGTTGCCCAAAGCCTCGACCACGGCGATGCGGCCGCTCAGCTTGCCTTCGCCGGCATTGGTCAGGCGGATGTCTTCGGGGCGCACGCCAAGGTCAACCGGATGTTCGCCCGCAGGGATGGCGCGGGCGGGAAGGGTTAAGGTCGCCCCTCCCAAGGTGACCTCTAGGCCCTGCGCGGTGCTGAGGGCGCGAGCGTGCAAGAAATTCATCGCCGGAGAGCCAATAAACCCTGCCACAAAGCGGTTGGCGGGGGCGTTGTACAGATCCAGCGGCGCGCCCATTTGGCTGATCTTGCCCTTGTCCAGAACCACGATCTTGTCGGCCAAAGTCATCGCCTCGACCTGATCATGGGTGACATACACCATCGTGCGGCCCAGATCGGCATGAAGCCGCGCCAGTTCCAGCCGCATCTGGCCGCGCAGCAGGGCATCAAGGTTCGACAGGGGTTCATCAAACAAAAACACCTGCGGGTCGCGCACCAAGGCACGGCCAATGGCCACGCGCTGGCGCTGACCGCCGGATAGGGCGGCGGGGCGGCGGTCTAACAGGGTTTCAAGTTGTAGGGTTTTGGCGACACGGGCGGCGGCTTCGGCCTGTTTGGCCTTTGACTCTCCGGCCAGTGACATCGAAAAGGTGATGTTTTGCGCCACGGTCAGATGCGGGTACAAAGCGTAGTTTTGAAAGACCATCGCCACGCCGCGCTTGGCGGGTTCCAGATGCGTGACCTCGCGCGCGCCGATGCGGATCGTGCCTTCGCTGACACTTTCCAACCCCGCAATCATCCGCAACATGGTGGATTTGCCGCAGCCCGAGGGGCCCAAAAGCGCGCAGAACGACCCGTCTGCGACGGACAGATCAAGACCGCGGATCACCTCGACCGCGCCGAAGCGTTTCGCCAGACCTGTAATTTCGACCGATGCCATAGCTTACCCCTTGATCCCGGCTGACAATGTGATGGCCTGCGTGACGCGGCGTTGGAACAGCAAATAGGCCGTGGCCACCGGCAAGCCTGCCAGCACAGCCCCCGCCAGAACGCGGCCATAAGCCACGCCAAAGGTGTCTTGCACGGCGGTGATGCCCACGGTGACGGTCATCATCATTTCATCTTGTGCGGCCAAGAACGGCCACAAAAACGAATTCCACGCGCCGATAAAGGTGATGATGGCCAAAGCAGTTGTCACCCCCCAGTTCATCGGCAAAAAGACGCGGAAAAACAGTTGGTATTCCTTGGCCCCGTCCATCACCGCCGCCTCGCGGAATTCTTTGGGCAGGCCGTCGAAGAACTGCTTATACACGATCACCGTGACAGGGGCGATCAGCATGGGCAGGATGATTCCGATATGGGTATTCAACAGCTTCATATCGGCGATGATGATGAAATGGTTCACAATCAGCGCCGAGACGGGCACCATGAAACTGGCAAGGATCATCCACCACAGCGCCTTGCGGCCCGGAAAGTTTAACTGGCTGATGGCAAAGCCGGTGGTGGCCCCCATAAAGACGACAAGAAACGTCACCCCAACCGAAACGATGGTGGAATTCAGATACCAGATCGGCAGGTTGGAATTTTCGATGTCAAAAATATAGTTTTTCAGCGTCGGATCCATCGGGATCAGCGCGAAATCCTTCACGGTCTGGTCGTCATAGCGCAGGCTGGTGACAATGCCCCAATAGACGGGGAAAAACCAGATCAGGGCTGCAATGATCGTCAGCAGGGTCAACAAGGCGGACCCCAGATCAAAGCGGCGGGCGGGGGGGGATATACCGCTCATTCAGGCCTCCTGACCCGCAGAACTTGGAACTGCAGCAACGAAAAGACCAGCACGATCACAAACAGCGCCAAGGCGATTGTCGCCGAATAGCCGCCGGCGTTCTTTTGAAAGGCTTGCTCGTAGATATATTGGACCAAAACCATGGTTGCGCGCGTTTGCCCGCCTTGGGCAAAAAGATACACTTGGTCAAAGATCTTAAGCTGCAAGATCAACTGGATTGTCAGGCATAAAACCGTAACGGGCCACAACAGCGGAAAGGTGATGCGGAAAAACATCTGGCGGCGGGTGGCGCCGTCCAGCTGGGCGGCTTCGTAGAGTTCGGCCGGAATGTTGCGCAGGCCCGCCAGAAACAGCAGGATCGAAAAGCCGTTGGTCCACCAGATCGTCAAAACCGCAACACCGGGCATGAACCAATCCACAGTGCGCCAGATATTCACAGGTTCGCCCGCAATCAGCGTGATCAGGCCCTGCACCATGCCGAATTGCACATTCGTCATCCAGTCCCAGATCACATAAACCACGGTCACAGGCAAAACATAGGGCAGAAAGAACGCGGCCAGAATAAGGCTTTGCAAGCGCCCGCGCAGACGGCTGACCATAAGCGCGATGGCCAAGGCGACGACTGTGCCGGGCACCACGGTTAAAAGCACAAAGTAGGCGGTGTTTTTAACAGCGATGCGAAAGGTCGCGTCTTTGAACATCCGGATGTAATTGTCAAAGCCGACCCATTTGCCCGTGCCGATCAGGGGGGCCTTTTGGAAGCTGAGCTCGATCATCTGGGCGGTTGGCCAGATAAACAGCCAAAGATAGATGGCCAAAAACGGCGCGATGAAGACGAGGGCCGTTATGATCTCGGTGCGACGATTTCGAAGCATGGCGTCCTGTCACAAAAATGCCTGCCGAAGGTGATCTTCGGCAGGCTATCAGATCGAAACGGTTACATCCCGTTCAGTTCGTCGCGCATTTGGGTGGCCGCAGCAACCGGGTCAAGTTCGCCGTTCATCGCCGGGGTGATCGCATTGCCTGCTGCATCAAACAGCGGAGAGGCCACACCAGCCAAGACCGACTTGGGGTCGAACACGCCATTGGCGGTCAGCGGCGCATAGGTCGCTTGCGGCTGCATGGCTTTGTATTCGGCAGATTCTGTCACAGCTTTGTTGGCAGGGATATGGCCAGCCGTCGCCCAGAACAGCGAGTGCGCTTCCATCCACTTGATCACTTCCAAAACAGCCGCGTGCTTTTCAGGCGTTGCAGGCTTGTCGACATTGTTCGGGATCGCGAAAGAGTGGCTGTCCGAATAGGTGCAGGGATGGTTGAACAGGGCGGGGATTTCGATAGCACCCCAGTTGAACAGCTTACCCTGCTTGTTCAGATCGTCCATCGTGGGAACTTCCCACACGCCGTTGATCATGAAGGGCACCTTGCCCGAGGTGAACAGCGCCACGGTTGACGGATAGTCGGTCTTGGGCGGGTTGTAGCCTTGTTTCACCCAGTCAGAGATCACGCCGATCGCTGTTGCCAGCTTGTCGGTGCTGTCGCCGGGGAACCAATCGCCATCTTTGCCGATTGACCCGTCTTGCTGGCACAGCAGCGAGTAAACGGTGCGGAAGGCAAAGTTGCCGTCTGCCGTCACCTGCGCAATGGACCATTCATTGCCGTCAGCCTTCAGCTTGGCGAGGGCGGCGTTGAAATTGTCCAGTCCGGTCAGGCCAGCGGGCAGACCGTCTGCGCCGATCAGGCCGGATTTTTCCAGCAGGTCCTTGTTATAGTACAAAACGATCGGGTGGGTGTCGAAGGGCACGGCATATTGCTTGCCATCGACCTGCACCGCGTCCCATGTGGCGGGGGCGAAACTGTCAGCCGACAGGCCCATCGTCGCCATGTCATCGGCGGTGATTTCGGTCAGCGTGCTTTCGCTGACAGCCAAGGGGATACGGCTGGCATGATAGGTCATCATGTCAGGGCCTTCGCCCACTGCGGCAGAGGTTTGCACCTTGCTATAGAAAGGCACGCCCCAATCCAGCGTCGTCGCTTGGATTTCAATGGCGTCTTTGTGTTCGGCGTTAAAGTCTTCGATGAGCTTTTTCATCCGAACGCCGTCGCCGCCGCCGAGGAAATCCCACCAGACGACGGTTTCCATGGCTTGCGCACCGGTGCCGAACATGACTGCGGCCAGCAGTGCTGCCTTGAGTGAAAGTTTCATAGTTTCCTCCCGTGAGTGAAGCTTTAGTTCCGCGCCAAGAGCCCTCTGTCCCCTGCGGGCGCACGCAGAGCGCAGGCCGGTTGCCCGGCATGAGGTGGCCCCGCTTGGACCCGTCTTTTTGTTGTGCCCTCAGCCTATGAAACGCAAAGCCCGCCTGTCAACAGATTTCGCGATATGTATCGACTATCTTGATATGTGATCGCCGCGACCATCCACCGCCATGCTGGCCGCTTGTGCTATGACACCGTCCAGCAGGGCATCGGCCACCGGATCATCGGCCCCCATCAGCCGGAAGGTGGTGGCCACCAAGCCGCCCTGACCCAGACGTTTTTCCCCCATCAAGGCAACAGGTTTGTGAACCCAGCCCACCACCAAAGCGGCCGTCACTGCACCGGAAAACTCCCATCCGGCCCAACCGCCCATCACATGATGCGGCACAACACCGCTGAACGACAAGTCGATGAGCGGCCCCCCCGGCACATCGGCAAAGGCCCCTTCGCGGCGGATCCAGCTAAAGCCTGCGATCCAGTCGCCGCGCCACATTGTGCCGTGGCGGGCGGTCAGCGTGATGTTGGGCAGGGCAAAGATCGGCCCTACGGGAATGCCGGGCGTTTCGTCGACGACCGGAATAAAGGGCTGCTCGCGCCCTGCCGCTTCAACCCGCAGATTTCCTTGGGATTTTACTGTGCCATCTGCCAAAACCACGCAGCGCCCCCCGTCTTGGATGCGCCGGATATCGGCTTGATCCAAGGCATGGGTCACGACAACCTCGGCCTGATCGGGCGGCACCAAGCTATACCCCAAGCCCGCAAGTCTTGCTGCAATGCCCGCATCTTGGGCCGCAACCTTGGGCAGGTTTTGCGTTTTGCGCGCAGCGTACAGGGCAATGTCCACCTGATTGCGCTGCACCACTTCGCCGGCCACAACCAGTTCCAGCGACAGGGTCAGCATCTGGTTGGCCGCCACATTGGGCAGGGGGAAAGACAGATGCCCCAGTGCCGTTGTCGTCAGCGCCTGTGCGCCGCTAAAGGCGATCTCGCCATGCTGCCCGTCAGCCCGCCAGCGCACGACGCCCGCCGCCAAAGCTACCCCGCCGCTGGCAATGGCCAGATCGCAGCCCCACACCTGCCCCGCGCGGCCAGAGTAGCGCGCGACCTTCGGCACAATCACCACATCGGCGTTGATCTGGGCGAAGCGGTCGTGAAAGACCCGCGGGGTGCGGTTCATATCCAAAAGCCCGTTAGACTCCCAATGCACATCGGTGAATTCGGTGATGACATAGCCTTGAATCTGCGGCCAAGCGCGCATCTGCTCGATCTCGTATTTCAGGTTGGCGAATTGGTACCACTGCGCCGCCGTCACAAAGCTTTCCAGCGTGCCAAAGACGCGTTCCATCCCCAAGGCTTTGAATCGGCCCGCAATGCCGTGCGGATAGGCCGCCCCGTCGCCCCATAGCTGCCCCGTCTCCATCCACCATGGTTCGGCCCCGTGCAGGCGCACGTGGTCGGGCTGGGGCAGGCCCCAAACGCCAAATTCCGACACGATCTTGGGCTCGTCACCGCGCCGTGTGCCGTCGCCAAAGGGGCTCCATGTCCAAGCGGCCCCTTGTGCCAATTCGCGCGTCAGCGCATCCCATTCGTCGCGGCGTTCGGGGACCGATCGGTAATAGTGGAAATCGTCAAAATCGCCCTTCACATGGAAATTGCCCTGACAGGGCGAGTTGTCGCAGACCAGCCGCGTGGGGTCTAACGCTTTGAGCCAGTCATAGGTTTCGGCCAGCCAGCTTCGGTGGGCTGCGTCATCACACAGCCGAATGCCCCAATCTTCGTTGATCAGCGTCCAGATCACGATGCATGGATGGTTGCCATCGCGCGCCAGTATGCCCGCCATCGTTTCGCGCAAGCGCCGCTTTGACGCTTCGGTCAGCACGCCGACATTGGGAATTTCTGTCCAGATCAACATGCCAAGGCGGTCTGCCACCTCGTAATAGCGCGGGTCAGGCACTTTGATATGGCAGCGCAGCATGTTCAGGCCCAGCGCTTTGGCCTTCAAAAGCTGGTCTTCCAGAAAGGCCACCGAGGGCGGGGTGCAGATGCCTTCAGGGTAGTAATCTTGATCTAAAGCCGCGCGCATATAGAACGGCTGGCCGTTGAGGAACATCTGCCCGCCTTGGCTGGTAAAGGCGCGAAAGCCAAAGCTGTGGCGGGTGACATCGCGGTTGTGGTCTTTGAGAAGCGTGATTTCGGCGGTGTACAGATTGGGGGCGTCTGGCGACCAAAGCAGCGGGTCTGCGACCTGCACCACCACGTCCATGTGCGCTGCAGTCAAAGCCACGCGGGCTGTGGCCGCCTGACCCTGCGGGCTGGAAATTGTCACCAGCGCCTCGGCCCCCAGCGCCGCTTGCGGCACGGTGAGCGTCAGCGCAACGCGGCCCGACAGATCGGCCACGATCTTGCATCCTGTCAGATGCACCCCGTCGCGCCCCTCAAGCGTCACACTTTGCCAGATGCCGCCGATCGGCCCATACCAGCTTTGCTTGCCATGGGGGATTTCGCCAAAGGCGATGCCAGCGTCATTCGGCGCGCCGTCGGGCAAAAGGCAGCGCACCTCAAGATCATTCACGTCTTTGAGCAGCGCCGCTGGCACGGCGATTTCAAAGGGCAGATAGCCGCCCTCGTGGTGGCCTAAGCTTTGGCCGTTCACCACCACCTCGGCCAGATAGCTGACCGCGCCAAAGTGCAAGACGGCCTCGCCCTTGGGGCGGGGGAATTGGCGGCTGTAGGTTGCCCGCCCCGAGGTTTGGCGCAGATCGGCAAACTGGGCCTGCCACGGCAAGGGCACATGGGCCACACGCGGCCCCGCGTCTGTGTCGTGTTGAAACTGCCACTCGCCATCCAAAGAAATCACGTCGCGCATGCCAAACCCCGCCCTTACCTTGCTAATATTATTATCAGTAGGCAAGGAACCGCCCCCTGACAAGCGAATCGTTTGGCGCTAGACAGCGCCATGACCAAACGCCCCACCATGACTGACATCGCCCTTGCCGCAGGGGTTTCGCAGGCCACCGTCTCTTTGGTGCTGAACGAGGTGCCCAATGCCCGTGTGTCATCCGAAACCCGATTGCGGGTGAAAGAGGTGGCGCAAAGTCTGGGCTATGCGCGCAAAACCGCCCCCCGTCTGGCCGAGGCGCGCTTGATCGGGATGCTGATGGATGACGTGTCCTCGACCCCTTTCGCCGCGCCCTTTATCGAAGGCGCGCGGGCCGAGGCTGCGGCCCACGGCGTTGTGGTGGCCGTGATCTGCACGGGGGCCGATCCGGCGGTGGAACTAGCCGCCTTACAGATGCTGCGCGATTCGGGGGCGTTGGGGGTGCTGTACACCAGCCTTGTGACGCGCCTTGTCACCCCGCCCGAACAGCTTGGCCAGATGCGGGCGGTTCTGGTCAACTGCCATGACCGCGACCATCTTTTGCCCTGTGTCACACCGGGCGATGTCACGGGGGCCTTTGCCGCCACATCCGCCCTGATCGCTGCAGGCCACCGCCGCATCGCCCATCTTCCCGGCGAGGGGTGGAGCGAAGCCGCCCGCGACCGCCTTTTGGGCTTTCGCCGCGCCCTTGGCGCGCACGGACTTGCCTTTGACCCAAGCCTTGTCAGCCAACCCGCTTGGACAGTCGCCTCTGGCCGGACCCAAATGGCCGCCCTGTTAGATCACCCCGATCCGCCCACAGCGGTGTTTTGCTTTAACGACCGCGTCGCCATCGGCGCTTACGAGGCGCTTACGGCGCGGGGATTGGCTGTGCCGGAAGATGTGTCTGTCGTGGGCTTTGACAACGATGACCTGTCCGCCCTGTTACAGCCCCCCCTGACCACCGTGGTGCTGCCCCATGACGAGATGGCGCGCTGGGCTGTGGCCCGTCTGCTGGACCGCGCCACACCCCAAGCCCCCCTGCGCGTCAAGATCGACGGCGACCTGATCGCCCGCCGGTCGGTGGCCGCGCCAAGGGTGATTTGACCAAACCGGATTTTCCGATATAGAAGCCCGATTGATCCGAATTCCAAAGGACTCGCCGATGAGCCGCAATTTCCTGATCGTGGATCCCGAAGACGGGATTGATGTGTTGAAGGCTTTCGCCTCTCCGGCACGGATATCGATTCTGAAGCTGCTGCACGATTGCGGCGCGCTGAACGTGAACGAAATCGCCCAAAGGCTAGAGCTGCCGCAATCGTCGGTGTCGTCCAACATACAGGTGCTCGAAGACGCCGGCCTGATCCGCACCGAAACCCAGCGCGCCAAAAAGGGCAATCAAAAGATCTGCCATACCCTGTTTGACGAGGTGATGGTGATGTTCAAAAAAGACCCCAAATCCGCCAACCAAGACACGATCGAGGTGGCGATGCCCTTGGGGCTTTATACCACCTGCGAAGTTTCGGCCCCCTGCGGGTTATGTTCGCGCGACGGGATCGTGGGGCTGTTGGATGTGCCCGACACATTTCTTGACCCGGGCCGCATGTCAGCGGGCCTGATCTGGTTCACGCGCGGCTTTGTGGAATATCAGTTCCCCAACAATATCAAACTGATGCAGGGCGAAATCTCGGCGCTTGAATTCTCGATGGAGCTGTCGTCCGAAGTGCCGGGCACGGCGGCGGATTGGCCGTCGGATATCAGTTTCAGCGTCAATCAGGTGGAAGTCGGCACGTGGACCTCGCCCGGCGATTACGGCGACAAGCGCGGGGTTTACACGCCCGACTGGTGGAAGCTGAAGGGCAGCCAGTATGGTATGCTGAAATCCGTAAGGGTCACGGCGGATGGGACCTTTGTGGACGGGATGAAAATCTCGCCCCTGACCCTGCGCGATCTGGATGTGGACAAGCACCGCTCCATCCGCTTTCGCATCGGCGTGAACGAAGCCGCTCGCCATCCGGGCGGGGTCAACATCTTTGGCCGTGGTTTTGGCAACTACGACCAAGACATCGTCATGCGCATCAGTGCCGCGCGCTAGGGCCCAAGCCGCCGAATCCTCTTGACGTAACATCCCGAATTGCCGATCTATATCGGAAAGATGGATATACGACACCCATGGGAGGGGACATGAAAGCCACCGTAACGGCCCACAGCGATTTTATCATCTCGCAGGTCGATGACCGCGTGTATTCGGCCTTTCTAGAGCATCTGGGCCGCGCCATCTATACCGGCATCTACGAACCCGGCCACCCCACCGCCGACAAAGACGGCATGCGCGGCGATGTGGTCGATCTGGTGCGCGATCTGAACATTCCCTATGTGCGCTACCCCGGGGGCAACTTTGTGTCGGCCTATAACTGGGAAGACGGCATCGGCCCGAAAGAAGACCGCCCCGTGCGCCTTGATCTGGCGTGGCACACCGCCGACGGCAACGCGGTAGGCGTGCATGAATTCATGGCGTGGTGCGACACCGTGGGCACCAAGGCGATGCTCGCCATCAACCTAGGCTCGCGCGGCTTGGACGAGGCGCGCAATTTTGTGGAATATGTCAACGGCCCCGTTGGCAGTTATTGGGGCGATCTGCGCAAAAAGAACGGCCATGCCGAACCCTTCAACGTGGATATGTGGTGCCTTGGCAACGAGATGGACGGCCCTTGG
This sequence comes from Paracoccaceae bacterium, assembly GCA_947449875.1. Classification (GTDB taxonomy): domain Bacteria; phylum Pseudomonadota; class Alphaproteobacteria; order Rhodobacterales; family Rhodobacteraceae; genus Stagnihabitans. The sequence continues at coordinate 11,080 of CANFSY010000102.1, forward strand.
CAGGTTGGCCACAAGACCGCCGACGAATACGGCCGCTTGGCCAATGAAACCGCCAAAACCCTGCGCGCCTTTGACAAAAACCTGCAACTGATCGTCTGCGGATCGTCGAATTCCGATATGAAAACCTATCCCGAATGGGAAAGGATCGTGCTGGAACACACCTACGAGTCGGTCGATTACATCAGCTTGCACATGTATTTCGCCAACCGCGCCAAGCATACGCAAAACTATCTGGCGCTGAACCATAAGCTGGATCGCTATATCTCGACCGTCGAGGGCACGATCAATCTGGTCAAAGCCAACAAACGCTCCAAGCACGAGGTCGCGATCAGCTTTGATGAATGGAACGTCTGGTACCATTCCAACGCCCAAGACCGCGCGATTCTAGAGGGTACCTCTGGCTGGCCGCATGCGCCGCGCTTGCTGGAAGATATCTACAACTTCGAAGACGTGTTGCAGGTGGGCTGTATCCTGAACACCTTTATCCGCAAATCGAACGTGGTCAAAATCGCCTGCATCGCGCAGCTGGTAAACGTGATTGCCCCGATCATGACCGAACCGGGCGGGGCGGCGTGGCGGCAGACGATCTATTACCCCTATTACTTCGCCTCGATCTTCGGGCGTGGGGTGGCGTTGAACTTGGCGGTGAGATGCCCGGGCTATGACGCCGATGTGGCCGACAATGTCCCCTATCTCGACATCGCCGCCACCCATGACGCCGAGGCGGGG
>CANFSY010000103.1 GCA_947449875.1 Paracoccaceae bacterium
CCAAGGCAAATCCACCCCCCCAACCCTGCCCGCCGCATCATTGGGCAACACATCCAACCCCACCGCCCAAGTGCCCCCACAGCGCAGCGGATCGCTTGAGGCCGCAAGCGCCGCCTTTGCCACAGGCAAAGCAGCTTCAGCCCAAGCCTTTATGCCCTCTGTCGGGCCAATCCTTTGCCAGCCGCTCACCATCCCAGCGCTTTCCGCAGCATATTGGCCCCGACGAGCGTGATAAAAATCGCAAAGGCGCGTTTAAGCGGCTTGGGGTTCATCGCATGGGCCAGCCGCACCCCGTATGGCGTGGTCAGCAGTGTCATGGGGATAATCACGCCAAAAGCGGGCAAGCTCACCGCGCCCAGCGAAAACGGCGGGGCATCAGGCACTTGCAAAAACAAAAAGCCGATCAAAGATGGCACCGAAATCAACACCCCAAAGCCCGACGCCGTGGCAACGGCACGGTGAATGGGCAGGCCGTACAGCGTCATAAGCGGCACGCCAAAAGTGCCCCCGCCGATCCCCATCAAGGTCGAGAAAAACGCCAACACCGTCGCCTCAACCCCGCGCAGCGGTTGGCTGGGCATTTGCGCGCCCAAGCGCCAATCGGCGCGGCCAAAGGCCATATACAGCCCCGCCATCATCGCCAAAAATCCGAAAATCGCCTTTAACGCCGTGGTGGACAGATAATAGGCCGCCGCCACCCCGATCAGCGACCCCAAAACCAAAAACGGCGCCCACGCGGTCAATATCCCCCACTCCACCGCGCCCTTTTTATTGTGCAACAACACCGAGCGCACCGAGGTGACCACAATCGTCGCAGCCGACGTGCCAATACACACCTGCATCAAATGGTCAGAGGCAAAGCCCAACTGCCCGAACAGGTAAAAAAAGGCCGGCACCAGAACGATCCCGCCGCCCACCCCCAGCAAGCCCGCAATCACCCCCGTGGCAGCGCCAATCGCCAGCAAAAGCGCCAGCATGGGCAGGAAAGTTGCATAGTCCATCATCACCTCGCACCGTTTCGCGCAAGCCTAGCCCTGCGCAAGCAAAAGGGCCAGAGCAGGCTTGCCCTTGCACTGGCGCGCGGTTAGCTGTGCCGCCATCTGTTCAGAAAGGTTTCCCATGTCTGGCTCTTTGGCCCGCCCCGCGCTGATTTTGGGGCTTTTGTCCTGCCTTGGCCCTTTTGCCATTGATATGTATTTGCCCGCGATGCCGGTGATTGGCGCGGCCTTGGGGGCCACTCCGATGGGGATGCAAAGCACGATCACGGCCTATTTCGCCGCCTTCGGCATTGCGCAGATGTTTTACGGGCCTTGGGCCGACCAATCGGGCCGCAAGCTGCCGCTTTACGCGGGAATTGCGATGTTTGTTTTGGGCACGATCTTGTGCATGACGGCGGCCTCGCCCACCGGTCTGATTGCGGGGCGCTTTGTGCAAGGGATGGGGGGTGCTGCCTTGGGTGTTGTGCCCCGCGCCATCGTGCGCGACATGATGACAGGGGCCGAGGCGACGCGGATGATGTCAAAAATCATGCTGACCTTTTCCGTCTCGCCGATGCTGGCACCTTTGGTGGGATCGGCGCTGTTGGGTGTGACAGGCTGGCGGGGGATATTTGCGGCGCTTTTGATCGTCGCGATGGTCAGCTTGGCGCTGCTGGCTTTTGCGCAGCCCGAGACTTTGGCCAAAGACAACCGCCGTCCATTCAAGATGGGGTTCTTGCTGAAAGGGTGCGGCGAGTTGCTCTTGGACAAAACCTTTATGCTGCTGACCTTTGTGGGGGCCTTTGGCTTTGGCAGTTTCTTTATCTTTCTCGCCTCAGCCTCTTACGTCTATCAGCAAGGCTTTGGGCTAAGTTCCACCCAGTTTTCTATCGCCTTTGCGGTCAATGCCATGGCCTTTATCGGGGCCAGCCAAGGGGCCAGCCGCGCAACCGTGCGCTTTGGCAATATGCCGGTGCTGATCTGGGCGAGTGCGGGCTTTGCCTTGGCCACGGTCGGGCTGCTTGTCTTGGCGCTGTTGGGGATGGTGACCCTGTGGGTCTGCATCGCTGGCTTGGGGCTGGGAAATGCCTGTTTGGGGCTGATCGTGCCCGCCACGATGGTGATGGCGCTGGATGATCAGGGCGATAAGGCGGGGTTGGCCTCGTCTTTGGGGGGCACGTTGCAGATGCTGGCGGGCGGGGCGATGGTGGTGGCTTTGGGCCCATGGCTGGGGGCCAGTGCAACGCCGATGATCGCAGGCATCGCCTTTGCCGCCACGGTGACACTGGTCTTGACGCTGCTGGTGCCGCGGAGCGCTTAAGCGGCCGATCGGGGCGCGGGTTGCACTTGGTCTAGCGCGTGCAGCAACAGATCGGTGCCCGCACCGGGGCGGTTGGCCCCTTCGGACAATATCCGCCGCCACCCCCGCGCGCCGGGCCGTCCGGTGAACAGACCCAGCATATGCCGCGTGATCTGGTGCAACCGCCCGCCTCGGGCGATATGGTCTGCGATATAGGGCAGCATATCGGCCACCACCTGATGCGGATCGGGCGCAAAATCCTCGCCCCAAAGCCTATCAGCCCCGATCAAGACGGCTGCGGGGTCGTGATAAGCCGCCCGACCGACCATGACGCCGTCTATGCCCTGATCCAGCATATCCTGCACTTGGGCTAAGGTGGTGATCCCGCCATTCAGGCACAGGGTCAGATCAGGAAAGCGCTGTTTCATCGCCAGAACCAAGGGGTAATCCAGCGGCGGAATCTCGCGGTTTTCTTTCGGCGACAGGCCCTGCAACCACGCTTTGCGGGCGTGGATGATGACATGTCGCACGCCGGCGGTGGCGAGCGTTTCCAAAAAACGCGGCAAAGTCTCGGCGGGGGTCTGGTCATCCACCCCGATGCGGCATTTGACCGTCACGGGAACGGGGCTTTCGGCCTGCATGGCCACCACACACTCCGCCACCAGCGCAGGGCGTTCCATCAGCACCGCCCCAAAGCAGCCCGATTGCACACGGTCCGACGGGCAGCCGCAGTTGAGGTTGATCTCGTCATAGCCATAAGGCAGCGCCACCCGCACCGCCGCCGCCAGTTCCGCCGGATCGGACCCGCCAAGTTGCAGCGCCACAGGATGTTCTGCCGCATCAAACCCCAACAACCGCGCGGCATCGCCGTGCAAGATGGCCGCAGCCGTCACCATCTCGGTATACAGCATCGCGCGGCGGGTCATGTGGCGGTGAAAGACGCGGCAATGCCGGTCTGTCCAATCCATCATCGGGGCGACCGACAGGCGGTTGGCCAAGGCAGGGGGAATGGCAGGCGTCATGGGCAAGGTCCGGCGCGGGGGCTAAAGCCTCGCTATACTCCACCCCTAAGCGATGTCAAAGCGGATGGCCCCTTTCGGGGCCTGCTTGCCCTTAGCCCCCCCCTCGTCTATCTAGGCGCAAAGAGGTTTTCATGCGCATTCTGATCACAAACGACGACGGCATCAACGCACCCGGCTTGGCCGTGCTGGAACAAATCGCCCACACTTTGGCAGGCCCCACGGGCGAGGTTTGGGTGGTGGCCCCCGCCTTTGAACAGTCTGGCGTGGGGCATTGCATCAGCTACACCCACCCCACGATGATCGCCCAGCTTGGCCCGCGCCGGTATGCGGCCGAAGGGTCGCCTGCCGATTGTGTGCTGGCGGGGCTGTATCATGTGATGAAAGACCACAGGCCCGATCTGGTGTTGTCGGGGGTGAACCGTGGCAACAATGCGGGTGAGAATGTGCTGTATTCCGGCACCATCGGGGCTGCGATGGAAGCTGCATTGCAAGGGGTAAAGGCCATTGCCCTGTCGCAGTTCTTTGGGCCGCTCAACGCCAAGATGGATGATCCTTACGAAGCAGCGGTGATCCACGGCGCAGGGTTGATCCAGCGCCTGCTCGACAAGGGCCTGTGGGACGAAGCCGATTACCGCCTGTTTTACAACGTGAATTTCCCGCCCCTGCCTGCGGCAGAGGTCAAAGGCACGCAGGTTGCCACCCAAGGTTTTCGCCGCTACACCGCCTTTTCGCTGGAACCGCATGTCTCGCCCACGGGGCGGCAATTCTTGTGGATCAAGGGCGGCGAGCAAGGTCGTGCGACGCTGCCCGGGTCAGATGTCACAGCCAATGTCGACGGCTATATCTCGGTCACGCCCTTGCGCGCCGATCTGACGGCGCATGATCGCTTGACAGAACTGGCCCGCGCGCTGGCATGACCGACAAACTGCGGCCCGAACCAGATCCTGTCGCACAGCGGCGCAGGCGGCTGAACGCCACGCTGCGCGACAGCGGTGTGCACGACGCCCGCGTGCTCGCGGCCATGGAGCGCGTCGACCGCGGCGCCTTTGTGCGCGGCGTTTTTGCCCGCCGCGCCTATGAGGATATGCCTTTGCCGATCTCTTGCGGGCAGACCATCTCGCAACCCTCGGTGGTGGGCCTGATGACGCAAGCGTTGAACCCACACCCCCGCGACAAGGTGTTAGAGGTGGGAACAGGGTCGGGCTATCAGGCCGCGATCCTGAGCCTTTTGTGCCGCAGGGTCTATACGGTCGACCGCCACCGCGCCTTGATTGACGAGGCGCGCGGGGTGCTGTCTGACCTTGGCTTGGCCAATATCACCGCCTTTACCGCCGACGGCAGCTTTGGCCTGCCCGACCAAGCGCCCTTTGATCGCATCCTTGTGACAGCCGCCGCCGAAGACCCGCCCGGCCCACTCTTGGCGCAGTTGAAGATTGGCGGTATAATGGTGGTTCCGGTGGGCCAATCTGATACGGTGCAAACCTTGATCAAAGTGACGCGGCTTGTCGGCGGCTACGACTATGAAGAACTGCGCCCAGTGCGATTTGTGCCACTGGTCGAAGGTCTGGGAACAGAATGATCAACAGATCGGCATCGACGGATCATAGTATTGGCTTAAGGGATTGGGGACGCAGATGACACCTATGAAGACATTTCACACGATGGGATTGACCTTTGCCCTGCCGGTTTTGGCGGGTTTGCTTTTGTCAGGCTGTATGGACTCCACGTCGCTGGACTGGGATCTGCGCAACAATGGCGGGGCGACGTCAGGCGCGGTCGAGCAGGCGACGGCAGCACGCCCTGCGGCGGATGCGCAGGGCGTGATCTCGTATCCGGGGTATCAAGTGGTCGTGGCACGGCGCGGCGATACGGTCGGGTCGGTTGCTGCGCGCTTGGGCATTTCGCCAGACCAATTGGCCAGCTACAACGCCCTGACCCCGAACGATACCCTGCGTCAGGGCGAGGTCTTGGCCCTGCCGATGCGCGTGGCCTCTGGCAGCGTGATGCCGGGGGCAACCTCTGCGGCGGGTGGGATTGATGTGGCCGCCATTGCCACCACGGCCCTTGACCGCGCAGGCACCAGCCCAACCCAAGGGTCCACCATCGGCTCTGATCCCGCGCCCAAGGCAGGCGCTTTGCCCTTTGCCGCCCAAGGCTCTGGCCCCGAACCCGTGCGCTATCAGGTCAAGCGCGGCGAGACGGCCTTTACCATCGCGCGCAGCTTCAACATTCAAGCCAAAGCGCTGGCCGATTGGAACGGGCTTGGCCCCGACCTGTCGGTGCGCGAGGGGCAGATCCTGATCATCCCCACCCCCGCCGATCTGTCACGCTTGCCTGCGACCGATACGGCGGATGCCACACCGCCCGGCGAAGGCTCACCCACGCCAAACCCGCCCTCATCGAAAGAACCGCTGCCCGACGAGAAAACCGTCACAGCCGCCGAAGCCGCCAAGCAGCCCACCCCCGCCCCCGATCTGGGCAGCCAGCGCACGACAGCCTCTGCCACGGCGATGGGCATGCCGGTTGACGGCAAGATCTTGCGCGCTTGGGATGGCAAGACCAGCCAAGGCATTGATATCGCAGCCGCGTCCGGCTCGCCCGTGCATGCAGCGGCCGACGGTACCGTGGCCGTCATCACCCATGACGCCAAGACCGGCGCGTTGATCGTGATCTTGCGCCATGCAGACGGGTTGCTGACGGTTTACGCAGGGATGGATTCCGCCACCGTGGACAAGGGGGCCAGCGTCAAACGCGGGCAAACCCTTGGCACCGTCAAAGACGGCAACCCAGCCCAACTGCATTTTGAAGTGCGCCAAGGGCAGGTTTCGGTCGATCCGCTGACCTATCTGCAATAAACGCCGAAGGCGACCGGAGCGTTTCACACCCTCGCAAGCCCAGCCACGGGCTGCGGGGGTTAAAGCGTTACGCCTTCGCGTGCGGCCAGATCGCAGAAGAACTGCCATGCCACGCGGCCCGAGCGGGAACCGCGTGTGGCTTGCCATTCGATGGCTTCAGCCCAAAGCCTGTCTTCGCTGATCGCGACCCCATAAGCCGCGCAGTAGGCGCGGATCATCGACAGGTAGTCGTCTTGGCTGCAGGGGTGAAAGCCCAGCCACAGGCCGAAGCGGTCTGACAGGGACACCTTTTCTTCCACCGCCTCACCCGGGGTGATGGCCGAGGCGCACTCGTTATCAATCATCTCGCGCGGCATCAGGTGGCGGCGGTTCGACGTGGCGTAAAACAGCACATTGTCGGGCCGCCCTTCGATGCCGCCATCAAGCACGGCTTTGAGGGATTTGTAATGCTGATCGTCGCTGGAAAAGGACAGATCATCGCAAAACAAGATGAATCGGCAGGGCGCAGCGCGCAGATGCGCCAACAGGCGCTGAACCGATGGCAGGTCTTCGCGGCTCAGCTCGACGATCTTGAGATCATGGCCTTCGGCGCGCACGGCGGCGTGAATGGCCTTGACCAGCGAGGATTTGCCCATCCCCCGCGCCCCCCACAACAGCGCGTTGTTGGCCGGTAGGCCGCGCGCAAAGTGGCGGGTGTTTTCCATCAACGTGTCGCGGGATCGGTCGATGCCGATCAGCAGGGCCACATCAACGCGCGACACTTTGGCCACAGGGTCCAGCCTGTCAGGTGACGTGTGCCACACAAAAGCCTCAGCCGCCGCGAAATCTGGCGGCGGAAGGGGCTGCGGCGCCAGTCGTTCCAGCGCCGCAGCAATGCGTTCTAATTCCGTCATTCTTCGTCAGGCTCTTCCCACGTGCCATCCAGCTTGGCTTGCTTTTCGGCCTGCTTTTCAAAGTAGACGATGATCCAGATCGAGATTTCGTACAGCGGATAGATCACCGCAAACAGGATCAGCATCGAGGTCACATCCGGCGGCGCAATCATGGACGAGACGATCATAATCGCCACCACCGCATATTTGCGCGTCGATTTTAACCCCTTAGAGCCGATCAACCCTGCCTTGCCCATCAGCGTCAACAAAACCGGCAATTGAAAGCACAGGCCAAAAGCCAGCAAGAACTGCATCGTCAGGGCAAAGAACGCCTCGACCGAGCCTTGAAAGACCACGCCCTTGGGCACTTGCGCCAAAGCGTTGGTCGTTTGCATCGCCGTTTTGAAACTGTCTTGGTAGCTTAAGAAGAAATCAAAGGCGAAGGGCAAAACCACCAGATAGGCAAAGCCCCCACCCAAACAGAACATCACCGGCGAGGCGATCAAAAACGGCAAAAACGCCATCTTTTCATTGCGATACAGCCCCGGCGCGATAAAGCGCCACAGTTGGATCGCAATCACCGGAAAGGCCAGAACAAAGCCGCCCCACATGGCGATTTTCAGCGTGACAAAGAAGCCTTCCTGCACTTTGACCAGCACAAAGGTACAATCTTGCGCCCGTGACGCCAGCGCCTGACACATCGGGCGCGACAAAAAGGCAAAGACATAGCCCCATTCGACATAACAAATCATAAAGGCCACAGCATAGGCCGCGATCGACACCATGATGCGGTTGCGCAGTTCTTTGAGATGTTCGATCAAGGGGGCGGCAGAGCCGTCAAGGTTCTCAGTCTGCGTCATGTCAGGTCCGCCTTAATCTTACGCGTGGGTTTCTTGGGCGGGTCTGCGGGCACATCGGCGGCGGCAAGGGCCGGATCAGCCTTGGGCTTGGGCGTGCGTTTGCGCGGGGCGGGTTTGGGCGGGTCTTGCACGGCTTCATCTTGGGCGGGCGCGTCTGGGGCGGGCGCAGTATAGGTGCCCGCCTCAATCGCTTTGAGCTTTTCGGTTTGCTCGGCCAGAACCTTGGCGCGTAGCGCCTGTTTGTCGTACAGGGCCTGCGTGGCCGGCCCATGTTCGGGCGGCTTTGCGGCAGTTGCGGCATCGGCTTCGGCCACGGCAGCGATGTCGTCGTCAACTTCGTCGACAAGGGCGGGTTCGGCAGGCTTGGGCGCAGGCGTTGCGGGCATGGGCGGCGGGGTCAGGGTGCGCGCGGGCATCGTGACCGTGGGCTTGGCCGCGTTTTTCAACGGGTCCCACTTTTCGAACTTGTCCGCCGCCTCGCGCATTTTGTCCAAGCCCAAGGACTTGACCGAGGTAGAGGTTTTCAGATCACGCGCCACATCGCTGACCCCGGTGTCTTTGGCGGCCTGTTCCATGGCGCGCGAGAACTCGCGGCTCATCTGGCGCAGCTTGGCGGTGAAGCGGCCAAGCTGGCGGAACATGGCAGGCAAGTCTTCGGGGCCAATGAAGATCAGCGCAACAACGCCAATGATGATAATTTCCGGCCAATCTAATCCGAACATGATGCGCTAATCCGGCCGATCAGGCCTGATCTTTCGTCTCGGCCGGTGTCACGTCTTTGGCGACGGGGGTGGCGGCGGCGGCTTCTTCTTTGGCGATGTCGGCCTTGCCGTCGTCAATGCCCTTCTTGAAGGCGTTGATGCCTTTGCCCACTTCGCCCATCAGGTTGGACACTTTGCCCTTACCGAACAAGACCAGAACCACGACAGCGATGACCAAAAGGCCGATGGGGGATGTCATATGCATTTACGATCTCCTGTGGGTGCGGAATGCGCCCGTGCTGGGGGTAACTGTGCCCGCTAAAGCGCGAAGGGCAAGGACAAGTTTGGGCCAAACGGGGCGATGGCTTGAAAATCGGGCGACTTACTGCCATATTTCTGTCAGTTAGACCGATGATTGCCAAAGGAATGCACAGATGCCCCGCTCGGATCGTTTGTTCGACCTGATCCAGATTCTGCGCGATGGGCGCTTGCACCGCGCGGCGGAACTGGCAGAGGATTTGGGGGTTTCGGTACGCTCGATCTGGCGGGATATGGCGATGCTGGCCGCGTCGGGCATGCCGGTCGAGGGTGAGCGCGGGGTGGGTTATATCCTGCGTCAGCCGATCACCTTGCCGCCGATGATGCTGCAGCCGGCCGAATTGGTGGCGCTGCGCTTGGGCGTGCGGCTGGTGGCCGAGGGGGCCGACGCCGGCCTTGCCACCGCCGCGCGCAGCTTGGCGGGCAAGATTGCGACCGTGGCCCCTGCCCCGCGCGATGCCGGCGCGGGCGAAGACCTGTTTGCCCCCACAGCCCCCACCCCGCTGCGCGCCAGCCCGCATGTACCTTTGCTGCGCAAAGCCATCAGGCAAAGCGAGCGGCTGACTTTGGCGGTGCTGGACAGTGCCGGCCAATTGACCCAGCGCGACATCAGGCCCTTGGCCTTGGCGCTGAGGGGGGACACATGGGCCTTGGGCGCGTGGTGCGACACCAAGGCGGGCTTTGCCACCTTCGGGCTGGACCGCTTGCTGGATATCGTACCGCGCGGCGAGGTCTTTGCGCGCGAAGCGGGCAAGCGGCTGGCCGATTATCGCAAATGGCAAGCGCAGGGTGTGGGGCCAGCGGTGGCGTTGGATATTTAGGCAAGCATGAAATGGGAAAAGAGGATTTTGGGCGCTTAACCCGCAAAGACAAAGCAGCGGTCGCGGCGGATCATCAGCCATAGAGGGGTGCCGACTTTTGGAAGAAACACCCCGGGCACTGCGGCGGTAAGCGCAGAGCCGTCGAAATCCATCTTGAATTCGACAAGGCTTTCATAGCCCAAAAACCGCGCGCGGGTGACGATGCCGCGCGCGGCAGTGCCGTCTTGGGGGGTGGGGTTGGGGCCGCGTCCGGCGCGGTCAAAGTCGATCTTCAGATGCTGCGGGCGGATGACGATGTGGACCGGCGTGCCGTCGGCATGACCGGGGGTCAGAAACACACCGAAGGGCGTTTGCGTCAACGCGCCGCGCGATGTGCCTGCGATGACGTTGACATCACTGAAGAAGGCCGCCGCCGCACGGTCGATCGGGGCGTTGTACAGATTATAGGGTGCGCCTTTTTGCACGATCACACCGGCCCGCATCAGGGCGATTTCATCGGCCATGCGCATCGCCTCGTTGGGTTCATGCGTGACCAGCAGAACCGCAGCCCCTTCTTCTTTCAGCAGGTCCAGCGTGGCGTCGCGGATACCGTCGCGCAGGCGGTTATCAAGGCCCGAGAACGGTTCATCCATCAGCATCACACGCGGGCGCGGCGCAAGGGCGCGGGCGAGGGCCACGCGCTGTTGCTCTCCACCCGACAACTGGTGGGGGTGCTTGTCGCCAAAGCCTGACAGATTGACCTTTTCCAGCAAGGCATCCACCCGCGCCATGCGCTGCGTTCCATCGCGGCGCAGGCCAAAGGCGATATTGCCCGCTACGGTCAGATGCGGAAACAGGGCAAAGTCCTGAAACATCAACCCCACGCCGCGCGCTTCGGGCGGGGTGTGGGTGGTGGGGCCAAAGACTTCGGCCCCGTCGATCAGGATGCGGCCCTGATCGGGCGTTTCCACCCCCGCAATCATCCGCAGCGTGGTGGATTTGCCGCACCCCGACGGGCCCAGCAGGCACGTCACCTGCCCTGCTTCCACCACCAGCGACAGGTCAGACACCACGCGCACCCCGCCATAAGACCGCGAGAGCGATTGCACAACAAGGCGCGGGGCATCCGGACGGGGCTTGGACAAGGTCAATTCCCTAGCGTTTTCATCAGAAAAACCCAATAGCAGCCGATCCGCCCTGCTGCAAGGCTAGCGCGCCAAGGCAAGGTCCGCCATCAACCCGCCCAGATCCGCACTTTGCCCCAAGCGCAGCACCCCGCCGTGCGACCGCGCGATATCTGCCACAATCGACAGGCCCAGCCCCACGCCGCCGCCGTGGTTGGGATCACGCGCCGCATCAAGGCGGGTAAAGGGGCGCATCGCCTCGTCGCGGCGGGCGGCGGGGATGCCCGGGCCGTTATCTTCCACCACAAAGCGCAGCGACCGTTCGGTGAGTGTATAGGACAGCCGCGCTTGGGTGCCATAGCGCAGAGCGTTGCCGATCAGATTGTCTAAAGCGCGGGTCACCGCTTGTGGACGGATGCGGACCTGACCTTGCCCACGGCATAGGCCCAAGGTCAAAGCCTGCCCGCTGCGCGCTGTTTTGGCCACGATTTGGGCCACAAGATCAGCCGGATCGACCAAGACAGGCTCTTCTTGCGCATCGCCGCGCGCAAAGGCCAAGAATTCATCCACCAAGCGCTGCATTTCTTGAACATCGCCCAGAAGTGCGGCGGTGTCGTCGGTTTCCTCCATCAAGGACAGGCCAAGCTTCATGCGTGTCAGGGGGCCACGCAGATCATGGCTGACCCCCGACAGCATCAGCGTGCGCTGTTCGATCTGCCGCTCGATACGGGCGCGCATATCCAAAAAGGCGCGGCCGGCGGCGCGCACTTCGACCGCGCCGCGCGGTTTGTAGGGCAGGTTTTGGCCGCGCCCGAAGGCTTCGGCGGCGGCGGCCATGCGGGTGATGGGCACCAGTTGGTTGCGC
>CANFSY010000104.1 GCA_947449875.1 Paracoccaceae bacterium
CGGCGCGGATCGCTTTATCCATGCGCAGGATCTGGTCGAAACCGATGTGCTGGTGGCGCAAGACCATGCTTCGCACGAGGCAGGCTTTGCCGCCGCCATGGCGCGGCTGGGGGCGGCCAAACCCGCCCTGTATCATCTGGATGCCACCCGCCCCGATTCCCCAACTGCCCGCACCCTGCCCGAAGAGATCGCCCGCGTGGTGCGCGCGCGGGCTGCAAACCCGCTGTGGGCCGATGGCATGATGCGCCACGGCTACCGTGGTGCCGCCGAGATTGCCGCCACCCTTGACCATATGGCCGCCTTTGCCCATTTGGCCCAAGTGGTCCCCGCCCATTTGTTTGACCTGTACCACGACGCAACCCTTGGCCGCGACGACCTGCGCGCCTTTCTGGCCCGCGAAAACCCCGCCGCCCTTGCCGCCCTGCAAGACACCTTCTTGCGCCTACGCGATGCGGGGCTATGGGTGACACGGCGCAACTCGATTGCGGCAGAGTTACAGGTGACCCTTGGCTGAGTTTGCCATCAAAGGCTGGTGCCCGGGTGCCTTGCGCCCGATGGACTCGGGCGACGGCTGGGTGGTGCGCATCAGGCCACGGCTGGCAGAGCTGACCGCCGCGCAGGCCTTGGGCTTGGCCAAAGCGGCGCTGGCCTATGGCAACGGGGTGATCGAGCTGACCGCGCGGGCCAATGTGCAACTGCGCGGTGTGACACCGAATAGCCATAAGCCGCTGATTGCGGCCTTGGACGGTTTGGGGCTGATTGACCCTGACGTGCGGGCGGAAAGCCAGCGCAATGTGGTGATCTCTCCGTTCTGGGGCGGCGACGAGACGGCTGCCTTGGGGGCTGATCTGACCCAAGCCTTGCGCGCTGGCCCTGATCTGCCCAGCAAATTCGGCTACGGGATCGACCTTGGGCCACAGCGCGTGCTGGCGGGGACGTCTTGCGACATCCGGCTTGAGCGGGCTGCGACCGGCGGGGTGATCTTGCGGGCCGATGGCGCGGCAGGCGGCCAAGCGGTGACGCTGGACACGGCTGTGCCCGAAGCTTTGCGGATGGCGGCATGGTTTGTAGCCTCGGGCGGGGTGACGCAGGGCAGGGGGCGGATGGCGGGGCATCCCAAGGGCGATATGCCGTTTGACACCAGCATGGTTCCTGCCCCCCTCGCCCCCGCCGCAGCGCCGGGGATGACGCCGCTAGGGGCTTTGGTGGGGTTTGAATTTGGCAGTTTGCGGGCAGAAGTGCTGGCAGACTTGGCCAGCCTTGCCCCCCTTTTGCGCATCACACCGTGGCGGATGGTGCTGCTGGTGGGGGCGGCCTTGCCCAATCATCCGGCGCTGATCACCGCCCCCGATGACCCGCGCCTGCGGGTGGTGGCCTGCACTGGGGCACCCGCTTGCCCGCAAGCTTTGCAAGACACCCGCGCCTTGGCCCGTAGGCTTGCGCCCTTTGTCCCGCAGGGCAAATTGCTGCATGTGTCGGGCTGTGCGAAGGGCTGCGCCCATCCAACCCCCGCCGATCTGACCCTGTCTGCCACGCCCCAAGGCTTTGCCCTGTTGCCCAAGGCGCGGGCAGGCGGGCTGGGGCCGGTTCTGGCCCCGCAAGACATCACCTTTGAAACCCTAGGCAAGGCCCTGTAAATGCCGCATTTTTACGAAACCAACGGCGCTGCGATCTATCTGCAAAGCTTTGCCATGATCCGCGCCGAAGCCGACCTGCGCTGCTTTAGCCCTGACGAAGAGGTGGTCGTGGTGCGCATGATCCATGCGGCGGGGATGGTGGGGCTGGAGAAGTTCGTGCGCTTCACCCCCGGCATGGCGATTGCGGCGCGAGCCGCACTGGAAGCGGGCGCCCCGATTTTGTGCGATGCGCGGATGGTGTCGGAAGGCATCACCCGCACAAGACTGCCCGCCCAGAACGAGGTGATCTGCACCCTCAACGATCCGCGCGTGCCCGATATGGCCAAGGCCATGGCCAACACGCGCAGTGCGGCGGCGTTAGAGCTATGGCGGCCGCATCTGGCGGGGGCAGTTGTTGCGATAGGAAACGCGCCCACGGCTTTGTTTCATTTGCTCAATATGCTGGAAGACCCCGCCTGCCCGCGCCCTGCGGCGATCATTGGCTGTCCTGTGGGGTTTGTGGGGGCGGCAGAATCCAAAGCAGCGCTGATCGAACATCCGCCCGCCCCCTCGGTGGTGGTTGAGGGGCGCTTGGGCGGGTCGGCGATCACGGTGGCGGCGGTCAATGCGCTGGCCAGCCGGAAGGAATAGCATGGGCAAGATCATCTGCACGGGCCTTGGCCCCGGCGACCCCGATTTGATGAGTGTGCGGGCTCACCGCGCCGTCACCTCGACCACCCAAGTTGCCTATTTTCGCAAGGCAGGCCGCGCAGGCCAAGCGCGGCGCATTGTGACGGGCTTGTTGCGCGCCGATGCGGTGGAACATGCGATGGAATATCCTGTCACCACCGAACTGCCCTTTGACGGGCCGGACTATATCGACGCGCTTGCGCGGTTTTACGATGATTGGGCGGCGCGGTTGCAGGCCTTGGCACACAACGGCGATGTGGTGGTGCTGTGCGAGGGGGACCCGTTCTTTTACGGCTCTTTCATGCATCTTTACAGCCGCTTATCCGGCGTTGTTGAGATGGAGGTGATCCCGGGCATCACCGGCATGTCAGGCTGTTGGACAGCCACGGGCCAGCCCATCACATGGGGCGATGATGTGATGACCGTGCTGATGGGCACGCTGCCCGAAGGGGATCTGATAACGCATATGGCCCAAGCCGACGCGCTGGTGGTGATGAAAACCGGCCGCAACCTGCCCAAAATCCGCCGCGCCTTGCAGGCCGCAGGGCGGCTGGACGGCGCTTGGCTGGTGGAAGCGGGCACCATGCCCAACCAGCGCATCCAACGGCTGCATCAGGCCGATGTTCAGGACTGCCCCTATTTCGCCATCGTGCTGGTGCATGGCCATGGCCGCAGGCCCGAGGTGGCGGAATGACGGGCAGCTTAGACATCGTCGGCCTTGGCCCGGGGGCCGAAGATATGGTGACGCCCGAGGTGCGCGCAGCACTGGCCGATGCCACCGATGTCGTGGGCTATATTCCCTATGTTGCGCGGGTAGCGGCAAGGGCGGGGCTGACGCTGCATCCGTCAGACAATCGGGTGGAGCTTGACCGTGCCCGCCATGCTTTACAAATGGCTCTGCAAGGTCAAAGGGTTGTGGTGGTATCTTCGGGCGATCCGGGGGTGTTTGCCATGGCCTCGGCTGTGTTTGAAGCCTTGGAAGATTGGCCAGAGGCGCAGGCGGTAAACATCCGCGTTTTGCCCGGCATTACCGCGATGCTGGCGGCAGCGGCGGCCTTGGGTGCGCCCTTGGGCCATGATTTTTGCTGCATCAACCTGTCAGATAACCTTAAACCGTGGGAGCTGATCGAACGCCGCCTGCGCCTAGCCGCCGAAGCCGATCTGGCCATGGCCTTTTACAACCCACGCTCGGCCAGCAGGCCCGAAGGCTTTGCCAAAGCGCTAGAGGTTTTGCGCGCAAGCTGTGGGCCAGACAGGCTAATTTCGTTTGCCCGCGCCGTATCGACCCCCGATCAATCCTTGTTGAGTGTGCCTTTGGGCCAAGCGGTGCCCGAAATGGCCGATATGCGCACGCTGGTGATCTTGGGCAACTCGGCCACGCGGTGCGTGGGGAAATTCGTTTATACGCCAAGGTTTGCGCGATGAAGCCACGCCAGAACCTGCGCCACGCTGTCAACCTTTGGCCGGTCGGGCACAAAGGGGCGCTCGATCAGGATGACGGGCAACGACAGGGCGCGGGCAGCGTCCAGCTTGGCGCGCGCGCCGCGACCGCCGGCGTTTTTGGCGACGATATGGGTGATGCGGTGGGTTTGCAGCAGGTCAAGATCGCCTTGCAGCGTAAACGGGCCTCGCGCGATAAGGGCCGTGGCTTGGGGCAAGGGCAGGGCTGCGGGTTGGTCTACCAGCCGCAAAAGGTAATGATGCTGGGGCTTTGCGGCGAAGTCTTCCAAATGCTGCCGCCCGATGGCCAAGAACACCCGTGCGGGATCATCGGGCAGGGCTGCGAGTGCACCGGCCATGTCGGGCACGTGATGCCACAGATCGCCCTGCGCCGCCTGCCACGGGGCGCGTTCAAAGGCGACGAGCGGGGTCTTGGTTTTGGCCGCGGCTTCGACCGCATGCAGGCTCATTTGAGCGGCGAAGGGGTGGGTGGCGTCGATCAGGTGGGTAATGGCACTCTTGCGCAGGTAATCGACCAGCCCCGCCACCCCGCCAAAGCCGCCAATACGTTGCGGCAGGGGTTGGCGCAGGGGTGCTTCGGTGCGGCCCGCGTAGGAAAAGATGGCGTCAATCCCTTGATCTGCCAAGGCTTTCGCCAAATCCG
Source organism: Paracoccaceae bacterium (assembly GCA_947449875.1). Lineage (GTDB taxonomy): Bacteria > Pseudomonadota > Alphaproteobacteria > Rhodobacterales > Rhodobacteraceae > Stagnihabitans. The sequence goes on from CANFSY010000104.1 coordinate 4,411, forward strand.
ACGCCTCGGTCGTGCCGCCAAGCAAAAGGACGCGGGTCATGGATAAGCCTTGGGTCACGATCATCGGGTTGAACGAGGATGGACTGGCGGGCCTGTCTTTGGCAAGCCGTCAGGCGCTGGATCAGGCGGAAATCGTCTTTGGCGCGCCACGGCATCTGGCTTTGGCGGGGGTGTCGGGGCGCGCGTGGCCCGTGCCGTTTTCGGTGGACCCCGTCTTGGCTGAACGCGGGCGGCGGGTGGTGGTGCTGGCCTCGGGCGATCCGTTCTGGCATGGGGCGGGCGGGTCGCTGGTGGGGTATTTGGCGGCGGGAGAGTGGGTGAGTTATCCGGCACCGTCCACCTTTGCATTGGCCGCTAACCGCTTGGGCTGGCGGATGGAAGAGGTTATCTGCCTTGGCCTGCACGCCGCCCCCTTGGCGCGTTTGCGCCCCGTTTTGGCGCGGGGGCAAAATGTGGTCTGTTTGCTGCGCGACGGGGCGGCGGTGGGGGAAGTATGCGCCTATTTGACGGCGCAGGGCTTTGGTGGGTCTGGGGTGTTTGTGCTGGAATCCTTGGGCGGTTTGAAAGAGCGCGTCACGCAGATCACGGCGCAGGATGCGGGGGGCTTGGCGTTTACAGCCCCTGTGGCGGTGGCGGTCGAGTGCGTGGGGCAGGGGATGGCGCGGGCCTCGGGCTTGCCCGATGATCTTTTCGCCCATGACGGGCAAATCACCAAACGGCCTATTCGCGCGCTCACACTTTCCACCCTTGCGCCGCGCGGCGGCGAGGTGATGTGGGATCTGGGCGCAGGGTCTGGGTCGGTGTCGATTGAATTTCTGCTTGCTGCCCCTGCCAGCACCGCCCACGCGGTTGAGGCGGACCCGCTGCGCGCCGAACGGGCGCGGGGCAATGCGGACAGCTTTGGGCTGGCGCACCGCTGGCATCTGCATCAGGGCAAGTCGCAGAACATGCTGGCGCAACTGCCTGATCCGGATGTGGTTTTTGTCGGTGGCGGGGCGGATGCGGGGTTGGTCGCGGCCCTTTGGGCGCGGTTGCCCAAAGGCGCGCGGCTGGTGATGAACGCCGTGACGCTGGAAAGCGAGGCGCTGTTATATGCCGCCCAAGCCCAGCATGGCGGCGATCTGTGGCGCTATGATGTCGCCCAAGCGGCCCCCTTGGGTGGCAAACAGGGCTGGCACGCCGCGCGCCCCGTGGTGCAATGGAGTGTGACGCGATGAGGGTGACAGGCTTGGGCTTTCGCCGTGGGGTTTCAGCAGAAAGCCTGCGGGCAGCAATTGGGCTGGTGGGTTTGGGCGAGGCGCTGGCCACGGCCGAGGATAAGGTGCGCGAACCCGGCCTTGTGCGCTTGGCCCAAGATTTGGGGCTGCGGATCTTGGGCATCTCGCGCCATGATTTGCACGCGCAAGGGGTGGAAGGGTCGGCCCGCGTGATGGCGGAATATGGCACAGGATCGGTGGCCGAAGCCGCCGCTTTGGCTGCCGCTGGCCCCGGTGCGCGGTTGGTTCACCCCAAACGCAGCGGGCCAGACGGGATGGCTGTGGCGGCTTTGGCCGAAACGTTGATGCAAAGGGGCCAAGCATGACGGTGCATTTTATAGGCGCAGGTCCGGGGGCGGCGGATCTGCTGACCCTGCGCGGGCGCGATTTGATCGCGGCCTCGCCCGTTTGTTTATATGCGGGGTCTTTGGTGCCCGAAGGCGTCTTGGCGCATTGCCCCAAGGGCTGCCAGATTGTGAACACCGCCGCGATGTCGCTTGACGCGATTATAGATGCCATTCAAGCCGCCAATGCCCAAGGCTTGGATGTGGCGCGGCTGCATTCGGGCGATGTGTCGATCTGGTCGGCGATGGGGGAGCAATTGCGCCGCCTGCGCGCCTTGGCAATTCCTTATGATGTGACCCCGGGGGTGCCGTCTTTTGCCGCCTCTGCCGCGGCGTTGGGGGTAGAGCTGACCTTGCCGGGGCTGGCGCAAAGTGTGATTTTAACACGCACCTCGGGCCGCGCCTCGGCCATGCCGGAGGGGGAGACTTTGGCGGCATTTGCAGCGACGGGGGCGACGCTGGCCATTCACCTGTCCGTGCACGCCTTGGCGCAGGTGGTGGCAGAGTTGGGGCCTTTTTACGGGCAAGATTGCCCTGTGGCGGTGGTGTGGCGGGCGACTTGGCCGGATCAGCGCAGTGTGCGCGCCACTTTGGGCACGATCGTGCAAGCGGTGGGGCCAGAGATTGACCGCACCGCGCTGATCCTTGTGGGGCGCACTTTGGCTGCCGAAGGGTTCGACGAAAGCCGTCTTTATGCCGACGATTACGACCGCCGCTACCGCCCGCGTGGCACAGACCCGCGGTTTCCCGAATGACGGGCGGGGTGATCATCTCGGCCCCGTCGTCGGGCAGTGGCAAGACGCTGGTGACCTTGGGGCTGGCGCGGGCCTTTGTGCGGCAGGGCTTGGCCGTGCAGTGTTTCAAATCGGGGCCGGATTATATTGATCCGGCGTTTCATCGGGCGGCGACGGGGCGGGCCTCGTTCAATCTGGATTCTTGGTCCATGGGGCGCGATCAGGTGGCAGGGCTTTTGGCCAAGGCATCAGGTGCTGACCTTGTGCTGGCCGAAGGCGCGATGGGGCTGCATGACGGGGTGGAAAAGCCCGGCGCTTGGGGGCGCGGGGCCAGTGCCGATCTGGCGCTGCATCTGGACTGGCCGGTGATCTTGGTGATTGACGCAGGCGGGCAGGCGCAAACGGCGGGGGCCGTGGCCCTTGGCCTGCGCGAATTCCGGCACGGATTGCGGCTGGCGGGGGTGATCTTGAACAAGGTCGCCTCGCCCCGCCACGAAAGGTTGCTGCGCGCTGGCATGGCACAGGCGGGCATCGCGGTGCTGGGTTCCTTGCCCAAACTGGCGAGTGTGGCCTTGCCAGAGCGGCATTTGGGGCTGGTGCAGGCCGAAGAACTGCCAGAGCTGGAGGCGATTTTGAACGCCGCCGCCGATCTGATGGTGGCCCATGTTGATCTGGCAGCCATCCGCGCTGCGGCGGGGGCTTTGCACTATGGCCCCGCGCTGCACCTGACACCGCCCGGCCAGCGCATCGCCTTGGCACGCGATGCGGCGTTTTCCTTCATCTATCCCCACTTGCTGGACGGCTGGCGGGCCGCAGGGGCCGAGGTGGTGACCTTTTCCCCCTTGGCCAACGAGGCCCCGCCCAAGGCCGATGTCGTCTGGCTTCCCGGTGGCTATCCTGAACTGCACGCGGGTGTTTTGGCCGCGGCAGACAGGTTTCGCACGGGGATGCAGAGTTTTGACGGGCCCATTCACGGCGAATGCGGCGGCTATATGGTGCTGGGGGAGGGTTTGGTTGACAAGACTGGCCAGCGCCATCAGATGCTGGGGCTTTTGGGGTTGGTGACCAGTTTCGAGCGGCGCAAAATGCATCTGGGTTACCGCTTGGCCAGCCTGCTTGCGCCCATGCCGGGGCAGGGGGTGGGTGCGCGCTTGCGCGGGCACGAGTTTCATTATTCCACCATCCTCACCCAACCCGACGCGCCCTTGGCCGATGTGCAAGACGCCGAAGGCGCGCCCGTCGCCGAAACGGGCAGCCACCGTGGCCGCGTGACGGGATCCTATTTCCACCTGATCGCCGAGGCATCATGAGCGGGTTTGTGTCTTTTGTCTCTTCCGGTCCGGGCGACCCTGAATTGCTCACGCTGCGCGCGCTCAAGCGGATCGAGGCGGCCGATGCGGTGTTGTTTGACGATCTGTCGGCAGGGCCGATCTTGGCCCATGCCCGCGCGGATGCTGATCTGGTGGGGGTGGGCAAGCGGGCAGGGCGCGTGTCGCCCAAGCAGGATCAGGTCAGCCGGTTGTTGGTGGATTACGCGCTGAGCGGGGCCAAGGTGGTACGCCTGAAATCGGGCGACAGCGGGCTTTTTGGCCGGCTGGAGGAAGAGATTGACGCCTGCCGCGCGGCGGGGATCGGGTTTGAAATTGTGCCGGGCGTCACCTCGGCCTCGGCGGCGGCGGCGGCGGCGGGCATACCGCTGACGCGGCGGTTGACCGCGCGGCGGGTGCAGTTTGTGACGGGCCATGATGTGGCGGGCGGCTTGCCTGACGATTTGAACATCGCAGCCCTTGCCGACCCTATGGCCACCACCGTGATTTTCATGGGAAAACGCACCTTTGCGGCCCTGTCCTTAAAGCTGATCGCCGCCGGATTGCCGCCCGATATGCCAGCCCTTCTGGCCGAAAGCGTATCAACCCCCGACCAGCGGCTGACCCGCGCCACAGTGGCCACTTTGGGCGCGGCCCTCGCTGACGCCCATGACGGCCCCGCGCTGATCCTGATCGGCCCCTTGATGGAGGGGATATGATCCACACGCTGACCCTGTGCGCCACATGTCCGCTGGGGCAGGGCGACTTTGCCGCCCAACTGGCCCTGCCGGGCTATGACGTGCGGCAGACAGAGTGTATGTCAGGCTGTACCAAACCCTCAACCATCGCGTTTCGCGCGGCGGGCAAGACGGCGTATCTGTTCGGCCAGATCACCGCAGACGATCTGGCCGATGTGATCCGCTTTGCCAAAGCCTATCAAACCTCGCCCGACGGCACCTTTGCCGATGCGCGCATCTTTGGCGAGCTGCGCCACAAGGCTATTGCGCGCATTCCGGGGTAATATGTCGCAGATGCGCCCAAGGTGCCGCATTCGGCCCTTGACCCTGTGGGCGCTTCACGGCTTTATGGCGGGGCTAAGGTGTCCAAAGCGCAAAGCGTCAGGACTGAAACGGGAATGAGGAAGGATGGACCCGAACGGGCATCCGATGCCTCAACCGCCCCCGCGACTGTAAGCGGTAGCGGCCTTTCACTGCCACTGATGGGCAACCATTGGGAAGGCGAAAGGCACGCTGCGACCCGCGAGTCAGGAGACCGGCCTTGCAAGAAGAAACAACGGCTGTCGGGTGTGACGGCTACAGGAGAAGACGATGAACTTGATCCAAACTTCCGCACGTTCCTCCGTGCTGGCGCAAACGCTGTTCGTGGCCTTGGTTGGCCTGACGCTGGTGTTCGCCGCAGGCTTCGCGCAAAGCCAAGGTCTGCATGATGCGGCCCATGACATGCGCCATTCCACCGGATTTCCCTGCCACTAAGGCAGCTTTGCGATGAAACATATGCTGTCCAGCGCCTTGGTCGCTGGCTTTGCGGCGGGGTTGCTATGCGCCCTGCTGCAATTTTTATTGGTACAACCCGAAATCGTGTTGGCCGAACGCTATGAGGCCGGAGAGTTGGTGCATTTTCAAGGCCTTGCCAGCCCTGAAGAGCGCGCCGCTGCCATGGCGCAGGCGATGCCTGATATGGATATGACAGCCGAAGGCAGCGAACATCACCATGACGAAGGCAGTGAAGGTGGGGCGCATCGGCAGGCTTTGACCGTGCTGTTCGCCGTGCTTACCTATTGCGGCTACGGGCTTGTTTTGCTGGCGGCGATGAATTTGGCCGAGCAAGTGGGCATTAAGCTGGGGCTGTCGCAGGGCATCTTATGGGGTCTCGCGGGGTTTTTGGCCTTTCAGATGATGCCCGCGCTGGGGCTTCAGCCGGATTTGCCCGGCACCCCATCGGCTGATCTGACAGCGCGCCAGATTTGGTGGGCGGCCACGGCGGCGGCGACCGGCGTGGGCCTGTGGTTTGCAGCCTACGGGCAGGGGCTTTGGCAAAGGGCCGCGGGGCTTGTGGTCTTGGTGGCCCCCCATCTGTGGGGCGCGCCGGAATTGGCCAGCTTTGGTGGCATCGTGCCGCCCGAACTCGCCTCGTCTTTCGCGGCGCGCAGTTTGGCGGTGGGGATGGTCACGTGGGCGGTGCTGGGCGGCTTGATTGTCACGCTGTGGCATTCTGACCCCGCGCCATGACAGAGCTTTATCTGATCGGCATTGGCACCGGAAACCCCGACCATTTGACACGGCAGGCGGTCAAGGCGCTGAACGCGGTGGATCTTGTGATGATCCCGAAGAAAAGCGGCAAAGCCGATCTGGCCGAACTCCGCCACGCGATTCTGGCCGAGGTGGTGACAAACCCCGCCGTCCAGATCGCCGCATTCGACCTGCCAGTGCGCGATGCGGCCAATCCCGATTACAACGCCGGCGTGCGCGATTGGCACCAAGCTATTGCACAAGTCTGGGCCGCGACTTTGGCGCCGTATCAAGCGACCCGTGTGGCGCTGCTTGTTTGGGGCGATCCGTCGCTGTATGATTCGACGCTGCGCATTGCAGCGCTGTTGGATGGTGTCAGCGTGACTGTGGTGCCGGGCATCACCAGCCTGCAATGTTTGACAGCGGCCCATGCCATACCGCTCAATGACATCGGTCAAGCTGTGACCATCACCACAGGCCGCCAACTGGCCGAGGGCTGGCCTGCGGGCACGCAAACACTGGCCGTTATGCTGGATGGCAACTGCACATTTCAAACCCTGGATCCGGAAGGTATTTTCATTTGGTGGGGCGCTTATGTCGGCATGCCCGAGCAGATCATCCTGTCAGGAGCTTTGGCAGAGGTGTGCGACCAGATCATCCAAACCCGCGCCACAGCACGCGCGGCGCATGGCTGGATTATGGACATCTATATCCTGCGGAAATCCTAGGCTGGTAGTTCTATATTTTACATAATATTGATTATCGGCCTTTTGCATCCCCTTTGACTCCCGCCCCACAACGCCCCACACTGGCTTATGGATCATCAAGACCTGCTTTTACGTTTGGGCGTTAGCCTTGCCATCGGCATCTTGTTCGGCATCGAACGAGGTTGGACCTTGCGCGCGCCCGAAACCCAAGATCGCGCCTCGGGTATTCGCAGTTTTGCTTTGGCGGGGTTGATTGGCGGTGTTTCAGCCGTTTTGGGGCAAACTTTGGGCGTGGCTTTTGGTGCCACTGCCTTTTTAGGCTTTGCCGCCGTCTTTGCCAGTTTTCAATGGCGCGAAAGCCATACCTCGCAGGATTGGTCGGCCACAACGGCTTTGGCGGGTATATTGGCATTCCTGCTGGGTGCCATGGCGGCGACCGGGGATATTCAGGTGGCGGTGTCTGCCGCGATAGTTTCTGTCGCGCTATTGGCCCTGCGGGAGGTTTTGCATATTTGGGTGGCGACCCTCACGCAGGTTGAGGTGCGCGACGGGTTGATTTTATTGGCCATGGCTTTCTTGCTCTTGCCGCTCTTATCAGACCAACCGGTTGAC
>CANFSY010000105.1 GCA_947449875.1 Paracoccaceae bacterium
AAAGGCCGACCGCGCCTTGATGCACTCCAAAACCCACGTCCGCAATCACGTCGCCATCCTGCACCGCGCTGCTTTAGACAGCGGGGCTAGTTCTTAGGCGGGGCGTCGTTGGTTGGCCCATGCGGCCCATGGTTGAGCCGGTCTTCCAAACGGTCGGCAAAGTCCAAACGCTCTTGCGGCGACAGGCTGATGAGAAAGGCGCGCATCGCCTCGGTGCCCAGTTCCATTCGGGCGGAAAGATGGTCTTGTTGCGCCGTCATCGCCGCCGCCAATGCAGCAGGATCAAAAGGCGAGGCGCGCAGCGTGGTCACAACCGCCACCAGATCAGCCCCCGCCATGGCGCGATTGGTCTTAAGGTCGCCCGCTTTCTGGCGCAGGGCCTTGCGCAGCGTGTCGCGGTCCTGTGGGAGCAGGGCCGCGTCATAAGGGCCAAAGCCCATATCGCGCAACCCATCACGCCCGTCGGGCCCACCCCGCAAAAAAGCGCCCAGCATCATCCCCCCCACCGCCAAATTCAGCGCCAAAGAGGCCACCAAGACCCAGCGCAGGGTCTTGGGCGGTGCCGCCATCGCGGCGGTGTCAGGCGAATGGGTCATCTCAATTCTCCGTCCAAAGGATGTCGGTGGCGGGAAGCAGGTCCATCTGTGCCGCCAAAACCGTCTCGCCTGCTACAAGCGTTGTGATGGATTGCAAGGCGGCGGGATCAACGACCCCCAAGAACAGCCCCGTCACCCCCGCCAAGGACAAGCCGGCCACAGCACGCCCCCCGCCCAAACCCGCCACAAGATCACCCACCCAGCGCCGCAGGCCAAGCCGAGGTCGGGCGGCGGCCACATTTGCCAAGGGCGGCTGCACCGCTGCGGCATCGGCCAAGATCCGCGCGGTCAACGCCGCCGAGGGGTCTGTGCGCACCCCTGCGGCTTCGGCCAGCAAAGCATCAAGATCCAGAACGTCGGTCATCGCACGGCCTCTCTGTCATCGTCGTCATCATCATAGCCCAAATCTGCCTTACGCCCTGCCAAAATCGCCGCCAAAGCGCGTTTGCCCCGCGCGGTCAGGCTTTCCACCGCCTCGACACCCAAATCCATGATCTGGCCGATCTGCGGGTTGGCCAGCCCTTCGATATGGCGCAGCACCACCGCTTGGCGCTGGCGGTCAGGCAATTGGGACAAGGCGCGCTGCAAAGCGGTCATCCGATCCGCCTGCATCAGTGCCGCAAGAGCCGATTCGCCCGATGCCGCCACGTCCGGCGCATCGTCCAGCGCCAGACCCGCACGCCCGCGCCGAGAGCGTTTCAGATCGGTGCACAGGTTGGTTGCAACCCGATAAAGCCAAGTCGAAACCTGCGCCTCGCCGCTGCGCCACTGGGGCGCTATCCGCCACAGGCGCAGCATCGCTTCCTGCGTGACATCCTCGGCCTCGGCGCGGTCGGCCAGAAGGCGGGTGGCATAGCCCAAAACACGCGGGCTGAGGCGCGCCGTCAGCAAACGCGCCGCGGCGGCGTCGCCATTGGCGTAAAGCACCAAAAGCGTGTCATCTGAAACCTCGTCCAAGGTGTCGCGGGGCATCTGCATTCCTGCGGGATAGCGGTTTGCGCCAAGCGGGGCAATCGGGGCCGCGCGGCAAAGGGGCTGCCGCGCGACGGTTCACCTGTAAGATCAGTTCCCACCTTGGGTTTGGTCGCGACGGTGCTTGCCATGCTTGCCGTGATGCCCGCCCATCATGGCCTTCATCGCGGCCTCGGCTTCAGCTTGGTCAATCACGCCGTCCTTGTTGGTATCGGCCCGCTCGAACGCATCCGGCGGCACCGGCATAGCGATCAATTCCGCCGCCGAAAGCTTGCCGTCGGCATTGGCGTCCAGATCTTGCACCATGCGTGAGGCCTGTTCTTCGGCGCGGTCGGCGGCATGCTTCGCATGCACGGCGGTCAGCTCGTCAACCGACAGCAAGCCATCCTTGTCGGTGTCGATCCCTGCCACCATGGCGATCCGGTAGGCGGCAAATTCCTCCGCTGTCACTTTACCGTCTTTATTCGTGTCGGCGGCGGCGAAATCAAAGCTTGGCCCCATGCGCCCCATCGGGCCCCCCTTGCCGCCGTCCTGCGCCTTATCGGCAATCGCGGCAGAGCCCATCAGGGCCACAGCCAAAGCCATTATGCCCAGACCCATCTTCTTGCTCGAAACTTGCATCTCACGCTCCTATCGCAGACCCGCCCTGTGCCGGTCTTGATGCACGTGAAACGGGCGAGGATTGGCTTTCCGTCGCCGATCGGTGCGAAAAATGATTCTTTCTGCCCCTGCGTGATCAGGCCCTCTCAACTTCGCGGTCAAACTGCGCTATATGCCCTGTCGGAAGGACACCCCATGACCCATTCTGCCGCGACCCCCTACCTGCCCGAAGACCCCCTGACCGCCGAACGCCCCGCTTGGCCCGCCATACGCCGCGGCTTGGCGTGCCGTTGCCCGAACTGTGGCGAGGGGGCCTTGTTGCACAGCTATCTGAAGGTGAACGCTGCCTGCCCCAACTGTGGCGAGGATTTTTCCCACCAGCGCGCCGATGATGGCCCGGCTTACCTGACCATCTTGATCGTGGGCCACCTGATGGCGCCCTTGATGCTGTATGTCTTTGTCGAATTTCGGCCCGACCCCGCCGTCATGGCAACCTTCTTTACGATCGGCACGGCCGTTTTGTCGCTGGTGCTGCTGCCACGCCTGAAAGGCGCTATGGTCGCTTTGCAATGGGCCAAGCGGATGCACGGCTTTTCGGCGGATCTGTCCCAAGATCCGGCTGCTCTCAGCCATGTCTGAGGTGCCGATCCACCCCGCCGCCAGCGTGGTTTTGGTCCGGCGCGGCGGGGCGGGGCGGGTCTTGATGGGCCAGCGCGGCGCGGGGGCGGTGTTTATGCCGTCAAAATACGTCTTTCCGGGCGGTCGGGTGGACAGCGGCGATCATAGCGATGCGGTCAACCTGTCGCCTGTCTGCGCGGCGCGTTTGGGCCAGCATCTTTTGCCGGCAGCCCCGCCGCCTGCCGCCCTTGTGGCCTGCGCGCGGCGCGAGCTGCGCGAGGAAACCAGCTTATCGCTGCCCGCCACAGCCCCCTTGCGCTTTATCTTTCGCGCCATCACCCCGCCGGGCGGCCCCCGCCGCTTTGACGCGCGGTTCTTTTTGGCCGATGCCGCGCATATCGACAGCACTTTGGACGATTTTTCAGGCGCCGAGGACGAGTTGCAGCACCTGCACTGGGTGTCACTAGACGAAACCCGCTCCCTTGATCTGCCCTTTATCACCGAGATTGTCTTGGCCGAACTGCGCGCCTTGCTGGCAGGCGAAGACCAAGCCGGCGTGCCCTTTTTTGACAATTCCGGCCCCGTGCCCACCTTTCGCCGGATCGCCTAAGCCTCGTCGCGGGTATCTGTGCGCACGGGCCAGACCGGATGCGGGACGGGATCTTTGGAGCGCAGCAGGTACTGCGCGAAGACTTGTGCATAGCTGCGGTAGCGATAGCCATCATTGCGCCGCAGGTAATGGGCTTTGCGGTCGGCATAAAGCTTGGGCAGTTTGTACCATGCCACGGCGGGGTGCATATGGTGAACCACGTGGAAGTTGTTGTTAAGGTACAACAAAGCCAGCGGGCCACGGTCTTCGACAATGACCGTGCGCGCGCGGTGCGCTTCATGGGCGCGGTGTTCCAGAAAGGTGCGGATTTTCAAAAGTGCTGTGGCCAGATAGATCGCCGCGCCGTAGCCCCACGCAGGCATGGCAACCCACACCAGCCACACCACAACCGGCACCAAGCCGATAAAATTCATCCCCCAATCGCGCAAGACCGTGCGATTGCCGCCCAAAATCAACCGCACATCGCCCGCAACAAAGGCCCATGTGCCCAAGAGCGGTCCCACAACGATGCGCCCCAAAAGCGTGTTGTTCACCCGCAGCAAAAAGCGGCGCAGGGGCGACAGGCTGGCCCAAACCTGCGGGTCAACATAGTTTGATTCCGGATCGTCATAGGGGTCTGTCAGGGCGGGGTCGTGATGGTGTTGCAAATGGGTGGTGCGAAAGCGCCGATAAGGCACAAAGACGGCAAGGGCGGGAAAGACCAGCGCCTCGTTCAGATGGCGGTTGGCAAAGGGGTGATCGTGCAGCGCCTCGTGCTGCAAAGACAGAAATTGCGCGATGGCAACACCGGTCAGCAGCACCGACACAACCGCACTTTGCCCCCAAACAAGGGTGCCCACGGCCCAGACGGCATAGGTGGCCACCAGCATCAAAAGGGTGGGCAGTTCAACTTCGCGGCGGTCAGTGGGCATCGGAACCTCTGCTTACGCCCCTAAGGTTGCGGAATTTTGCGCCCTTCGCAAGACCGCCCGCAAGCGATGTTAGTAGACCTGCAACCGCGCCACATCATAGCCGTTAAACGCCAGAATATCGCGCGCCGCCGTCAACCTGTCGGCGGGCAAATCCGGCCCACGGTTCAAGATGAAACCATAAGCCCCAGACGGCGCGCCCAAGACCAGCGTGCGGTTGTCGGCATCAGCCCATAGCACCCAAAGCGGGCCGATGCCTTTCACCTCAAAGCGCCCGGGCTTTGTGGCTGTCATGGCCCCCCTGCCCCGCTTTGGCCCATCGGGCAGGCAAAGAGCATAGCGCGCCTCGGTGTCGATCTTGATCGTCCCGCCTTCGCAGGCGGTGCCAAACCCCGCCACCTGTTGCCATTCCCCCGAAAGCCGCGCCGCCTCAAAGCCTGCAAGCGAATAGATCGGGCGGTCAGGGTTGCGAAAGCTGGCCTGAGGGGCGGGTTTATGGCTGCATGCGGCCAACAGGGCGGCGGCGAGGGTCAGGCGGATCAGGGGATGCAAGGGCAAACGCTTAATAGGGCTGCGGATGGGCTTTGTGGGCCACAGCGATCTCGCGCAACACCTCATCCGACAGGGTGATGGGGGCGATGTTCACCGCCAGTTGCGCCAAACTGGTCGCCCCCACAATCGGGATCGTGGCAAAGGGGCGGGTTTGGGTAAAGGCGATGGCCATCTGGCATGGGTTCAATTCATGACGGGCGGCGATATCCAGATAGGCTTGCGCCGCAGGCAGTGTGCGCGGCGTCATCCGCCCCGTCAGAAGCGGGTTCAGCGACCGGCGCGAGCCTTGGGGGATAACATCGCCTTGGTATTTGCCCGACAAAATCCCGCAAGCCAAAGGAGAGAAGGCCAAAAGCGGCATCTCCTCCATCACCGAAAATTCCGACCAATCGGTATCAAACTGCCGACACAGCAGCGAGTATTCGTTCTGTACGCTGGCCATGCGCGGCAAGCCGTGCTGGTCGGCCAAGGCCAGCCATTTTGCCGCGCCCCAGACGGTTTCGTTTGATAAGGCCAAGGCGCGAATTTTGCCTTCGGCGATCAGCTTGGCCCCCTCTTGCAGCACATCCAGCATCAAGGCTTCGGTCTGGGCGCGGTCGTTGGGGCGCGGGTCATAGGCCCAATTGTCGCGAAAGTGGTAATGTTTGCGCGCAGGCCAGTGGATTTGATACAGGTCGATCCAATCGGTCTGCAACCGCTGCAAGCTGCCCTCGACCGCTTGGCGCAGCACGCTGGCCGATGGCACGATGCCGTCGCGGATGGCTGTTTGCCCGCCGCCTGCGATCTTGCTGGCCAAAACCACGCGGTCGCGCCCGCCGCGCGTGGCAAACCATGTGCCGATGATAGATTCGGTGCGCCCTGCGGTTTCTTTGGACACGGGGTTGACGGGATACATCTCGGCGGTGTCCCAGAAATTCACGCCCGCCTCCAGCGCCATGTCCATCTGCGCATGGCCTTCGGCTTCGCTGTTTTGCGTGCCCCATGTCATCGTGCCAAGGCACAGTTGCGATACTTTTATTCCGGTCCGTCCCAAATCAATCTGGCGCATCGCATCCCCCTGCTTTGGCGCCAAGCTAGGGTGATCGGGCGATAAAGGAAAGCCACGGGATTGAGAACGTATCAAGAACACGCTAGCCTGTCCGCATGGTCCTAGCGATTCTTCATAGCGCCGAGGGGCGCAAACCTTGGCCCGCCCAAGCCCTGCCGGGGGGCTTGGGCCTAAGCTTGGCACGCGGGCGGGTGCATGAGGTGTGCGGGCCTGCGCGCACGGCTTTGGCAGCCCTGATCTTGGGCGAAAGTCAGGGACCGGTTTTGTGGATCAGCCCGGGCTGGCTGCCAGAACGGTTGTACCCGCCGGGGCTGGCCGAACTCGCCGACCCCGGCCGCATTCTCTTTGCCCGTGCGCGCCGCCCCGAAGACCTGCTTTGGTCGCTGGAAGAGGCGCTGCGTTCCGGCGCTGTGCCCTTGGTGCTGGCCGATCTGCCCAGCCCTCCGGCGCTGACACCGGTGCGCCGTTTGCATCTGGCCGCCGAAACCGGAGCCGAGGCTGCCCGCCACGCCGGCCGCCTGCCGCCTTTGGGATTGCTGTTGACCCCTGACATGGGCGGCGCGCAGGGCATCGAAAGCCGCTGGCACATGGCCGCCGCCCCCAGCGCATCCACCCTGATCCAGCGCCACAGCGCTTGGGTCTTGCACCGCCTGCGCGCCCGCATGGCGCCCGAGGCGCGCTTTCACCTGTCGCGCCGCGCCGCCGATGCCAGTGGCCCCGCCGTTTTAGAGGCCAAGCTTTGGCCCGATCACAGCCCATCCTAACGCAAGCATATGGCCCTTGGCCGCGCCTTGCGCTAAACGAGGACAAAACTGGATTAAGGGGCGCGACATGGCACGGATTCTGATCACCTCGGCCATTCCTTATATCAACGGAATCAAGCATTTGGGCAATCTGGTGGGCAGCCAGCTGCCCGCTGACCTGTTTGCGCGCTATTCTCGTGCGCGTGGGCACGAGGTGATGTTCATCTGCGCCACGGATGAACACGGAACACCTGCCGAACTCGCCGCCGCCAAAGCGGGCAAACCAGTAGATCAATACTGCGCCGAAATGCATGAGGCGCAGGCCGAAATGGCGCGTGGCTTTCGGCTGTCGTTCGACCATTTCGGCCGCTCTTCCAGCCAGCGCAACCACAAGCTGACCCAGCATTTCGCAGGCGTTCTGGCCGACAACGGCCTGATCCGCGAGGTGGCCGAAAGCCAAGTCTATTCCATCGACGATGGCCGCTTTCTGCCTGACCGCTATATCGAAGGCACCTGCCCCAACTGCGGCTATACCTCGGCGCGGGGCGATCAATGCGACAATTGCACCAAGCAGTTAGACCCGACCGATCTGATCAACCCCCATTCCACCGTGTCAGGATCGACCAACCTAGAGGTGCGCGAAACCAAGCATCTGTATCTGATGCAGCGCTCTTTGCGCGAGAAGCTGGAAGCGTGGATCGAATCCAAGCACGATTGGCCGATCCTGACGACCTCGATCGCCAAGAAATGGCTCAATGACGGCGACGGGTTGCAAGACCGCGGCATCACGCGCGATTTGCATTGGGGCATTCCGGTCAAACGCGGCGACCAACCTTGGCCGGGGATGGAGGGCAAGGTGTTTTACGTCTGGTTCGATGCCCCCATCGAATATATCGCAGGCACCGCCGAATGGGCCGATGCCAACGGCTTGGGGGATGAGGCGTGGGAACGCTGGTGGCGCACCGACAAGGGGGCCGCCGATGTGACCTATTACCAGTTCATGGGCAAAGACAACGTGCCCTTCCACACCCTGTCTTTCCCCGCCACGATCTTAGGGTCGGGCGAGCCGTGGAAGATGGTCGATTACCTCAAGTCATTCAATTACCTCAACTATGACGGCGGCCAGTTTTCAACCTCGCGCGGGCGGGGCGTGTTTATGGATCAGGCGCTGTCGATCCTGCCATCGGATTACTGGCGCTGGTGGCTGTTGTCGCACGCCCCCGAAAGCTCTGACGCCGAGTTTACGTGGGAGAATTTCCAAGCCTCGGTCAACAAAGACTTGGCGGATGTCTTGGGTAATCTGGTCAGCCGCGTCACCAAGTTTGCCAAGTCGAAATTCGGCGATGCGATCCCCGCAGGCGGTGACTTTGGCGCGCAGGAAACCGCCCTCATCGCCGATCTGGGCGCCCGCATTCGCACCTATGAAACCCTGATGGCCGAGATGGAGGTGCGCAAAGCCGCCGCCGAATTGCGCGGCATCTGGGTGGTGGGCAACGAATACCTGCAATCCGCCGCCCCGTGGAGCGTGGTCAAAACCGACCCCGAAAAAGCCCAAGCCATGATCCGCTTGGCGCTGAACCTGATCCGCATCTATGCGATCCTGTCAGCCCCCTTCATCCCCGATGCAGCAGCGACGATGATGACAGCCCTGAACTGCACCGACTGGACATGGCCAAGCGATGTGCCCCAAGCCATCCGCGCCCTGCCCTCGGGGCATGACTTTGCCGTGCCCGAAAACCTGTTTCGCAAGATCACCGACGAAGAGCGCGCCGACTGGCAGGTCAAATTCGCAGGCGTGCGCACCTAGGGCCAAACCGCTTTGCCCCGATGCACTGCGGCCCAACCTGTGTTAGCTTAAGCACCGCAGGGGGGCCTATGCAAGAAACGGTCAAATTCATCTCTAAGGGCGCAGCCTATGTCAGCGTTACCGCCCAAGAGCGCGCGCTGAACGTGACCTTTGTCTTGCTGCCCAAGTTTACCATGCTGGCCTTTGCCGCAGCCCTAGAGCCCTTGCGCATGGCGAACCAATTGACTGGTCAGGTGCTGTTTCGCTGGCAGGTTCTGTCAGACGACGGCCAGCCTGTCGCCTGTTCGAACGGCGTGCCGATTGTGGTGGACGGGCCTTGGGCCAGTGCCCAGCCCGAGGGGATTGTCTTTGTCATCTCGGGCGTGGAACCCGAAGGCAAGGCCTCGCAAGCCTTGGGCGATTGGCTGCGCGGGCTGTGGCGGCGCGGGCGGATTGTGGGCGGGCTTTGCACGGGGGCTTATGCACTGGCTGCGGCGGGGATTCTGAAAGGGCGCAAGTTCACCCTGCATTGGGACAATATCCCCGCCTTTGCCGAGCTTCACCCCGACATGGAACCCGCCCGCCAAGTCTTTTGCATCGACGACCGCGTGATGACCTGTGCCGGCGGGGTCGCTGCTGCCGATCTAATGCTGAAGCTGATTGCCGACCGCCATGGCGCGGCCTTGGGGCAAGAGGTGATGAACATGTGCCTTCTGACCCAAAAGCGTGACGAGGCCGATCAGCAAACCACCTCGATGGCGGCGCGTTTGGGCACACGGCACGAAAAACTCTTGCAAGCGGCGGCCTTTTTAGAAGCCCGCATCGAAGAGGATTTCGACCTTGACGCCTGTGCCGCCCATCTGGCCCTGTCGCGTCGCCAGATCGAACGGTTGTTCGCCGCCCATCTGGGCATCACGCCCGTGCGCTATATGAACGACCTGCGCCTTGCGCGCGGACGCGCCCTTCTGGCCGAAACCGATATGAAAGTGACAGAGGTTGCCGTGGCCTGCGGCTTTGCCAGCGCATCGCATTTTTCCAAAAGCTTTCGCAAGAAATACGGGCTATCCCCCCACCGCTTTTCGCATTTCGGCACCGTGGCCTAAGGGCGCTGCCTTGCAGCATGGCCCGCGTGCCGCTAAGGAACCCCAAAGCAAAAGGTTGTGCTATGCCCCTGTTCCTATCCACCCAAGACCCCGATTTCGAACCCCGTTTTCAAGCCCTTCTCGGCCTGAAACGCGAAGAGGCCGAGGATGTGGATCAGGCGGTCGCCGCCATCATCGCCGATGTGCGCGCGCGCGGCGATGCGGCGGTGATCGAGCTGACGGCAAAGTTTGACCGCACCGCCCTTACGCCCCAAACCCTCGCCTTTTCGCCCGATGAGATCGCGCAAGAATGTGGCAAAGTCTCGCCCGACGACCGCGCGGCGCTGGAACTGGCGGCAAAGCGCATCCGCGCCTATCACGCCCGCCAGATGCCGCAGGATGCGCGCTGGACGGATGAGGTGGGCGCCGAACTTGGCTGGCGCTGGACGCCGGTGTCAGCGGCGGGGCTTTATGTGCCCGGCGGGCTGGCCTCTTATCCCTCGTCGGTGCTGATGAACGCCATTCCGGCCAAAGTGGCAGGCGTGCAGCGGCTGGTGGTGGCTTGCCCGACACCGGGTGGCGTGGTGAACCCCTTGGTCTTGCTCGCCGCCCAAATTGCGGGCGTCGATCTGGTCTACCGCATCGGCGGGGCGCAGGCGATTGCGGCTTTGGCTTACGGCACAGCGTCGATTGCGGCAGTGGATAAAATCACAGGGCCGGGCAATGCCTATGTGGCGGCGGCCAAACGGCGGGTGTTCGGGCGCGTGGGCATTGATATGATCGCAGGCCCGTCCGAGATTTTGGTCATCGCCGATGCCGACAACAGCCCCGATTGGCTGGCGCTGGATTTGCTGAGCCAAGCCGAACATGACGAAAGCGCGCAGTCGATCTTGATCACCACCGATGCCGCCTTTGGCCGAACGGTCGCCGCAGCCGTCGAAGCGCGCTTGCAAACCCTGCAACGCCGCGCCATCGCAGGCGCGTCTTGGGCGCATAACGGTGCCATCATCACGGTGCGCGATCTGGACGAGGCGGCCGCCCTGTCCAACCGCATCGCCCCCGAACATCTGGAACTGTGCGTGGCCGATCCTGACGCGTTAAGCCAAAAGATCACCCATGCGGGCGCGATCTTCTTAGGGGCATGGACTCCGGAAGCCATCGGCGATTACGTTGGCGGGCCGAACCACGTGCTGCCCACCGCACGCTCGGCGCGGTTTTCCAGCGGGCTGTCAGTGATGGATTTTCTCAAACGCACCACCCTTGCCAAGATGACGCCAGCCGCCCTTGCGGCCATCGGCCCTGCTGCCGAACGCTTGGCACAGTCCGAAAGCCTTGAAGCCCACGGCCTTTCCGTGCGCGCACGCCTTGATGCGCTGAACGGGGGGCGGGGATGACCAACCGCATCTATGCCATTGACCTAGACGACCGCGGCCTTGCCGCCCCCACGGCCGAGATTGACCAAGAACGCAAAGTGGCGATCTTTGATCTGTTGGAAGACAACAGCTTCGCCATCCCCCGCGCCGCCGAATACCCCGGCCCCTACCATCTCGGCCTAGCCATCCGCGAGGGGCGCTTGGTCTTTGCCATATCCAACCAAGCCGCCCAAAAGGTGGCGGAATTTCATCTGTCACTTGGCCCCTTCCGCCAAGTGGTCAAAGACTATTTCCAAATCTGCGAAAGCTATTTCGAGGCTGTCAAACGCCTTCCCCCATCACAAATCGAAGCCATCGACATGGCACGGCGCGGCATTCACAACGAAGGGGCGCGGGTCTTGCAAGAACGTTTGGAGGGCAAGGCGCTGGTCGATAGCGCCACCGCGCGCCGCCTGTTCACCCTGATCTGCGTGATGCACTGGGGCTGACATGGGCAACCTTCCCTCTTCCGTCTTGTTTTGTTGCGACCACAATGCTGTGCGCTCGCCCATGGCCG
>CANFSY010000106.1 GCA_947449875.1 Paracoccaceae bacterium
CGGCCATCGAACCCTTGCGCATTGCCAACCGTGTGTTGGGCGAAACCGCCTACACTTGGGCCTTGGCAGGCGAAGGCGGCGAATGGGCGACCTGTTCCAACGGCACCGCCTTTAAGCTCGACATGGGGCTGGACGAGATCGAGCGCGACGATATCTTGCTGGCCTGTGGCGGCATTGATGTGCAAAAAGCGGCCACCAAACCGGTGCTAAACTGGCTGCGGCGCGAGGCGCGGCGCGGTGTGGTGATCGGCGGGCTTTGCACGGGGGCCTATGCTTTGGCCAAGGCGGGGCTTTTGGATGGCAAGAAAGCGACGATCCACTGGGAGAATCAGGACGGTTTCTTGGAAGAATTCGACGATGTGACCCTGACGAAGTCGGTCTTTGTGATGGATGGCAATCGTTGGTCAACGGCGGGGGGCACCTCTTCGCTGGATTTGATGCTGAAGGTGATTGCGGGCGATCACGGCGAGGATGTCGCCAACACCGTGGCCGACCAGCTGATCTATTCAACCCCGCGCACCGACCAAGACACCCAACGCCTGTCCATCCCCACGCGCATCGGCGTGCGCCACCCTAAGCTGTCGCAAGTGATCCAGATGATGGAAGGCAATATCGAAGACCCGATGTCGCCCGCCGATCTGGCCGAAGAGGTGGGCATGTCAACCCGCCAGTTGGAACGCCTGTTTCGCCGCTATCTCAACCGCAGCCCCAAGCGGTATTACATGGAACTGCGGCTGCAAAAGGCGCGCAATTTGCTGATGCAAACCGATATGTCGGTGATCAATGTGGCACTGGCCTGCGGCTTTGCCAGCCCGTCGCATTTTTCCAAATGCTACCGCAGCCATTATAACACCACCCCGTACCGAGAGCGCGGCACCCAAGGCACCCCGCCCCCGCCAATGGCAGGCCGCTTGTCAATCTAGGCCGAAGGGCTGCCGTAGGCATTGGCCGCCGCGTCGCTTTTCTGACAGTACCAGACAATCAAAACAATGCCGCCGATCAGCGGGATCATGACCAGCAACTGCCACCAGCCCGACTTGCCGATGTCATGCAACCGCCGCGCGCCCAAGGCGATGCCCGGCAACAAGTTGGCCAAGGCCCACAGGTTTGATACCACCCCGCCATGATAGCCCATGACCATCGTGGACGGGTCCATCATCATCGCCCCGTGGCCAAAGACAATGCCAATGGCGATATTGGCCAGCACTTGAAACAACGCCCACCACCAAAACGCTGACCTCGCGGCGCGGCCCGTGAAGTTGGCGTAGTTCTGGTAGCCCGAGACGATTGCGCCTTGAAATGTCATCTGTGTGGTCCTTGAAAGATTAAGACTTGGCACTCAAGCTTGTCTTGCCAAATCAAGCTAAAGCGCCTGCCCAAGAGGTCTGTTTAAGAGCCTTCGTTGCAAAACGACTGCACAATCAAACAGTTCGCCGTATAGCCCGAGCAATTGGCCAAAGCGGTTTCTTCTGCTTTGGCAACCGACTGATCCGCCGAAAACCCCATGCCAAAGCCATCGCCCACCGCCACAGCGCCGCAATTGGGAAAAACGACCACGGCGCTGCAGTCGCCCACACCGCAGCGCGATACGGAATCGGCCGACGCTTCGTCCTTTGTGGCAAAGTTCCACCCGGCCCCGACTTTTCCCGTTGAAGGCGAAAAAGCAATCGCCCCGAACAAGCCATCGGCCAAAGCAGGGGCCGCCAAGGCCACAGTAAACACAAAGGCTGCCGCTATTCGGTAAGACATGGTTTCCTCGCGCCCCAATCCAAAGGGTAGGCCTGATAGGTGGCGATGCCAAGCGCCTGCGTCAAGGCCCTCACCCCCCTAAGCGGCGACCAAAGCGGGCAAACTCTGCGAAAAATCGGCGCGGCTTTGGGTCTAATCGGCGACAAAAGCCGTCCTTGTGCCCGAATTGACGGGAAATCGTGATGAAATACCCCTGACTGCCCACTTTTCTTTTCCATCGCGCCCCACTAGGCTAAAGTCAGGATTACGATCCAACATGGGAGTTAGAAATGAAAAAACTGCTGCTCGCTACGGCTGCGACCGCGCTTTGCGCTGGCTTCGCTTCGGCGGAAGACGTGAAACTTGGTGTCTTGATTGGCTTTACCGGCCCGATCGAATCTTTGACGGGCCACATGGCCAACGCTGCCGAAGCTGCGATGGCCGAAGTGAACGCCTCGGGCAAAGCACTGAACGGCTGGACCTTTGTGTCCGCACGCGGCGATGACACCTGCGTTGATGCCGCTGCCGCCCAAACCGCCGCCGAGAAAATGGTCACTTCGGACGGTGTCAAAGGCATCATCGGCGGCGACTGCTCTGGCGTGACCGGCGCTGTCTTGCAAAACGTGGCGCGTCCGAACGGCATCGTGATGGTGTCGCCCTCGGCCACCTCGCCCGCTTTGTCGACCGCGGAAGATGATGGCCTGTTCTTCCGCACAGCGCCGTCTGATGCGCGCGAAGGCGAAGTTATGGCTGACATTCTGAAGGAACACGGCGTCACCTCGATCGCGCTGACCTATTCCAACAGCGACTATGGCAAGGGTCTGGCTGACGCCATTTCGACCTCTTTCCAAGCGCTTGGCGGTAAAGTGACCATCGACATCCCGCATGAAGACGGCAAGTCCGACTACTCGGCAGAAGTCGCTTCACTGGCAGCCGCCGGCGGTGATCTGCTGGTTGTGGCAGGCTATCTGGATCAGGGCGGCAAGGGCATCATTCAAGCCTCGCTCGACACCGGCGCCTTCACGAAGTTCGGCCTGCCCGGCGGTATGGTGGGCGACAGCCTGCCCGCAGCCATCGGCCCAGCTTTGGACGGATCTTATGGCCAAGTCGCCCAGTCTGACTCGGCTGGTGCCGCGATCTTGGCTGACATGGGCAAAGCCGCGACCCCGGCTTATGATGCCACCTCGCCCTACACGATGGAAAGCTATGACGCTGCTGCGTTGATCATGCTGGCCATGCAAGCGGCGAATTCGACCGACTCCAAGGTCTACTCGGCTAAGATCATGGAAATCGCCAATGGTCCGGCGGACGGCTCGGGCGAAAAGATCCTTCCCGGCCAACTCGGCCACGCGATGGAGCTGATCGCTGCTGGCAAAGCCATCGACTATGATGGCGCGTCGGGCGTAACTTTGGTGGGCGCAGGCGAATCCGCTGGCCGCTACAAAGAGTTCGAAATCAAGGGCGGCAAGTACGAAACGATCAAGTTCCGTTGATCGCCTCTTGAGATACGACTTTGCGGCCCGGGGGTTACCCCCCCGGGCCGTTGCCTTACCTAAATTGACCCAGAGCTCATAAGAGCCACAGGGGGAAGCAGGGAAACATGATCGTCGTTGAAGACCTTCACCGTCATTTTGGTGCGTTTCGCGCCGTCGATGGCGCATCGCTGGAAATTGCCACCGGGTCCATTACGGGCCTGATCGGGCCAAATGGCGCGGGAAAAACCACGCTGTTCAACGTGATCGCGGGTCGGCTTAAGCCGACCTCGGGCCGCGTGCTGATGGATGGGCAAGATATCACGGGCCTTGCGCCGCATGAACTGTTCGCGAAGGGCCTGTTGCGCACGTTTCAAATTGCCCACGAATTCGCCTCGATGAGCGTGCGCGAGAATTTGATGATGGTGCCTGCGGGTCAATCTGGCGAAAAGCTGTGGAACACGTGGTTTCGGCGTGGGGTGATCGCAAAAGAGGAGGCGGCCCTGCGCAAGAAAGCCGATGAAGTGTTGGATTTTCTGACGATTTCGCATATCGCCGATGAGAAGGCGGGCAACATTTCGGGCGGGCAGAAAAAGCTGGTCGAACTGGGTCGTACCATGATGGTCGATGCCAAAGTGGTGTTTCTGGACGAGGTGGGCGCGGGTGTGAACCGCACGCTTTTGAACACCATTGGCGATGCAATTGTGCGCTTGAACAAAGAACGCGGCTATACGTTCTGCGTGATCGAGCATGACATGGATTTCATCGCGCGCCTGTGTGATCCGGTGATCGTGATGGCCGAAGGAAAAGTGCTGGCCAAAGGCACCGTCGATCAGGTCAAGAATGACGAGCGGGTGATTGAAGCCTATTTGGGCACTGGCTTGAAAAACAAGGTGCTTGCCCATGGCTGACCGCAGCAAACAGATTTTCTGCGAAAATCTTGAACACCAATTTTCTGCGAAAATTGTCCATATGAATTTTCGCAAGAAAATTCGTAACCAGAATTTTCGCAGAAAATTCTTGATCCAGACCGCCGCGATGGAGCTTTCCCATGCCTGACCCCTTCTTGATCGGCGAGGCTATGACGGGCGGCTACGGTGCCACCGATATTCTGCATGACTGCACGATTGCCGTGGAAAAAGGCCAGATTGCCGTCATCGTCGGCCCAAATGGTGCGGGCAAATCCACCGCGATGAAAGCCGTCTTTGGCATGTTGTCGCTGCGCGGTGGGTCGGTGCGTCTGAACGGCGAAGATATCACCAAACTGTCGCCGCAAGACCGCGTGGCCAAGGGCATGGCCTTTGTGCCCCAAACCCATAATATTTTTACCTCGATGACCGTTGAAGAAAACCTTGAAATGGGGGCCTTTCTACGGCGCGATGACATCAAGGGAACGTTAGAACAGGTCTACCACCTGTTTCCCATTCTCAAGACCAAACGCCACCAACCCGCGGGCGAATTGTCGGGCGGCCAGCGCCAGCAAGTGGCCGTGGGCCGCGCGCTGATGACCCAACCGCAGGTCTTGATGCTGGATGAACCCACGGCCGGCGTCAGCCCGATCGTGATGGATGAACTGTTTGACCGCATCATCGAAGTGGCACGCTCGGGCATCTCTATCCTGATGGTCGAGCAAAACGCCCGCCAAGCCCTGAACATCGCCGATAAGGGCTATGTCCTTGTGCAGGGGGCGAACCGTTACACCGACACCGGGGCCAATCTTTTGGCTGACCCCGATGTCCGCCGCAGCTTTTTGGGGGGCTAAGAGATGGATCTGTTGAACGCTCTGGTCGCTTTTTTGAACTTCGTTGTCATTCCGGCGGCATCTTATGGCGCGCAATTGGCTGTGGGGGCGCTGGGGGTCACGTTGATCTTCGGGATCTTGCGGTTTTCGAACTTTGCTTGGGGCGACACCATGGCCTTTGGCACGATGGTGGTGATTTTGGTCACATGGCTGTTTCAAAGCTTGGGGATTTCCATCGCCCCGCTGCCCACCGCCCTGTTGGCCCTGCCCTTCGCAATCGCGATCACCTCGGCGCTTTTGCTGGGCACAGACAGGGTGGTTTACCGCTTTTACCGCAAGCAAAAGGCCAAACCGATCATCTTGGTCATCGTCTCGGCCGGGGTGATGTTTGTGATGAACGGTCTTGTGCGCATCATCATTGGCACCGAAGAGCAAAACTTTGCAGATGGTGGGCGGTTCTTGATCTCGGCGGGCGATTTCAAAGCTTGGACGGGTCTGGCCGAAGGTTTGGCCATCAAAGGCACCACGGCGGTGACGCTGGTGACAGCGCTTTTGACCATGGCCGCGCTGTTCTGGTTTTTGCAAAAAACCCGCACCGGCAAGTCGATGCGCGCGTTTTCGGATAACGAGGATTTGGCGCTGCTGTCGGGCATCAACCCCGACCGTGTGGTGCAAGTGACGTGGGTGATTGCGGCCGCTTTGGCGGTGATTGCGGGCACGCTTTATGGTTTGGACAAAAGCTTTCGGCCTTTCATCTACTTCTCGCTTTTGCTGCCGATTTTCGCCTCGGCGGTGGTCGGAGGGTTGGGGTCGCCGATGGGCGCTGTCGCCGGAGGGTTTGTGGTGGCTTTTTCGGAAGTGGTCGTGACCTACGCTTGGAAAAAGGTGCTGACCTATGTGCTGCCCGCCAGCCTTGCGCCTGACAGTCTGATGCAGCTTTTATCGACCGATTACAAATTCGCCGTCAGCTTTTCGATCCTGATCATCGTGCTTTTGTTCATGCCCAATGGGCTGTTCAATAAGGGGAAATAAGATGAACACCCGGGCCATTTATCTTTTTGCCGGCGTGGGGATGCTGTATGTCCTGACGGGGCTTTTGCTGTCGTGGAACGTCAGCTTGAACATTCTGATCCTTGGGCTTCTCAGCGCGATCATGGCGCTGGGGGTCAATATGCAATGGGGCTACGCGGGGCTGTTTTCGACGGGCATCGTGGGGTCTATCGCCTTGGGCGGTTTGGCGGTGGTATTTGTGTCGGGCCAGCCCGTGCCCGAGGCCTTTGCCGCAGGCGGCTGGCAGGCGATTGGCGGTTTGGCTGTGGCCGTGGCAGGCATTGCCGCCGCTGTTGCGGCATGGACCTACATGGCCCCCGGACGGCTGCGCAATCTGGCGGTGGCGGTGATCTTGATCGGCGGATTTTTCCTGTACCGCGGCATCTTTGATCCGGCTGTCGAGCGGATCGAAGCCTTTGATCCGGCCACCCACGGCAACGTCGGCGGCTTTGGGTTGAACTCGATCTGGGCTTGGCCAGTCGGCGGACTTTTCGCCGCAATCGCCGCTTGGGCCATCGGCAAAATCGCGCTTGGTCTGCGTGAGGATTACTTGGCCATCGCCACCCTTGGCATCGCCGAGATTGTCATCACCGCGATCAAATCCGAAGACTGGATGTCGCGCGGGGTGAAAAACTTTGTCGGCCTGCCGCGCCCGTGGCCGGTGCCTTACGAAGTGGACATGCAAGCCGATCCGGGCTTTTTGGCGTTTTGCGCCAATTGGGGGCTTGATCCGATGACGACCTCGACCTTGTCGGTCAAGGGCATCTACATCGTGATGTTTGCCA
This sequence comes from Paracoccaceae bacterium, assembly GCA_947449875.1. Lineage (GTDB taxonomy): Bacteria > Pseudomonadota > Alphaproteobacteria > Rhodobacterales > Rhodobacteraceae > Stagnihabitans. Next base: position 6,777 of record CANFSY010000106.1, read on the forward strand.
TGGTGCTGGGCATCTTGATCTGGCTTTTGCAGCGGGCCCTGAACTCGCCGTGGGGCCGCATGATGCGCGCCATTCGCGACAACGAGGTGTCTGCAGCCGCTATGGGCAAAGATGTTAAACGCCAGCACCTGATCATCTTCATTCTGGGGGCGGCGGTCGTGGGCATGTCGGGGGCGATGTATGTCTCGATGCTGGGGCAGTTGGTGCCGGGCGAATACACCCCGCTGCGCTTTACCTTTCTGATCTGGATCATGGTGATCGTCGGCGGGTCGGGCAACAACTGGGGCTCGGTTCTGGGTGGGTTGCTGGTGGGCTGGCTGTGGCTGATCGTCGACAACGCCGGACCCTTGGTCATGGGTGCGATCACAACCGGCATGGCAGACGGGCCGCTGAAAGCCCATCTGGTCGATGCGGCACCCCAGCTGCGCTTGTTAACACTGGGTGTGGCACTGTTGCTGGTGCTGCGCTTTAGCCCGCGTGGGCTGCTGCCTGAAAAATAAACGCACCTTTGGCACCAAAGCATCGGCCCCTGTCTGACAGGGGCCGTTTTGCATTCTATCCGCGACGTGCGATGTCGCCTTTTGGCGTGACTTTGCCCGATCACAGGTATTTTCTGGCGCAAATTCGCATAGCATAAGGAATGGTCATGAAATCCCATACACGCGTGGTGGTTATAGGCGGCGGCGTTGTCGGCTGCTCGGTTCTGTATCACCTGACCAAGCTGGGCTGGTCGGATGTGACGTTGATTGAACGCTCTGACCTGACCTCTGGGTCGACGTGGCATGCCGCAGGCGGGTTTCATACGATCAACGGCGACACCAACATGGCCGCACTGCAAGGCTATACGATCCGCCTGTACAAAGAGCTTGAGGCGATCACCGGCATGTCGTGCGGGCTGCACCATGTGGGCGGCGTCACACTGGCCGATAACGAGGCGCGGTTTGAACAGTTGAAAGCCGAACGCGCCAAGCACCGCTATATGGGGCTGGATACCGAAATCCTGTCACCCGACGAAATCTCTAAGCTGACCGATGGGTTGGTGAACACCAAGGGCATCTTGGGCGGTCTTTACGACCCGCTCGACGGCCACCTTGACCCTTCGGGCACGACCCATGCCTATGCCAAAGCCGCGCGCATGGGCGGGGCCGAGATTATCTTGCACAACCGCGTGTTGGAAACCAACCCCACGAAAGACGGCTGGGAAGTGGTGACCGAAAAAGGCACGATCACTTGCGAGCATCTGGTGAACGCAGGCGGCCTTTGGGCGCGGGAAGTGGGGGCTATGGCAGGCATTTACCTGCCTTTGTTGCCCATGGCGCACCAGTATATCGTCACCGACGATATCCCCGAAATTATGGATATTCTCAAAACCGGCCGCGAATTCCCCCATGTCATGGATCCGGGCGGCGAGTTCTACCTGCGCCAAGAAGGCCGCGGCATGTGCATCGGTTTTTATGAAAAACCGTGCGAGCCGTGGTCAGTTGATGGCACGCCGTGGAACTTTGGCCATGAACTGCTCAACGAGCAATTCGACAAAATCGAAGATTCGGTCAACTTCGCCTATCGCCGCATTCCCGTGCTGGAACGCTCGGGTGTCAAGCGCGTGATCCACGGGCCCTTTACCTTTGCCCCCGATGGCAACCCGCTGATCGGCCCCGTGCCGGGTCTGCGCAACTATTGGTCGGCTTGTGCTGTCATGGCCGGCTTTAGCCAAGGCGGCGGCATGGGTCTGGCGCTGGCGCAGTGGATGATCCACGGCGAGGTGGAACGCGACCCGCGCGGCTTTGACGTGGCGCGCTTTGGCAACTGGACCAGCCCCGGCTATACCGTGCCCAAGGTGATCGAAAACTACCAGATGCGCTTCTCGGTCGGCTACCCGAACGAAGAACGCCCCGCCGCCCGCCCCTTCCGCACCACGCCGATGTACGAGGTGTTCGACAACATGAACGCCGTCTGGGGCCAGCAATACGGGTTGGAAGTGCCCAATTACTACGCCCTGCCGGGCGAACCACGCTACGAAGAACCCACCTTCAAACGCTCCAACGCGTGGGAGGCGACCCGCCAAGAGGTGATGGCCGTGCGCGAAGGCGTGGGCATCAACGAGGTGCAGAACTTTGGCAAATATCTGGTCAAAGGGGCCAATGCCCGCGCTTGGCTGGATAAGATCATGGCAGGGCGCATCCCCAAACCGGGCCGGTTGTCGCTGACCCCGATGCTGGCGCATTCGGGCAAGATTATCGGCGATTTCACCGTATCGTGCCTATCAGAAACCGAATTCCAGCTGACCGCCAGCTACGGCGCGCAGGGCTGGCATGTGCGCTGGTTTGAACAGAACGCGGTCGAGGGTGTGACAGTCGAAAACGTCTCTGACGCCCGCTCTGGCTTTCAGATTGCAGGGCCGAAGGCCCGCGAACTTCTGTCGCGCGTGACGCGGTCCGATGTCTCGGCCGAGGCGTTCAAGTTCATGGACGTGCGCAAGATGACGATCGGCATGGCCAATTGCTTGGTCCAGCGCGTCAGCTACACCGCCGATCTGGGCTATGAGATTTTCACCGACCACATGTCTGTGCGCCAAGTCTGGGACACGTTGAATGCCGCAGGGGCCGATCTTGGCCTGCGCGCCTTTGGGATGCGGGCGATGATGTCGCTGCGCTTAGATAAATGGTTCGGCTCGTGGGGCCGCGAATTCTCGCCGGATTATACGCCAGCGGAAACGGGGCTGGATAAGTTCATCTCGTGGAACAAGCCCGCCGACTGGATTGGCAAAGCTGCCGCCATGGCCGAAAAGGCCAAGGGCCCATCGCGCAAACTGGTGCCGATTGTGGTTGATGTGTCGGATGCCGATGTTGTGGCATGGGAGCCGATCTGGCTGGACGGCGCCGTGGTCGGCTGGTGCACCTCGGGCGGGTTCAGCCATTGGACGGGCAAATCGGTAGCCCAAGGCTTCATCCCCGCCGACCGCGTGGTTGACGGGCTGGCGCTGGAGGTGGAAATCTTGGGCGAACGCCGCCCCGCCCGCGTGCACCTCGCCCCGCTGTGGGACGATCAGGGCCGCATGCGCGCCTGATTGGCGCGTGACACAAAGCTGGTGCAGGGGTGGCCCCCTGCACCCGCGATCAACAAGGCGGCCCGATGTCAGACCTAAGCATTGTCATTCCCGCCGCTGGCGCGTCCTCGCGGATGCGGGGCGCTGACAAACTGCTGATCGACATCGACGGCATCCCCCTTTTGCGCCGCACAGTCTTGATGGCGCTGGCGGCTTTGCCAAAGGTGCTGGTAACGTTGCGCGCAGGCGATGTGGCGCGCCAAACCCTCGTGCAGGATTTGCCGGTGCAGCTTTTGATCATAGCGGATGCCGCGACAGGGCTTTCCGCCTCGCTGCGCGGCGCTGCGGCAAGCGGTCAGGGCCGCTTGATGATCTTGCCAGCCGATATGCCCGATCTGACCAGCGACGATCTGGCCTTGATGATCAACGCCTCTGACGCTTTCCCCCACCAGATCTGGCGCGGCTGTGCCCAAGATGGCCGCGCGGGCCATCCGGTGATCTTCCCCGCAGACCTGCGCCCCGCCTTTGCAGAGCTGAGCGGCGACCAAGGGGCGCGCCCCGTGGTGCAAGCCAACCTTGACCGGATCGAAAGCATCATCCTGCCCGCAGACCATGCCCTGACAGACCTTGATTCCCCCGAAGCATGGCAAGCCTGGACTCAAGCGCGCCGCCCCTGATGCCCCATATTGGGCAATCGGCTTTAGAACGTCTTGGCGGAGAGCAATCTGACCTAACCCGACACTTCCAGACCAAAAGGCCCAATCCCTGACCAAAAGAGCCCGAGTGCCACTCAGATCGGATAGAGGCCATGGCCCTAGCGGTGTGTTCCCCCCAACCTATGTGCCCAATTCCCGACACGGGGACATTCGTTTGCTTCCATAATGCCGCGATACAGTCTACCGCAGGAGACGCGATCGTCTAGACTTGATGTTGCACGTCCAAGGTACAGGAAAATTACAGATCCTTGCCGTTTTGAAACGAACCGACGGCCGAAATCAGACGGGCTGCGGCAACTTTGTCGCAAGTGTTTGGCTTCATAAGTCGTCGAACACAGCCAAAGCCTGCACCGGCGAGGTGATGAAATCGCAAAGCGCGTTTGTGCCGATAAAAGGGAATGTTTTGATCATGTGGACGTCGTTTGCAAAGCTTCTGGCCAACCCCGCCTTTATCGCCGCCATTCTGGCGGTGTCGGTCGTCTTTGGGGTGATGTTTCCTGAAATCAGCAAACAACTTGATCCGATTGGCGGTTATTATATCAGCCTGTTGAAGATGATTGTGCTGCCCTATTTGTTCACAACCATCACAATCGGCATCGCCACGATCGCGGCGAACCCTGACGGGAGCCATTATTCAAGAAGCATTCTTGTGACCTATCCGCTGTCGATGCTTTTTGTGGCCGTTCTTTCGGTTGGCGCGTGTTTGATCTTGCCGCCCGCAGGCAACAACGCAGACGGTGCGGCGATGGCAGCATTGGGGGCCATTATCAACACAGACAGCCACACCAGTGCTTCGCCAAGCCAGTTCGAAGTAACTTTGGCCCAACCCACAGCCGAAGGCCCCAAGACTGCGCGCTATGCGATCATTGACCGTTTCGTGCCCA
>CANFSY010000107.1 GCA_947449875.1 Paracoccaceae bacterium
GCTTCTCATCATCCGACCAAAGCCGCCGCGTTCGACACACCACCCGCAACCCCATAGTGTCCACTATCCATAGCGGACACTATATCACCCTCTATAACCGCGGCAGGGCAGTCAGGCCGGACGGTTACGTTCAGCGCGGTGCACCACATAGTATGTGATCGGTTCACCTGCACGACGGTGCCACAGGGACACCGGGCGCTGGATACCAATATCTTGCGTCGCTGACGATAAGACTGGTTAACTGTTGCGCCGATGGGCAAAGGTGCCGGCATCTTCTGCCGCACGGCGCAGGGCCTTGGATTTGTTGACGGTTTCTTGATACTCCGCCTCGGGGTCGCTGTCATAGACCACGCCGCCGCCCGCTTGCATGTCCAGCTTTTCGTCTTTCAAAACCGCAGTGCGCAGGGCGATGCAAAAATCCATCTCGCCGTTGGCGGCGAAATAGCCGATACCGCCGCCATAGATGCCGCGTTTTTCGGGTTCTAGCTCGTCGATGATCTCCATCGCGCGCACTTTGGGGGCGCCCGAGACTGTGCCTGCGGGCATCCCCGCCAGAAGGGCGGACAGGGCGTCTTGGCCTTCGGCAATCTGACCCACCACGTTCGAGACGATGTGCATCACATGCGAATAGCGCTCGACGATGAACTGTTCGGTCGGGCGCACGCTGCCCAGTTTGGCCACGCGGCCCACATCGTTGCGGCCAAGGTCCAAGAGCATCAGATGTTCGGCGCGTTCTTTGGGGTCGCCCAGAAGATCGGCTTCCAGTGCGCGGTCTTCTTCGGGGGTGGCACCGCGTTTGCGTGTGCCTGCGATGGGGCGGATGGTGATTTCGCCCTCGCGCAGACGCACGAGGATTTCGGGGCTGGCCCCCACGACCTGAAAGCCGCCAAAGTTGAAAAAGAACATGAACGGCGAGGGGTTGGTGCGCCGCAGCGAGCGGTAAAAGGCAAAGGGCGGCAGTTCAAAGCTTTGTGTCCAGCGCTGGCTGGGGACGACCTGAAAGATATCGCCCGCGCGGATATAGTCTTTGGCCTTTTCCACTGCGGCGCGGTAGCCATCGGGGGTGAAATTTGACACGGCCGCGCCGACGGTGGCCGCCTCGCCCAGATCGCGCTGTGCAGGGGGGGCGCGGTCAAGGTCGCGCAAAGCGTCCATCACCCGTTCGCCCGCTTGGGCATAAGCCGCACGTGCCGACAGGCCCGAAGATACCCAAGCCGGGGCCACCACGGTGACCTCGCCCTTCACCCCGTCCAGCACGGCCACGACCGAAGGGCGCAGCAATGTGGCATCGGGCAGGCCCAAAGGGTCGGGGTTGATATGGGGCAGATGTTCGACAAGCCGGATCATGTCATAGCCAAGATAGCCAAACAGGCCCGCCGCAATGGGGGGCAGGCCGTCGGGCAGATCAATCCGGCTTTCGGCGATCAGCGCACGCAGCGAGGTGAGCGGGTCAGACGGCTCGGCCACAAAGGCTGTCGCATCAAAGCGCGCTTCGCGGTTCAGGCGGGCGTTTTGGCCGTGGCATTGCCAGATCAGGTCAGGCTTCATCCCCACGACCGAATAGCGCCCGCGCACCTCGCCCCCTGTCACCGATTCCAGCATAAAGGTGTCAGTGCGCGCTTCGGCCAATTTCATCATCAAAGACACCGGCGTGTCCAAGTCTGCCGCCAAGCGGGCATAGACCACCTGATTGCGGCCTTCGGCCCAAGCTGCCGCAAAGGTGGCAAAGTCGGGCTGCAGCGTCATGGTCAGTTCATCCGTGCCTGAACGGCGGTGATGGCCGCTTGGTCAATCGTCAACCCGCCTTGGGTGGTCATCGCGGTCGAGAACAGGTCATAAGCGTCTTGGGCAATGGCCTGCGCCGATTGGTTGGCAAGGTTGTCCATCGCGGCTTTGGACTCGGCACTGGTCAGATCGGCGGGTGTGACCCTATCCAGCCGCACCAGCGCCACGGTGCCATTGGCATCGACCTTGGCCACATCGCCCGGTTTCAGCGTAAAGGCGGCGGCCACAACCTCGGCCGGAATGGCAGGCAGTTTGGCGTTGCGGGTGGTCGCTGCGATGTGATCGGTGATGCCCAAAGCCTCTAGCCGGGTGCCGGATTTGGTCGCGGCAAGGTCGGCGTCGGCCAAAGCGGTCAGGGCCTTGGCCAAGGCGTCTGCGTGATAAGCAGCGGTGATCTTGTCGCGCGCCTTATCAAAGGGAACGGGCGTGGGGGGGACGGTTTCGGTAACAGCCAGAACCATCACGCTGCCATCGGCAAGGCTGATGGCTTGGGCGAAATCGCCCGGTTCCATCGCCTCGACCGCTTTGGTGAATTGCGGGTCTTGGGTGACGGGGTCGTTATCATCGGCCCCTTTGGCATAATCGGTGGTGCCTTCGGTCATGGCCTGATCTTTGGCCGTTTCGGCAATGGTCGCCCCTCCGGCCAGAAGGTCGTTGATCGGTTCGAACTTGTCGGCAATGGCCTTGGTGGCGGCGGCCAATTGCAGATCAGCTTTCAGCGTGTCATGCGCCTGCTCGAAGGTCGTGCTTTGCGCGGGCAGGATCGTGTTCATCCGGTACAGGGCTGGCCCAAGGTTCGAGGGCAGGGGGCCGACCACGCCGGGGTCTGTCAGGGCAAAGACCGCTTTGCCCGCATCGCCTAGATCGGCGCGTGTCACATCGCCCATGTCGATATCGGCAAGGCTTAGGCCGCGCGCCTTGACCAGATCTTCAAATGGCGTTCCTGCATCCAGCTTGGCCTTGGCAGCCATTGCCTCGTCTTGCGACGGGTAGACCAAACGTTCGACCAAACGCTTTTCCGGGATGTTATAGGTGTCAATCGCGGCATCATAGGCGGCTTTGATCTCTGCTTCCTCAACCGTTTGATCCTTGGCGATGTCGGAAGGTTTGAGCAGAGCGTAGGACACGCGCTTGGCTTCAGGGCGGGTGAAATCAGCGATATGGGCGGTGTAGAAGGTGTTAAGATCGGCATCGCTGGGAATACCGAGTTTTTCAGGCAAGCTCGCTTCGGTGAGGTGCAAGACGGTAAACCCGCGCGCTTCGGCCTGATAGGCGTAAAGCGTGTCGGTCAGGGCTGGCGGGGTTTGCACCCCCCCTACGATGGCCGCTTGCAGCATTTGCCGCGCCAGATCGTCGCGCAGGCCGGTTTCGAACTCTTTGACCGTGAGGCCGTTTTGTTCAAGCAACTGGGTATAGGTGGCGCGGTCAAAGGCGCCTGCGGTGTTGAAAAACGCTTTGTTGGTGGCGATTTTTTGCGCCACTTGCAGATCGCCCGCCGACAGGCCCAAGCGGATCGCTTCGTTGTCAAGGGCGGCGTTGGAAATCAGGCTTTGCAGGGTCTGCGCATCAAGCCCGAACATCTGGGCTTGGGCAAAAGTCAACTGCTGGCCGAATTGTTTGGAAATCTGCGCCATTTGCGATTTGAGCGCGCGGGCGTATTGGCTGGTCGATACCTGCGCCCTCCCCACGGTGACGACGGTATCCACCTGATGGCCAAAGTTGCTGACACCGTAGCCGCCAAGGCCGATCACGACCATGCCCAACAAGACAAATGACATAACGCGGGTGCCCGCGGTGGATGATTTGCGCTTTGTGATCTCGTCTGAGTCTTTGGGCGTGGTGTTTTTGGCCATGGCCTGCGTCCTTTGCAAAGTGGCACGGGTTTAAGCTGAAAGGCGGGCAGGGGGCAAGGGCAGGGCGGGGTGCAACGATTTTTCTGCGAAAAATCTTCGCCCTTGCCCTGTCAGGGGTGAAACTTGGCCAGCCGTGCGAAGAGGTCGGCAATGCCGTCGCGGTCGATATTGGCAAAGGCGATGCGGATCTGGCGGTGCCCTTCCCGCGCGCCTTGGGGTTGAAACATCGACCCGGGCAGCATCAACACCGAGGCTTGCGCCACAGCGGCTTTGCAGACCTCGACCGAGGGCAAATCGAAGGGGTGTTCGACATAGGCAAAATAGGCCCCACAGCCCAACAGCCGCCAGTCGGGCAGGGCGGCGAAGCCTGCGATCATGGCCTCTTTGCGGGCCAAAATCTCGGTGCGTTGCTGGGCGACCCAGGGGCCAAGGTTGCGCATGCCCCACAGGGCCGCAATCTGGCCCAACTGGTTGGGGCAGATGGCAACGGTATCGAGGAATTTTTCCACTTCTCCCAAGCGCGCTTGAGAGGCCACGATGGCCCCCACGCGGTGGCCGGTCAGCCGGTAGGCTTTGGAGAAAGAGTAAAGCTGCACAAACCCGTCCCCCCAATCGCTTTGGGTGAACAGATCATGGGGCCGACCGGTTTGGCTGTGAAAATCGCGGTAGGTTTCGTCGACGATCAGCACCAGTCCGTGGCGGCGGGCGAGGTCGCGAAAATCGGTCAGGGTTTGGGCGGGGTATTCGACCCCGCCGGGGTTGTTGGGGGTCACAAGGACGATGGCCTTGGTTTTGGGCGTGATCAGCGCTTCTGCAGCGGCGGCAGTCGGGATCAAATCCGGCCCGCTGGACAGGGGCACGGTGGTGATGCCCGACATATCCAGCCACATTTTGTGGTTGAAATACCACGGGCAGGGCAAAATCACCTCATCCCCCGCGCCGGCCAAGGTGGACAAGACGGCGCAGAAGGCTTGGTTGCAGCCTTGGGTGACGGCGGTGTTTTGCGCCGTGATGATCCCGTTGTAAGCGCGGCTCCACTGCAAGGCGATTTCGGCGCGCAGCTCGGGGTGGCCCAGAACGGGGCCGTACAGATGGGCGTTCGGGTCGTTCAGGGCCGCATCGGCAATCGCTTGGCGCAGGCCAAGGGGCGGCAGATCAACAGGCGCGGCTTGGCTGACGTTGATCAGGGGGCGATCGGCGGGAAAGGTGACGCCTTCGATCCAGCGCCGCGCCTCCATCACGGGGGGCAGGTCGGTGGCGGCCATGGCGGGGTTGAGGGGGAAAAGCTGGGTCATGGCGGCCTCCTGTGTTTGCCCCATGTGAACCTTGCAACGCGCCCAAGTGCAAGGGGGCAGGCTAGCCTTTCAAAAACGCCCGCCGCGCCTCTTCGGCCATGGATTGGCGCATCTCGACCCGCGCCAGCTCGGCCATGGTGGCTTTGATGGCTTGCGCATCGGTGAGGGTCGCCAAGGTTGCGCGCAAGGCGATGGCGTGTTTTTTCAAGATGATCTCTTCGGGCAAAACCCCCGCCTCGGCCATGATGCGAAAGCCTATGGCATCCCCTGGCGATATAAAGGCATCACCGGGCCGTTCGGGCAAAGGCTTGCCCTCACCGGCCAAGCCCTGCAACTGGCCTTGCAGGCGGGCTTTGGTCATTTGCCGTTCGGCCATGCGTGACAACCAAGACATGAGCATCCTCCGCTTGGTGCCACTGTAGTACAGCTTGCGCCCAAGGGCGGCACCTTTGTGCGCCCTTGGGTCGGGATCAGCCGATCTCGGCCAACCGCTTAAGGGCGGCTTGCAGCTTGGCCGCTTCCTCCTCGCGCGCTTGCAGATTGGCCTTTGCTTCGTCAACCACATCTTCGGGGGCAGAGGCTGCAAAGCTGGGGTTGTTCAGCCGCCCCTTGAGCCCGCCGATTTCCTTGGCGAGCTTGTCCATCGTCTTGGACAGGCGGGCTTTTTCCTCGGCGATGTCGATCAGACCGGCCAGCGGAATGGCAAAGGCGGCACCGTCTAGCGCCAAGGTGATCGACCCTTTGGGGGCGGGGCCTTCGGAGAAGCCGTCTAGTCGCGCTAGCCTGCGGATCAGGCTGTCGTTGCGGCCCCAAGCGGCACGCGCTTCGGGCGACAGGGCGGTGGCGACCAGATCGACCTTTAGGCCCGCCGCCACATGCACCTCGGCGCGGGCAGAGCGGATGTCGTCGATCAGGGTCGTCACGAAAGCCATCTCGCGGTCGGCTTCGGGAGTGATCAGGTCAGCGCCGTAGGTCGGCCAGTCGGTATGCACCAACAGCTTGGCGCGTTGGCCGGTCGTGGCCCACAGCTCTTCGGTGATAAAGGGCATGATCGGGTGCAACAGGATCATCGACTGGTCCAGCACCCAAGCCATCGTGGCGCGGGTTTCCGCTGCAGCGGGCCCATCAAACAGCGGTTTGGCGAATTCGACATACCAGTCACACACCTTGCCCCAGACGAACTTGTAGAGCGCATCGGCGGCGGTGTCGAAACGGTAGTCTGTCAGGGCGGCATCGACCTCGGCCAAGGTCTTGGCGGTTTCGCCGATGATCCACAGGTTGGCCGTGGCCGTCACCTGCGGCGGGGTGGTTGCGGTGGTGTGGCCGTCCCACACGCCGTTCATCTCGGCAAAGCGGCAGGCGTTCCACAGTTTGGTGCCAAAGTTGCGATAGCCCGCGATGCGCTGCGTATCCATTTTCAGCGTACCGCCCAGCGAGGCCATGGCCGCATTGGCAAAGCGCAGGGCATCGGCCCCGAATTCGTCAATGATTTCCAAGGGGTCAATCACATTGCCCAAGGATTTGGACATTTTCTTGCCCTTGGCATCGCGCACAAGGCCGTGCAGGTAGACCGTCTTGAACGGCACCTGATCCACCACGGCCAGTTGCATCATCATCATGCGCGCGACCCAGAAGAAGATGATATCCGCGCCGGTGATCAGGGCTGAGGTGGGAAAATAGCGCTGCAATTCCGGAGTGTTATCGGGCCATCCTAAAGTGCCGATCGGCCAAAGGCCCGATGAGAACCATGTATCCAGCACGTCGGGATCGCGGGTGAGAACCTTGCCGGGGGCCAAGGCTTGGGCCTCCGCCTCGGAGGGGGCGCAGTAGTGATTGCCTTCGGTGTCGTACCACACCGGAATCTGGTGCCCCCACCACAACTGGCGCGAGATGCACCACGGTTCGATATTCTCTAGCCAATGGAAATAAGTGCGTTCGCCCGATTGCGGCATGATGACGGTATCGCCATTGCGCACAGCGTCGAGCGCGGGGCCGACGATTTTCGCCGTGTCGACGAACCATTGGTCGGTCAGCATCGGTTCGATCACCACTTTGGAGCGGTCACCGAAAGGCTGCATGATCGGTTTGTTATCAACCACCGGTTCCAGATGCAGGGCTTCTGACCCTGTTTCTTCGTCAATCGTCTTCACCAAAACGGTCACGGCAAGGCCAGCGGCGTTGATATCGGCGACCACCTGCTTTCGTGCCTCGAACCGGTCAAGGCCGCGGTATTTTTCTGGGACAAGGTTCAGACTATCCACTTCCGCCTCGGTCGTGGGCGATCCTGCGGCGATCTCGCGGGCGCGGGCCACGGCCACGTCATAGGGCGCACCATCGGTGCGCATCGTAGCGCGCGTGTCCATCAGGCGGTAGCAGGGCAGGTTGGCGCGCTTGGCGACTTGATAATCGTTGAAATCATGCGCGCCGGTGATTTTCACCGCACCTGAGCCAAAGGCAGGGTCGGGGTATTCGTCGGTGATGATCGGAATCAGGCGATCACACAGCGGCAGGTGCACCATTTTGCCCACGATGGGCGCATAGCGGGCGTCTGACGGGTGCACCGCCACAGCGCCGTCGCCCAGCATGGTTTCAGGCCGCGTGGTGGCGATGGAGATGTAATTGCGCTTTTCGCGCAGGGTTACGGTGCCTTCGGCGTCTTTTTCAACATATTCATAGGTTTCCCCACCGGCGAGGATGTATTTGAAGTGCCACATATGGCCCTTCACCTCGATATTCTCGACCTCTAGATCGGAAATGGCGGTTTCAAAATGCGGGTCCCAGTTGACGAGGCGTTTGCCACGGTAGATCAGGCCCTTGGTGTACATATCGACAAAGACTTTGATCACGGCATCGGGGAAATTGCCCGACATGGTGAACGCCTCGCGGTCCCAATCGCACGATGCGCCAAGGCGTTTGAGCTGGTTGATGATGGTGCCGCCGGATTGGTCTTTCCATTCCCACACCTTGGCCAAGAATGCCTCGCGCCCCATGTCGCGGCGGGTGGGGGCTTTGGCCTTGGCCAGTTCGCGTTCGACCACCATTTGTGTTGCAATGCCCGCATGGTCGGTGCCCACTTGCCACAGCGTGTCATGGCCGCGCATGCGGTGCCAGCGGATCAGGATGTCTTGCAACGTGTTGTTGAACGCATGGCCCATGTGCAGCGAGCCTGTCACGTTGGGCGGGGGAATCATGATGGAAAAGGCTTGCGCGCCGGGTTTTGCATTGGCGCCAGCACGGCCGACCTTTTGGTCGATCCACAGCTTTGAAATGCGCGCCTCGGCCTCGGCCGCGTTGAAGGTCTTTTCCATGGGCATTTTGGCATCCTGCAGGGGTTTTCAAGCCTCTTAGCGCCTTCGCAGGGCTTGGAAAAGCCCATTGCGCGTCAAGGCAGGCAGTTTGCGGGGCGCGTTCAGACTTTGTTAACCCAAAGCTGGCAAAGAGGAAGACTGACGATTTATCTTGAAATGTTCCTGTTTTGATCTCATACAGGGCAAACAAAGCAGGAACACATCCGGCGATTGCCGCTGAGGCGCGCCCATGGAATAAGGGGAAGATGAATGACTGTTGCAACCCTCTTCGAACTGGACGGAAAGCGCACCATGGATAAGAAAGACGCCGAAAAGGCCAAGGCGCTGGAATCTGCGCTGGCACAGATTGAGCGGCAGTTTGGCAAAGGCTCGATCATGAAGCTGGGCCAGAACAACGCCGTGATGGATGTGGAAGCGATTTCCACCGGATCTTTGGGCTTGGATATCGCCCTTGGCATTGGCGGCCTGCCCAAGGGCCGGATTATCGAGATTTACGGGCCGGAAAGTTCGGGCAAAACCACGCTGACGCTGCATGTGGTGGCCGAAGCGCAAAAGAACGGCGGGGTTTGCGCCTTTGTCGATGCCGAACACGCGCTGGATCCGCAATATGCCAAAAAGCTGGGCGTGAATTTGGACGAATTGCTGATCAGCCAGCCTGATACGGGCGAACAAGCGCTCGAGATTGTCGATACGCTGGTGCGCTCGGGGGCGGTGACGACAATTGTGGTCGACTCGGTCGCGGCTTTGGTGCCCAAATCGGAAATCGAAGGCGACATGGGCGATATGCAGATGGGCTCGCAGGCCCGTTTGATGAGCCAAGCGATGCGCAAATTGACGGCGTCTATCGGGCGGTCGAACTGCATGGTGATTTTCATCAACCAGATTCGCATGAAAATTGGCGTCATGTTCGGGTCGCCCGAAACCACCACGGGCGGCAATGCGCTGAAATTCTACGCCTCGGTGCGGTTGGATATTCGCCGGATCGGGTCGATCAAAGACCGCGACACGGTGATTGGCAATTCAACCCGCGTGAAGGTGGTGAAGAACAAAGTCTCGCCCCCCTTCAAAGAGGTGGAATTTGACATCATGTTTGGCGAGGGTATTTCCAAAATCGGCGAGATTGTCGATCTGGGCGTCAAATGCGGCGTCGTGGAAAAATCGGGCTCTTGGTATTCGTACAAAGACGAACGCATCGGGCAGGGGCGCGAAAACGCCAAGACCTTCCTGAAAGCCAATCCGGCCATGGCGGCATCTATCGAAGAAAAGATCCGCTCGGCCTCGGGGTTGGATTTTTCGATGGCGGCGGGCGATCAGGAAGCGGTTCTGGACGATTGATCCCAAGCGCAGGGAAAAGGGCCGCCCCGTCACGGGCGGCCCTTTTGCATTCAGAATGGCCCTTTTGCATTCAGAATGGACAGCGCAGGCCCTTGGCGCTAAACGGAAGGTCACCGCTACGACCTTGTGATAGGACCGATTTCCGCCATGCCCACGCTGAACGACATCCGCTCGACCTTTCTTGATTTCTTCGCCCGCAATGGTCACAAGGTGGTCGACAGCTCGCCCTTGGTGCCGCGCAACGATCCGACCTTGATGTTCACCAATTCGGGGATGGTGCAGTTCAAAAACTGCTTCACCGGTGTCGAAACGCGCGATTACAAACGCGCCACCACGGCGCAAAAGTCGGTGCGCGCGGGCGGCAAGCACAACGATCTGGACAATGTGGGCTACACGGCGCGCCACCATACGTTCTTTGAAATGCTGGGGAATTTCTCGTTCGGGGATTATTTCAAGGAACAGGCGATCAGCTTTGCGTGGGAGCTGTTGACTAAGGATTTCGACATTCCCAAGGACAAGCTGTGCGTGACCGTCTATCACACCGACGACGAGGCGGCGGGCTATTGGAAGAAAATCGCGGGCCTGCCCGACCACCGCATCATCCGCATCGCCTCGGATGACAATTTCTGGCGCATGGGGCCGACCGGCCCCTGTGGCCCGTGCACCGAGATTTTCTTTGACCACGGCGACAGCATCTGGGGCGGCCCACCGGGCAGTGCTGACCAAGACGGCGACCGCTTTATCGAGATCTGGAACAATGTGTTCATGCAGAACGAACAATTCGCCGATGGGCGTTTGGTTCCGCTGGACATGCAATCCATCGACACCGGCATGGGGCTGGAACGTATCGGCGCTTTGCTGCAAGGCAAACACGACAATTACGACACTGACCTGATGCGCTCGCTGATCGAAGCCTCGGCCCATGCCACCAGCAGTGATCCTGATGGGGCTGGCAAGACACATCACCGCGTGATTGCGGACCACTTGCGATCGACCTCGTTTCTGATTGCCGATGGCGTGATGCCCTCGAACGAGGGGCGCGGCTATGTGCTGCGCCGCATCATGCGCCGTGCGATGCGCCATGCCCATATGCTGGGCGCGCAAGATCCGGTGATGCACCGTTTGGTGCCCGCTTTGGTGCGCCAAATGGGCGGGGCCTATCCTGAACTGACCCGTGCGCAAAGCCTGATCGAAGAGACGCTGCGCTTGGAAGAATCGCGCTTCCGCACCACGCTGGACCGTGGCTTGCGCCTGCTGGATGACGAACTTGCGCGTCTGCCCGAAGCATCGGCCCTGCCCGGGGCTGCGGCGTTCAAGCTCTATGACACCTACGGCTTCCCGCTGGATCTGACCCAAGACGCCCTGCGCGAAAAGGGCCGCGAGGTTGATGTGCAGGGGTTTGAATCCGCCATGGACGAGCAGCGCAAAAAGGCGCGTGCGGCGTGGTCAGGCTCGGGTGAGGCGTCGGATGCCAATATCTGGTTTGAACTGGCCGAAGCCCACGGGGTGACGGAATTTCTGGGCTACGATACCGAAACGGCTGAGGGCGAGATCAAGGCGCTGGTGCGCGAAGGTGCCGCC
>CANFSY010000108.1 GCA_947449875.1 Paracoccaceae bacterium
ATGCGCAAGGGTTCGATGGCCGAGGCAAAGGCCAGCATGGTAAACTTGTCCAAAAGCAAAAAGACAAAGCGGCGCGGGGCCTCTGGCTTGGAGGTCTGGGTGGCTTTGCGCGGAGCGATGGACATGTTGCGACCTGACGTGTCGTTATTGACGCATCGATACAGGAAAAGTTTCCCGCCGCAAGGGGAAATGCCAGAAAATTAGGCGCGAAGATCCCGCGTCGTTCTGCTCTTTGCAACGGGCGGCAATTTCCTTATATCGCTGTGAACTTCTGACGTGAGGACACCTGAAATGACCAAAGGCTGGACAAAATCGGATTGGCGCGCAAAGCCTCGGGTGCAGATGCCCGATTATCCGGATCAATCGGCGCTCAACGGGGTTGAGGCGCAGTTGGCCAAATATCCGCCGCTGGTTTTTGCGGGCGAAGCGCGTAAGCTGAAAAAGCAACTCGCCCTTGCGGCTGAGGGTAAGGCCTTTTTGCTGCAGGGCGGCGATTGTGCGGAAAGCTTTGCGGAATTTGCCGCTGACAACATCCGCGACACATTCCGCGTGATGCTGCAAATGGCCGTTGTGCTGACCTACGGCGCCAAGGTTCCGGTGATCAAAGTGGGCCGTATGGCGGGGCAATTTGCCAAGCCGCGTTCGGCGGGCACCGAAGTGATTGGGGGGGTCGAACTGCCGTCGTACCGCGGTGATATCATCAACGGCTTTGATTTCGACAGCGCCTCGCGCGTGCCCGATCCGCAGCGGATGTTGCAGGCCTATACGCAATCCGCGGCCTCGTTGAACTTGCTGCGGGCGTTTTCGACGGGTGGCTTTGCCGATATCCACCGCGTGCACGCATGGACCTTGGGCTTTGCCGAGCATGACAAGGCAGAACGCTACCGTGCCCTGTCGAACCGCATTTCCGATGCGCTGGATTTCATGAACGCGGCTGGCATCAATTCTGACACCGCCCCGTCGCTGGCGTCGGTTGATTTTTACACCAGCCACGAAGCCTTGCTGTTGGAATATGAAGAGGCTTTGTGCCGGATTGATTCGATCACCGGTCAGCCCGTGGCCGGATCGGGCCATATGATCTGGATCGGCGACCGCACCCGTCAGCCCGACGGCGCGCATGTTGAATTTGCACGCGGCGTGCTGAACCCGATCGGGCTGAAATGCGGGCCGACGACGACGGCGGAAGATCTGAAAGTGCTGATGGCCAAGCTGAACCCGCACAACGAAGCGGGCCGCTTGACCCTGATCGCGCGCTTTGGTGCGGGCAAAGTGGGCGACCATCTGCCCCGCCTGATCAAGACCGTGCAGGCTGAAGGCGCGAATGTGCTGTGGTCGTGCGATCCGATGCACGGCAACACGATCAAGGCGGCCTCGGGCTATAAAACCCGCCCCTTCGAATCGGTTCTGCGCGAGGTGCGCGAATTCTTTGGCATCCACAAAGCCGAAGGCACCATTCCGGGCGGCGTGCATTTCGAAATGACCGGCAAGGATGTGACCGAATGCACCGGCGGTTTGCGCGCTGTGACGGATGAGAATCTGTCCGACCGCTACCACACCGCCTGCGACCCGCGCCTGAACGCCAGCCAATCGCTGGAACTGGCGTTCTTGGTGTCAGAAGAACTGTCTGCCTTGCGCGATGTTGACCGCCGCGTGGCGCTGTAAGGGTTTTAAGACGGCAAGAAACGGCCCGAGGGAAACCTCGGGCCGTTTTTGTTTGGCCTAGTCGCGCGAATAGACCAGCCGCAAATGCGGTTTGGCGCGGTTTGGGGTGGGCTGCGGGTGGATTTGGGCCATTTTGCGCAACGTGGGCATCGGGGCGAAATCGTCGGGGGTTTTGTCGCTTGGGGCCACCGTCTGCGGTGCAAGACCCTCGCGCAGCGCGCCTGTAATAGCAAAGCGGCGCGGGGCGCGGCCCATGCCACCTGCCATCGCCAGACAGCCCAAAGCCATAGACACTGTCCCTTGCGCATCGCACAGCGGCAGCAAAAGCATGCGGCCTTCAAGGGCAGGGCGGCCAATGCCACGCTCGCCTTCCAGCCACATCTCAAGGGCTGCGGGGGCGGAAAAGACGGTGTCCAGCCCTTCGGCCAGACGGGCGCGCGCGGGTGGTTCAAACAGGGTCGACATCGGCATGCCGCGCACATCCAACCCGATCAGATCCTGCACATGCACCCCTGCAATGCGAAACCGCGCAATTCCCGGGGCGATGCGTTCGATCAGAAAGGTTGAGTCCAGCGCCTCGGCCATGCCGCGCGGATCAACGGCATCGCGCATCGGCAGGGCTGACCCCACGCGCAAACTGTGCCAATAACTGCGCACTTGGTCGAGCACGCCAAACCGGGGTGCCCCCGCGCCTTGAGTAGAAAAAGCCATATCCCGCCCGTCGCCGCACTCTGCGGGACGCCCTGTGAAACTGCCCGCAGGAAAGCTTTCGCTTTCCCTTGGCGCAAGGTTAAGATTGTAGCAACTTTTGTCGCCGATGACGCCCGATACACGATTCTGGGCCGAGTGGGTAAGGTTTCTAAAGAATTGGTAAACAGCGGCCCTGCCGCGTTGCGGAGGATACACATGCCCCTTTCGATGACAGGATTTGCCGCCCGCAAAGGGCAGGGGGCAGGGCATGCGTGGGCGTGGGATCTGCGATCTGTCAATGGCAAGGGCTTGGATCTGCGCTTGCGCTTGCCCGATTGGGTCGACGGGCTGGAACTGGCCTTGCGCGGCGAACTGGCCAAGGCTTTGGGGCGTGGCAACGTGTCGATGGCGCTCAAGATCACCCGCGACGGGGCGGACGAGGGTGAGGTGTCTTTGCGGGTGAACACCGCCGCCCTGCATGCGGCGCTGATGGCCCTGCGCGCGGTGGAAGACCACGCCATGCGAATCGGGGTGACGCTGGGCCAAGCATCGGCCGCCGATGTGTTGGCTGTGCGCGGTGTGGTAGAGCAGGGCGCGGCAGAGGTCGATATAGCCGCCCTGCGCGCCGCCATTCTGGCCGACCTGCCCGCCTTGCTGGCCGATTTCAACGCCATGCGCGCGGCGGAAGGGGCCGCCCTGGCGGCGGTCTTGACCGCCCAGATCGACCGGATTGGGGATCTTGTGACCCAAGCCAAATCCGCCGCCATAGCGCGCCAAGACGAGGCGGCTTTGGCGCTGCGCGACGCCGTGGCGCGGATTTTGGCGCAGACCGACGCCGCAGATCCCGCCCGTTTGGCGCAAGAACTGGCCCTTTTGGCCGTCAAAACCGACATCACCGAAGAAATTGACCGCCTGACCGCCCATCTGCAAGCCGCCCGCGCCCTGTTGGCGGAAACCGGCCCCATCGGGCGCAAGTTCGACTTTCTGGTGCAAGAATTCCTGCGCGAGGCCAATACGCTGTGCTCGAAAGCGCAATCCATTCAGCTTACCCGCATCGGGCTTGACCTAAAGACCGTCATAGATCAGATGCGCGAACAGGTGCAAAACGTGGAATGACCATGACGCGACGCGGGCTTTTGCTGATCCTTTCCTCGCCCTCTGGTGCGGGCAAGTCGACCTTGTCGCGCAAGCTGATGGCATGGGACCCTGACCTGCGCTTTTCGGTTTCCGCCACCACCCGCAGCCCGCGCAGCGGCGAGGTGGACGGGCGCGAGTATTACTTTAAGGCGCGCCCCGACTTTGAATCCATGGTGCAAGACGGCCAAATGCTGGAACATGCCGAGGTGTTCGGCAATTTCTACGGCTCTCCGCGTGGCCCTGTGGAAGCCGCCATGGCCCAAGGCCGCGACACGCTGTTTGATATTGATTGGCAAGGCGGCCAGCAGATCAAACAGGCGATGCGCGGTGATGTGGTGTCGATCTTCATCCTGCCGCCCTCGATTGCCGAGCTGGAAAGCCGCTTGCGGGGGCGCGCGCAAGATTCCGAAGAGGTGATCGCGCAGCGCATGGCCAAAAGCCAGTCCGAGATCAGCCATTGGATGGAATACGACTATGTGATCGTGAACCGCGATCTTGATGCAGCCTTTGGCGAATTGGTCACCATCGTTCAGGCCGAGCGTCTGAAACGTGACCGCCAGCCCCAACTGGCCGAGTTTGTGCGCGGCCTTAATCAGGAGTTTGCGGCGCGATGATCTATTCCCTTGACGGCAACACCCCCGAATTGCGCGGCACCGCTTGGGCCGCCGCCAGCGCCGATCTGATCGGCAAGGTCGTGTTGGAAGACGGGGCCAGCGTGTGGTTCGGCGCGGTGCTGCGCGGTGACAACGAAGTGCTGGTGGTGGGCGCAGGGTCAAATGTGCAAGACAATGTGGTGATCCACACCGATATGGGCGTGCCTATGGTGATCGGGGCCAATTGCACCATCGGCCACCGCGCCATGTTGCATGGCTGCACGATTGGCGATGGCACGCTGATTGGCATGGGGGCAACGATCCTAAACGGGGCCAAGATCGGCAAGGGCTGCCTGATCGGCGCTTGTGCCTTGATCACCGAGGGCAAGGACATTCCCGACGGCGCGCTGGTCATGGGCGCACCGGGCAAAGTGGTGCGTCTGCTGGAACCGGAAGAACAGGCGCGCTTGCTACGATCCGCCGAAGGGTATCGGCGCAATGCGTTGCGCTATGCAAAGGGCTTGGTGGCGCAGGGGTAAACCCAGCCTATTCCTATCAAAAAGGGCGCCCGAAGGCGCCCTTTTGCTCGTCTATCACCCGTTTCAGATCAGCTTGCCCATGGCCACAGCCGTGTCTGACATGCGGTTGGAAAAGCCCCATTCGTTGTCATACCATGTCAAGATCCGCACCATCGTGCCGTCCATCACCTTGGTCTGGTCCATATGGAAGACCGAGGAATGCGGGTCATGGTTGAAGTCTGACGACACATTGGGCTGGTCGGTATAGCCCAAGATCCCGACCAGTGGCCCCGTGGTCGCGGCTGCGCGGATGGCGGCGTTGACCTCTTCCACGGTGGTTGACCGCTTGGCTTCAAACACCAGATCCACGACCGACACGTTGGGCGTGGGCACGCGGATGGCCACACCGTCCAGCTTGCCCTTAAGCTCCGGCAGCACCAGCCCCACCGCTTTGGCCGCTCCGGTTGAGGTCGGGATCATGCTCAGCGCCGCTGCGCGCGCGCGGTACAGGTCTTTGTGCATCGTATCCAGCGTCGGCTGGTCGCCGGTGTAGCTGTGGATCGTGGTCATAAAGCCCTTCACGATGCCAATCGAATCGTTGAGCACCTTGGCCACCGGCGACAGGCAGTTGGTGGTGCAGGACGCGTTCGACACGACCAGATCGTCTTTGGTCAGTGTGCCGTGGTTCACCCCGAACACGATCGTCTTGTCGGCATTATCGCCCGGTGCCGAAATCAGCACCCGCTTGGCCCCCGTCGACAGATGCGCTTGCACCTTGTCTTTCGAGGTGAAAATTCCGGTGCATTCCATAATGACATCGACATCGCCCCACGGCAGCTCTGCCGGATTGCGAATGGCCGTCACTTTCATCGGCCCACGGCCCACATCAATCGTATCGGCGGTGGTGGTCACCACATGGGGAAAACGCCCATGCACGGAATCAAAGCGCAGCAAATGCGCGTTGGTTTCCACCGGGCCCAGATCGTTGATGGCGACAACCTCGATATCGGTACGCCCCGATTCCAAGATGGCGCGCAGCACATTGCGCCCGATGCGGCCGAAACCGTTGATGGCGACTTTGACAGTCATGACAAACTCCTAAGCAAAGGATGACGATGTGTGGGCCTGCGCGGTAAATTCGCCAGAACGGGTCCAAGATCAACCGCTGATTTGCGGTCTTGGGGCCAAAAAGACGCGAATTGTGCAAAGAGCGCATGACAAAGAGCAAAATTCCGCCAATCGGCGGGCAAACCCCTCACGGCGCGCAGGTCGGGCAGGGCTTTGCAAACCCGCCTCGCCCCCCTAGATAGGATCAAACAACTTTAGGTGAGCGATGAGCGGACTTCTGGCCTTATTGGACGATGTGGCGGCGATTGCCAAAGTGGCGGCGGCCTCGGTCGATGATATCGTGGGGGCTGCGGCCAAAGCGGGGGCCAAGGCGGCAGGGGTGGTGATTGACGACACCGCCGTTACCCCCACCTATGCCACGGGTTTTGCGGCAGAGCGGGAACTGCCCATCATCTGGCGCATTGCCAAAGGGTCGCTCAAGAACAAACTGCTGATTCTTTTGCCCATCGCCTTGCTGCTGTCGGTCTTTTTGCCCGCAGCCATCGTGCCGCTGCTCACGCTTGGCGGGGCCTATCTGTGCTTTGAAGGGGCCGAAAAGGTCTTTCATGCGCTGGCCCCCCATGCCGATGACGCGGTGGACGCCGATTTTGACATAGGCGACGCCGCCCATCTGGAAGAGCAAAAGGTTGCCGGTGCGATCAAGACCGATTTCATCCTGTCGGCCGAGATTATGACGATTGCCCTTGGGTCGCTGCCCGACAGCGCCCTTTGGATCGAGGCGATCACCCTTGCCATTGTGGCCGTGATGATCACGGTGCTTGTCTACGGATCGGTGGCGGTGATTGTGAAGATGGATGACATCGGCCTGTATCTGGCGCGCACCGCCGCTTGGGGCTGGACGCGGGCTTTGGGGCGGGGGATGGTTTTGGCTATGCCGCCGCTGTTGGCGTTTCTGGCCTCGGTTGGCACGGCGGCGATGCTGTGGGTGGGTGGGTCGATGCTGGTGCACGGGGCAGAGGTCTTTGGCCTGTCGGCCCCCGCCCATGTGTTCGAGTATTGGGCCGAACTGGCCGCCCATAGCGTGCCCGCAGGTCAGGGGGCGGTGGCTTGGGCCGTTAAGGCCGCGCTTGACGGCGTTGTGGGCCTGATCGCGGGCTTGGCGCTGATCCCTGTGGCCACCCGCGTCATCGCCCCGCTTTTTGCACGGTTCGGCAAGACATAAGGCGCAACCCTTGGGGGGCTGCGCCTTTTTGTCATCTTGGCCCAAATGGGGTCAGGCGGTGTGGGGGGCGATGCCCCCCCATCTTTAAAGCAGGCTCTTGGCCAAGGCGGTCGCCGCCTCTGCCGTGATGCCGAACTCTTTGTACAGGCGGTCAATCGGGGCGGATGCGCCAAAGGAGGACATGCCCACAAAGCCTGCCTTGGCCTCGCGCCCGCGCTCGCCCAAAAGCCAGCGGTCCCAGCCTTGGCGCACACCGGCCTCGATGGCCACGCGCACCGGCCCCGGGGGCAGGACTTTGCGGCGATAGGCTTCATCCTGTGCGGCGAACAGCTCCATACAGGGCATCGAGACGACGCGGGTGCCGATCCCCTCGGCTTCAAGTGCGGCGCGGGTTTTCAGGGCGATTTCCACTTCTGATCCGGTGGCAATCAAGATCACCTGACGCTTGGCCTCGGCCTCGGCCAGAACATAGGCCCCTTTGGCGGTGAGGTTGGCGTTGGAATGGGTCAGGCGCACGGTGGGCAGGTTCTGGCGGCTGAGGGCCAAGACCGACGGGGTGGATTTGGCGCTCAGCGCCAGCTCCCACGCTTCGGCGGTTTCCACCAAATCGGCGGGGCGGAAGACATAAGTGTTGGGCGTGGCCCGGCTGATGGCCAAGTGCTCCACCGGCTGGTGGGTCGGCCCGTCTTCGCCCAGACCGATGCTGTCATGGGTCATCACATAGACCACCGGCACACCCATCAGGGCTGACAGGCGCATGGCAGGGCGGGCATAGTCGGTAAAGCACATGAACGTGCCGCCATAAGCGCGCACGCCGCCGTGCAGCGCCATCCCGTTCATGGCGGCGGCCATGCCATGCTCGCGGATGCCGTAGTACACATAGCGGCCTTTGCGGTCTTCGGGCGAGAAAACGCCCAAATCTGGCGTTTTGGTGTTGTTTGAACCGGTCAAATCGGCCGAACCGCCGATGGTTTCAAACATCACCGGATTAACCGCCGTCAGCACCTTTTCACTGGCCGAACGGGTGGCGATTTTGGGCTTACCCTCGACCGCGGCCTTTTTCACCTCGGTTATGGCTTTTTTCAGACCCTTGGGCGCATCGCCTGCAAAGATACGGGCAACAAGGTCTTGGCGACCTTGGGGCAGGGTGGCCAAGTGCGCTTCCCACGCTGTTCGCATGGCCGCGCCGCGCGCACCGAAGCTTTCCCAACGCGCCTTGACGGCGGGCGGAATGCCAAAGGGCGCTTCGCTCCAGCCGTAAGCGGCTTTGGTGTCGGCGATCAGCTTGGCATCGGTCAGCGCCCCGTGGCCTTTGGACGTGTCCTGCGCCGAAGAGCCAAGCGCGATATGGGTTTTGCACGCAATCAATGACGGCGCGCCTGCGGCTTTGGCTTGGGTGATGGCGCGGTCAATATCGACCGGATCATGCCCGTCACACGAAAACACCGCCCAGCCAGAGGCCGCAAACCGCGCCTTTTGGTCGGTGATATCGGCGATCGAGACTTTGCCATCAATCGTGATGCCATTGTCATCCCACAGCACGATCAGGTTTTCCAGCTTGTGCTTGCCGGCCAAGGCCAAAGCCTCTTGCGAGACACCTTCCATCAGGCAGCCATCGCCCGCCATCACATAGGTGCGGTGGTTTTGCACCTTGGCCCCCAGACGGGCGCGCAGATTGCCCTCGGCCATGGCAAAGCCCACGGCATTGGCCAAACCTTGGCCCAAGGGGCCGGTCGTGGTTTCAATCCCCGCCGCATGGCCATATTCCGGATGCCCCGCCGTGCGCATGCCCCACTGGCGAAAGCCCTTGATCTGGTCCAGCGTGATATCGGCGTAGCCTGTCAGATACAGCACCGAATACAGCAGCATCGACCCATGGCCTGCCGACAGGATAAAGCGGTCGCGGTCGGGCCAATGCGGGGCGGTGGGGTCAAACTTCAGGTGCTTTTCGAACAAAACAGTCGCCACATCGGCCATGCCCATCGGCATGCCCGAATGTCCGGAATTGGCGGCGGCCACCGCGTCCAGCGTCAGGGTGCGAATGGCGCAGGCGGCCATCCAGTGTTCGGGGTGGCGGGCGCGCAGCGTTTCGATATCCACTTTGGTGTCCTAAGGCTAAGAAAGGATCAGATCTTGATATCCGTGCATAACAGCCTATTGCCCAAGTTCAAGCGCCCGAGGGGATTTTCTGCACAGATCGGCCTTGACGCGGCGGGGATTGCATCCGCACATTAAGACATCATACCGCGTAGAGAACCCGAGGGCACCGATGGCTGACCTAACCGAGCTTGAACACCGCCTGAAGGCGGCGCTGGCGCGGATCAGCGCCGCGATGGATCAATGGCCGTCGCCGAACACCGCGCCCAGCGCGGATCAGGCGGCCCATATCGCCCATCTTGAGGCGCTGCTGGATCAGGAACGCTTGGCCCGCAGCCAAAGTGCTGCAGCGCCGCCGGTTTTGGAAGCGCCCGACACTTCGGCCGAGGTCTTGCGCCTGCAGCGGCAGGTCGACGAGCTAGACCTTGAAAATCAACGCCTTTTGGCCGCCATAGCCGGTCTGCGCCAAGACTTGCGGTTGATGGACGAACAATCCGAAGCGCATTTGGCCCAAGCCCACCGCGCGACAGAGGCTTTGCAAGCCGATCTGGATGCCCTGATCCAAGCCCGCGAGACTGAAACCGCCGAGATCGCCAAGATCCTCGCCGCCCTTGCCCCCTTGATCGACGCAGAAGAGGCGCCCACCCATGCCGGATCTTGAAATCACCGTCGGAGATCGCAGCTTTACCGTCGCCTGTCGGGCAGGCGAAGAGGCGTCGCTACGCGCCGCAGCCCAATTGCTGGACGCCGAGGCCAACCTCTTGCAAGCGCGGGTCGGCCGTTTGCCAGAGGTGCGCATGTTGCTTATGGCGGGATTGATGCTGGCCGACCGGATGGCCACGCTGGAAGACGATCTGCAAAGGGGCAAGGCACGGCTGGCCGAGATGGAGCGGTTGTTAAAGCAATCGGGTGCTGTCGGAGCGGCGCCTTTGGCTTTGGACGGATTGGAGCAGTTGGCTTTGCAGGCCGAAGCTTTGGCCGTGCGGATGGAAACGCAAGGGGGCTAAGGGGGTGCGAACGGCGGGCGCGGCACAGATTTTCTGCGAAAATCTATGGCGCTGCGCGGGGTGAAGCGTGCCGATTATCAGGTTGGAAACCAAAAGGGGTGCGCATTTGTGCGCACCTCTTTTTCAGATTTTCGCAGAAAATCTGTCTGACGCCCGAGTTTAGCTTTCTTTATTCGCTTCGCGAATTTTCTCGGACGCTGCCTTGTCAAACGCCACACCTTTGGCTTCCAACAACTGGTCCAACTCGCCCGACAGGGTCATCTCGGTCACGATGTCGCAGCCGCCGACAAATTCACCCTTCACATAGAGCTGCGGGATGGTGGGCCAATCGGAAAAATCCTTGATCCCCTGACGGATCTCGGAATCGGCCAGCACGTTCACATCGGCATACTCAATGCCCATGTAATTCAGCACCCCCGCCACGCGCGACGAAAAGCCGCATTGCGGCATCATCTTGGTGCCTTTCATGAACAAGACAACATCGTTCTTGGCCACGGTGTCTTTGATTGTGTCAATCGCGCTCATTTTACGTCCTTTCGCCGCAGGGGAGTTTTGCGGGTTGGTTTGGGGAGTTTGTCACTCGGGCACTTTGGTCGTCAGGGCCAAGGCGTGCAATTCGCCGTGGGGCCCATCCATCTTGCCTTTCAGGCTGGCATAGACGGCGCGTTGTTGTTGCACGCGGCTTTGGCCTTTGAAACTGGCGTCAATCACTTCGGCGGCCCAATGGTTGCCGTCACCGGCAAGGTCGGTGATGGTGATCTTGGCGTCCGGAAAGCTGGCGCGGATCAGGGCTTCGATGTCATGGGCTTCGATGGCCATGGGGTTCTCCTGTAGATTGTCCCAAGATGTAGGGCGCGC
>CANFSY010000109.1 GCA_947449875.1 Paracoccaceae bacterium
ATGGGGCTCTCCAAAAGGTTTGGCGCTATCTAGACCCAGAATTCCAGCGCAAGAAAGCCGGAAAGCGACAGGTTTCGCATCGCACACGAAAAAAGTTTCCGATAGGAAACCTAGCTCGCCCGTGGAAATCTGCAAGCCCCTGAAAGCGGGGGGTTGAGTTCCGCCGCCAGCCCGCCAAGAGTGGCCCCACCGACAGGAGAACCCCGTGCCCCAAGGCCAAATCGCTTTCCGCGCCAGCCCCGCCCCCGCCGCCCAAGAGGCGCTGGCGGCCCTGACGGCACGCTATGGCCAAACCGATCTGGACAGCGCCCAGATCATCGTGGCTTTGGGTGGTGACGGCTTTATGCTGCAAACCCTGCATGACGATCACAGCGCGGGCCTGCCCGTCTACGGCATGAACTGCGGCACGGTGGGCTTTTTGATGAACACCTTTTCGCTGGAGGCCTTGCCCGAACGGCTGGCCTTGGCGGAAGAGGCGGTGTTGAACCCGCTTGCCATGACGGCTACCGGCACGGATGGCACGGTCACCCACGCTTTGGCGATCAACGAAGTGTCGCTGTTGCGCATGGGCCCCCAAGCCGCCAAGCTGCGCATTCTGGTGGATGGCAAAGAGCGCATGCCTGAACTGGTCTGTGATGGCTGTCTGGTGTCGACCCCCGCCGGATCAACCGCTTACAACTATTCCGCCCACGGCCCGATCCTGCCCATCGGGGCCGATGTGCTGGCGCTGACGGCCGTTGCCGCCTTTCGCCCGCGCCGCTGGCGGGGGGCTTTGTTGCCCAAAGGGGCCGTGGTACGGTTCGAGGTGCTGGACCCGCAAAAGCGCCCCGTGCGCGCCGATGCCGACACAAGGCCCGTGACAGATGTGGCATCGGTTGAAATCCGATCCGACCCCACCGTCCGCCACCGCATCCTGTTTGACCCCGGCCACGGTCTGGAAGAGCGGTTGATCGTGGAACAATTCGCCTGAACCCAGCCGCCCCCCCCTTGGCATTTGTGCACCGCAGAACACCGCGCTTGACATTTGCCCCTTTCCCCCCCATCTGCACCCTATCCGAAGCCCGTGCCGCGTGAGCACCAAAAGGCCCGGATGACGGTTCCCACCATCACGCAGGGGCACCTGCAATGTGCACGGCTTCTGACGCGGTCAGAGGCGAGGGTGCATTGTTCCTTTGTTTGATGGACGATCCCCATGACGACATTCGCTGACCTTGGCCTTTCGCCGAAGATCCTGAAAGCGCTAGAGCTGACCAATATGACCACGCCCACGCCCATTCAGGCGCAGGCCATTCCCCATATCATGAAGGGCGCTGACCTGATGGGTCTGGCCCAAACCGGCACCGGCAAGACAGCGGCTTTCGGGCTGCCCTTGCTGCACCGCTTGCTGGATATCGGCCACCCCCCCGCCCCGCGCCATGTGCGCGCGCTGGTGCTGGCCCCCACACGCGAGCTTGTCTCGCAGATTGCCGAAAACTTCTTGACCTTCACCAAGGGCACAGCGGTCAAGGTCACGATGGTGGTGGGCGGCGCGTCGCTCAACCGTCAGGCGGATCGGTTGCTGAAAGGGTCGGATGTGCTGGTGGCCACACCGGGCCGTTTGATCGACCTGCTGGAACGCGGTGCTGTCACGCTGGACTCGTGCGGTTATCTGGTGCTGGACGAGGCCGACCATATGCTCGACATGGGCTTTATCCACTCGCTGCGCAAAATCGCCAAATATATCCCCCAGCACCGCCAGACGCTGCTGTTCTCGGCCACGATGCCCAACGATATCGAGGAAATCTCGCGCACCTATCTGCGCAACCCCGTGCGCGTGCAGGTGGCCCCGCCCGGTAAGCCCGTGGAAAAGATCGTCCAAGGCGTGCATTTCATCCCCAATGGCGACAAGGCCAAGCTGTTGGAATCCTATCTGCTCAAACACCCCGGCGAGCAGGCCCTAGTCTTTGGCCGCACCAAGCATGGCGCGGAAAAGCTGTATAAACTGCTGGTGGCTTGGGGGTTCAAAGCCTCGTCCATCCATGGCAACAAAAGCCAAAACCACCGCGACCGCACCTTGACCGAATTCCGCGAGGGTCAGTTGGATGTGCTGGTGGCCACCGATGTTGCCGCGCGCGGCATTGATATTCCCGGCGTCCGGCATGTTTATAATTTCGACATGCCCAATGTGCCGGAAAACTACGTCCACCGGATCGGTCGCACCGCGCGTGCGGGGGCCGAGGGCAATGCGATCGCCTTTTGCGCACCCGCCGAGATGGGCGAATTGCAGGCCGTTGAAAAGCTGTTGAAAAAGACCATCCCCGTGGTCGGCGGGGCCGCTTGGGCCGCAGCCGATATCGCCGCTGCGCCCAAGCCCGCGCAAAACCGTGGCCAGCGCCCGGGCGGGCAGCGTCCGCAAGGCCAAGGGCAGGGCAAACCGGGCCAACGCCCGCAAGGCGCACCAAAACCGCTGCGTCCGGCGTCTAAAACTGGCGGCGCATCCTCTCCGGCACGGCAAAAGTCGCGCTAAGGTGTTCGGGTCGGGGGCAAACCCTCGGCCCGTTTCATTGCCTGCCGTTCCCATTTTGCTCACGTCGTGCCATGGCCAAACTGTACTTTCACTATTCAACGATGAATGCCGGCAAATCCACCTTGCTGCTGCAAGCCTCGCACAACTACCGCGAGGGGGGGATGGACAGCTATCTGATCACCGCCCAGTTCGACCGCCGCGCCGGCGAGGGCCGCATCGCCAGCCGCATCGGCATTGGCGAGCCTGCCGATACATTTGCCCATGACGACGACCTTTACGCCAAGCTGCGAGCGCGGTTTGCCAAGGGCCAAGTCGCCTGTGTGTTCATCGACGAGGCGCAGTTCCTCTCTAAACCCCAAGTCTGGCAACTGGCCCGCGCGGTGGATGATCTGGGCGTGCCTGTGATGTGCTATGGCTTGCGGGTTGATTTTCAAGGCAACTTATTCCCCGGTTCCGCCGCCCTGCTGGCTTGGGCTGACGAAATGCGCGAGGTGCGCACGATCTGCCACTGCGGCAAGAAAGCCACCATGGTCATCCGCCGTGGCCCCGATGGCTTGGCCCTGAAAGAGGGCGAGCAGGTGCAGATCGGCGGCAATGAAACCTACGTCAGCCTGTGCCGCAGGCATTGGCGCGCTGCGGTGGGTGATTAAGTCGTTTTGTGGCGCAAGATCGGGTCGATCAGCCGCTCTTGCAAGGCGCGTTCAAGGCGGCCTGCCTGAGCGCGATCTACCAAATACTGCTGGCGGTAATAGGCGATAAACCGCACCAAGATATCCTCGCTAACCGCAGGCCGGATCGGGCTTGTCAGGGTGGTAAACTGCTCTGCCGATGTAATGCGGTGGGTGACGGCATCATAATCGGCCGCGCCAAAGGTGTAGATGGGCTTTTTGTAGATCATCGCTTCCGACCCCACGCCAGAGTTGACGGTAATCACCGCCAAGGATTGCGGGATCAGATCATGGATAGAGTCGTGGCGCACCTCGATCAGCCCCTGATCGCTTAAAATCGTCAACAGCGCGGTCAGGGCCGTGGACTTGGCTTTGGGATGCGGTTTGACCACAACCGCCACGCCAGAGGTGTAAAACCGCTGTGCGACGATGCGAAGCATCTCCTCCATCCCGAAGCGGGCCATGGCTTGGGTGCGGTCATTGGGCACTTGCAGGGCGACAAAGACAAAGGCCTTGGGCAAGGGGTCATTGGCCACCCCCAGCGAGGGTTGTTGATATTTAGAGATGTTTGCGGCACGCACCGCTTGGGCATGTTGCGCGACAAAGGCTGCGGCTGTCTGTGGATCGGGCAGGGCCAAATCGGTCACCGAACGCCCTGACAGGCTGGACCAACCGGAGTATCCGCCGGGGTCAATCACCATGTAATCCGGCAAATCGGCCCTTTTGCAATGCAAGAACCCCTCAAGCCGCCCTGCGGTGTGAAAGCTTAGGACAAAATCTGGGCGCACGTTTAACAGCGGAAAGATAAAATCGGGAATAACGCGCACCGTTAACCCTGCCCTGCGCGCCAGTCTGGCGGCGGTGCAGTAGAGTTCGCTCAGCGCAAAGGACAGGTCGCTTGGATGGCTTTCAAGCGCCGCAATCAAGCCAAAATGGCCAATAAGGCCCAAGTCGGCACGACCAAGCGGGCTAAGGTCTGTCTGGCCGTCGAGCCAAGTCTGAATATAGCGAAATTCTTGGAAAAGGCCCTGATCCGTTGTGGAAAGTCTTTGGGCGGTTGCGTGACGATCACTGGCCTTTGTAACCTCGGGCGCAAGTCGCAACAGATCATCTGCGGCGGTTCGGGCATCGCCTATGTCGGTCAAAAAAGCGGCCAAACTAAAGCGATGGGCCGCCATCACCTTCGGGCTGGCGCGCATCTCTGCCACCTTGCTGCGACCAGCGGCGGCGATCTGGCGCACCAGTGCAGCCTTGCCCAAAAAGCCCGCTGCGCGCATCAGGGCGGCCAGTTCGTCAAGGCTGGCCTCGCCCGCGCGGAATTTTGGCAGAAGCCGTGCAAAGGTCGCCTTGCAGATGCGGCCGCCCAGATTTCCGCTGACCACGGCTGAAATGTCCGCTTGGTTGACAATCCTTGGCATAAATCTCTCCGTTCAAAACGAAGAGAAGGGTGGTGTTAAAGCGGGCCGCTCGTCAAGGCCCCTCTGCCTTCAGCGCGATCCAGACACCCGCCGCCACGATCATCGCCATGCCGATGATCGCCATCGGTGTCAGCACCTCGCCCCAGATCGCCCAGCTCCACGCAGCAGAGGCGGGCAGGATTGTGTATTCGATCACCGAAACCCGTGTGGCATCGGCGATTTGATAGGCGCGCACCATCAGCCCCACGCCCAAAAGCGACCCTGCGGCTTGCACAAAGGTCCAAAACCAAAAGGCTTGGGTGGGCCAGACCGGACCGCGCATCAAAAAGCCGTCTGTCCCCAAGGGAACCGGCAAGGGGGCAAGGGTCAGCACCACCATGCCGATGATGCCCGCAACCCCAAGGGCCAGAAAAAAGCCTGCCAGCAGCGTTTCGGCACTTTCTTGCGGGCACCAGCGGCGTGTGGCGATGTTGCCCATGGCGTAAAGCGCGCCTGCGGCGATCGGCAGCAAGGCAGGCAACGACGCACCTTGCACCGCTTCGGGCCCCAGCACCAAAATCACCCCGCCAAAGCCCAAAGCCACCGCCAAAATCCGCACCAGCCCCATGGGCGTGCCGTAAGCGAAGTATTCAATCAGCAGCACAAAGATCGGCGCGGTGAACAGACCCGCCGCAACCAGTGCCACCGGCAAAAAGGCCAAAGCGCCAAAGTAGATCACCATGGCAAAGCCGTGAATGGCTGACCGTGCCACAACCGCGCGCAGGTTATGGGCCCCCAAGCGCAGCCCCAAGGGGCGCAGGGCCAAGACCAAAATCGCCATGGCCATAACGGTGCGCGTGGTGTGAAACTGCCACAGCCCCGCCTCTGCCGCGATGACGCGCACGAAATTGTCGGTAAAGCCGATGATGCTGGCATAGATCACAATCATGCCCGCTGCCGCCAATGTCCGGTCACCACTCACGCGCGTCTCCTTGTTCGCTGGATCAAGCAAACCGCCAAAAGCGCGGCCTTTCCCGCCCAAATACGACCCCCGCCGCAGGATTTGCCCGCCAAAGGGCGCGCGGGGCGGATTGTGGCGCGGGGGGGCATCCGGTAAGCTTGGCCATCCGGTGACAACCTTGCAAGGTGGCATGACCGCTCTGACCAGATACCAGCGTTTGGAATGTGTCGGGCTGTGGCGGCTGACGGCCACAGCCCAACTGCGCGAGGTGGTGGTGGGCTTGCGCGACACAACGCTGGTTCTGGCCGATCCGCGCAGCGAAATGGCGCTGTCGCATTGGTCGCTGCCCTCGGTCGAGCGGGTGAACCCAGGCGAGATGCCCGCCCTGTTCACCCCCGGGCGGCTGGACGACGGCAGCCCCAGCGAAACGGTCGAGATTGACGATCCCGACATGATCGCCGCCTTGGATACCGTGCGCACCACCCTGATCCGCCGTCGCCCCAAACCGGGCCGCTTGCGCGGGGTTGGTTTGATCTTGGGGCTAAGTTTGAGCGTGGCGCTGGCTGTTTTCTGGCTGCCAGAGGCGATGATCCAGCACACGGCATCGGTTCTGCCCATGGCCAGTCGGGTGCAAATCGCCAAACTCGCCGTGGTCGAGGCCGCGCGGCTGACAGGCTCTGCCTGTCACACCGACTTGGGGCGGCAGGGCGCTGCGGCTTTGGTGCGAAAGCTGTCCGCACAGGGTTTGGCCGAAATTGTCGTGGTGCGCGATGGGGTGACGGGGGCGGTGGCCTTGCCAGGGGGAACCGTGCTGGTGTCTAACGCGCTGGTGATGGGGGCCGAAGATGCGGAACCTTTGGCCGGTTTTATTCTGGCGGCCCTGCTGCGCGCGCAGATAGACGATCCGGTTCTACCGCTTTTGCGTCATGCAGGCTTGATCGCCACAATCCAGCTGCTGGCCACGGGCCATCTGCCCGCAGGGGCCTTGGCGGGCTATGCTGAAGACGTGCTGAACACCCCGCCTGCCCCCGTGGCCGATGCGCCGCTGTTGGACAAATTCCGCCAAACCGCGCTGTCGTCAACCGCTTATGCCCGCAGCCTTGATCCGGCAGGCCAAACCACGGCAGGCCTGATCGCGGGCGACCCGTTCAAGGGTATATCGCCCGCGCCGCTGTTGCCCGACAACGACTGGATTCGCTTGCAAGGCATTTGCGCAGGCTGATCTATTTCGTGCCAAACATCCGGTCGCCCGCATCGCCCAAACCAGGGACGATATAGCCGCTCTCGTTCAAATGGCTGTCGACCGAGGCCGTGACGATCTGCACATCGGGGTGTTCGGCGTTCATGTGGCGAATGCCTTCTGGCGCTGCCAAAAGGCACAAAAAGCGGATGTTGCGCGCGCCGGAGTCTTTGAGCAGCTTGATCGCCGCCGCGCTGGAATTGCCTGTGGCCAGCATCGGGTCAACCACGATACAAATACGGTCCTGCAACTGATCGGGCACTTTGTAATAATACTGCACCGGTTGCAGCGTTTCATGGTCGCGGTACAGGCCCACAAATCCCACCCGCGCGGCGGGGATCAGTTCCAAAATCCCGTCGAGCAGCCCATTGCCCGCCCGCAAGATCGAGATCAGCGCCAGTTTCTTGCCGTCAATCGCGGGCGCGTCCATCTCGCAGATCGGGGTCTGGATCTTTTTCGTCGTCATCGGCAATTCGCGGGTGACTTCATAGGCCAACAGCAGGCTAATTTCACGCAAAAGCTGGCGGAAAGACGCGGTGGACGTGTCTTTTTCGCGCATCAGGGTCAGTTTGTGCTGCACCAAAGGGTGGCTGACGATGGTTAAGTTTTCAAACATGGGCAGTCTCCAGCCGCTTGGCGATTTTGTCTTTGGTATCGGTGTCACAGAAGGCGGCGTCAAGCGCTGTGCGGTTGAGCGTGGCAAAGACGCCGTCATCCCAGTCAAACGCCTCGTGCAGCATCTCGTATTCGCGGGTCAAATTGGTGTGAAAAAACGGCGGATCATCGGTGGAAACAGTGACCTTGACGCCGCGGTGATACAACTGGCCGATGGGATGTTTGCGAAAGCTGGGATAGATGCCCAAAGCCACGTTCGACCCCGGGCAGCATTCCAGCACGGTGCCGCGTTCGGCCAATTCGTCGACCAGTGCCAGATCCTCAATCGCGCGCACGCCGTGGCCGATGCGCTGCGCGCCCAGATCGTGCAGGGCGTCGCGCACCTCAGACGGGCCAGCCCATTCGCCGGCGTGAACCGTGGGCTTTAGGCCAGCCTCGCGGGCGGCATCAAAGCTCCACCGGAAGTCTTTCAGCTTGCCCACGGTTTCCACCCCCGCAATGCCAAAGCCCACCAGAAAATCCCCCGCCGTTTCCGCCGCACACAGCGCGGTTTGGCGGGCCTTGTCGGGGCCAAAGTGGCGGATGCAGGTGGCTACAGCTTTCATGGTGATGCCCGCCTCGCGTTCCAGCGCTGCGGCCTCTTCGCGGATGGCGTGCAGATATTCGCGCCATGCCCCGCGATCACGGCCGCCGCAAAAATCGGGCGACAGGAAGATTTCGGTATAGATCACCCCATGCTGCGCTTGGACTTCCAGCACGGCGCGGGTCAGGCGTTGGTAATCTTCGGGGCGGGTCAGGGTGGTGCAGGCGGCTTCGTAGACTTTGACGAATTCGGCAAAGCCCGAAAAGCGGTAAGACCCGTCGGGCGCAAAGATGCCCGCGATGTCGATGTGTTTTTCCTTGGCCAAGGCGGCGATAAAGCGCGGCGGGGCTGCGCCTTCCAGATGCAGATGCAGTTCCACTTTGGGGGTCATAAAAACGACACTCCGATCCCTTGGGCTTGTATGTTCAGATGAGCCGCGACCGAGGCTGCCACATCGACAAAGCCCCGCAACCCGATAGGCCGCGCCCCCAAGCCTGCGGCGACCAGTGGCACACGCTCGCGGGTGTGATCGGTGCCGCGCCATGTGGGATCGTTGCCGTGATCGGCGGTAAAGATCACCAGATCGCCGGGTTTCAGGCAGCGCAAAAGCGCGCCGACGCGGGTGTCAAACACCTCTAGCGCGCGGGCATAGCCTGCGACATCGCGGGGGTGGCCATAGAGGCTGTCAAATTCGACAAAGTTGGCAAAGGTCAAGGAACCGGGTTCAGCATGGGCCATCAGATGGTCAAGATGATCGAAAAGCGCAAGATCATTTGTGCCCTTCCACAGCGTGCCAATCCCGCGCATCGAAAAGATATCCCCGATCTTGCCCACCGCATGGGTCGCCCTGCCCGCCTTTGCCGCCCAATCCAGCAAGGTGGGCGCAGGCGGGGCCATGGCGTAGTCGTGGCGGTTGGCGGTGCGGTGGAAGGCTTGCGCCGTGCCGGTAAAGGGCCGCGCGATCACGCGGCCTACGTTCATGGCGTGCAGATGTGGCGCAAGATCGGCGCAAAGTTTCAGCAAGCGGTCCAGCCCGAAGCGGTCCTCATGCGCTGCGATCTGGAACACGCTGTCGGCAGAGGTGTAGCAGATCGGCCAGCCGGTTTGCAGATGGGCTTCGATATGCTGCGCGATGATGGGCACGCCGGACGAATGGCAATTGCCCAAGATGCCGTCGGTTCCCGCCAACTGGCAGACCAGCGCCACCAGATCGGGCGGAAAGGCGGGGGTGGTGTCGGGAAAATAGGTCCATTCCCACGGCACGGGCACGCCTGCCAGTTCCCAATGCCCCGAGGGTGTGTCTTTGCCGCGACTGACCTCGCTCAGCGCGCCCCATAAGCCCCGCGGTGCCGCCGACAGCCCCGGCGTGTCAGCCCCCGACGCAAGGCGGATCGCCGCGCCCAGCCCCAAGCCATCCAGATGCGGCAGATGCAGCGGGCCTGCGCGCCCGACATCGGCCCGCCCTGCCGCACAGGCTTGGGCGATATGGGCCAAGGTATTGGCCCCCGCATCGCCGAAATCGGCAGCATCGGGCGCACCGCCGCAGCCCACCGAATCCATCACGACGACAAAGGCGCGGGTGTGATCGGCCCCCATCAGCCGACCCGCTTCAAGATCAGGGCCGGATCGTCGGGGGCGAGGCCGGCCAAGGTATAGGCGGCTTGGACGGCGTTGATAGCCGCATCAGCTTGGGCTTCGGTGGCGGCGTGGACCATGCAAATCGGTTCGCCAAGGGCAATCGGCTCACCAATCCCCGCCAAGTCAGACAACCCCACCGAGGCGTTGATCTTATCGCCCTCGCGCTGCCGCCCGCCGCCCAAGCGCACCACGCTCAGGCCCAGCGCCTCGCCGTCAATCGCGCTGACAAAGCCCGCGCCCAAGCTTGGCACGGCGCGGATCACGGTGGCGGCGGGCAGACGGTCGGGCCAGCGGTCGACAAAGTCGGCAGGCCCGCCTTGCGCCGCGATCATGCGGCCGAACTTTTCGGCGGCATCGCCCGATTCTAGCGCCTGCGCGATACGGTCCGCGCCGTCGGCGGCGTCATGGGCCAATCCGCCCAAGGCCAGCGCCTCGCCGCCCAAGGCCACGGTGATATCCCACAGGGCGGTGTTCACGGCGGTGCCCGTCAAAGTCTCCATCACCTCGGCCACTTCCAGCGCGTTGCCTGCGGCGGTGGCGAGGGGTTGGGACATATCGGTGATCAGGGCGGCGGTCATGCAGCCCGCCCCTTGGGCGGTGGAAACAAGGGCGCGGGCAAGGGCTTCGGCCTGTTCAACCGTTTTCATGAAGGCACCAGAGCCGCATTTCACGTCTAACACCAGCGCCTCTAACCCCGCCGCCAGTTTCTTGGACAGGATCGAGGCTGTGATCAGATCAATGCTTTCCACCGTGCCCGTCACATCGCGGATGGCATATAGCCTGCGGTCGGCGGGGGCGATTTCAGCGCTGGCCGAGACGATGGCGCAGCCCGTCTGCACCATCTGGCGCTTCAACTGCGCCTCTGACAGGCCGGTGCGAAAACCGGGGATGGATTCCAGTTTATCCAGCGTGCCGCCCGTATGGCCCAGCCCCCGGCCTGAGATCATCGGCACATAGGCCCCGCAGGCCGCCATAGCGGGGGCCAACAGCAGCGAGACACAATCGCCAATTCCCCCGGTAGAGTGTTTGTCGATCACCGGCCCCGGCAGATCCCATTGCAGCACATGGCCCGTGTCGCGCATCGCGGTGGTCAGCGCCACACGGCCCGCTTCACCTAACCCCTTCAGCAGCACGGCCATAGCAAACGCCCCCGCTTGCGCATCGCTGACTGTGCCTGACGCGAGGCCAGCCGCGAACCAAGCGATCTGGTCTGC
>CANFSY010000110.1 GCA_947449875.1 Paracoccaceae bacterium
GAATGGCGGGCAGCGGGTTTGGTCCCGTGGCCACCGCCACCACCGCCAGATCGGGCCGCAACTCTGCAAGCCTGTCCAAAGACGGCATTTCTTCACGGCACGGCATGCACCACGTGGCCCACAGGTTCAGCACCAGCCATTTGCCCCGTGTGCCGTCCAGACTGGCGGGTTCATCGCCCAACCCCACCAAGCCCACCTGCGGCAGGGGCTTGGGCGCTTCCAGCACCAGCTTGGCCATCGCCCCCGTCAGCAAAGCCGGATCAATCCCCCCCGCCGCCGCCACATTTGCGCAAGCCAGAAAGGCCGTATAAAGGAAAGCCCGAATGATCCGCATCACACCTCGCAAAGGGGGCCACCATGACCCAATCCGATCAGCCTGCCGCCAATACCATGTGGGGCGGGCGCTTTGCCAGCGGGCCGGATGCGATCATGACGGCGATCAACGCCTCGATCGGCTTTGACCAACGCCTCTACGCCCAAGACATCGCAGGCTCGCGCGCCCATGCCGCCATGCTGGCGGCCTGCGGCATCATCACCGATAGCGATGCGGCGGTCATTCGGGAAGGCCTGCTCACGGTCTTGTCAGAAATCGAGGGCGGAAAATTCACCTTCCGCACCGATCTGGAAGACATCCACCTGAACATCGAATCCCGCCTGACCGAGATTGTGGGCGAACCGGGCAAGCGGCTGCACACCGCCCGCTCGCGCAATGATCAGGTCGCCGTCGACTTTCGCCTTTGGGTGCGCGACCAATGCGATGCGGCCATTTCGGGCCTGACAGGCTTGATGCAAGCCTTTCTGGCGCAGGCCGAGGCGGGGGCCGATTGGGTCATGCCCGGCTTTACCCATCTGCAAGTGGCCCAACCCGTCACTTGGGGCCATCACATGCTGGCCTATGTCGAAATGCTGGGCCGCGACCGGTCGCGCTTTGCCGATGCGCGCAAACGCATGAACGAATGCCCCTTGGGCGCTGCCGCCTTGGCGGGCACGGGCTTTGCCATCGACCGCCACATGACCGCCGCCGACCTAGGCTTTGACAGGCCGACGGCCAACAGCCTTGATTCGGTGTCAGACCGCGACTTTGCGTTGGAATTCCTGTCAGCCTCGGCCATCTGCGCCACGCATCTGTCGCGCTTTGCCGAAGAGCTGGTGATCTGGTCCACCGCCCAATTCCGCTTTGTCAAACTGTCAGACAAATGGACAACCGGCTCCTCCATCATGCCGCAGAAAAAGAACCCCGATGCCGCCGAACTGCTGCGCGCCAAGATTGGCCGCATCTTGGGGGCCACGGTGGCCTTGTTTGCCGTGATGAAGGGCCTGCCCCTGACCTATTCCAAGGATATGCAGGAAGACAAAGAACAGGTCTTTGACGCTGCCGACACCCTGATGCTGTCGCTGGCCGCCATGACCGGCATGGTCACCGACATGACAGCCCAGCGCGACGCGCTAAAAACCGCCGCCGCCAGCGGCTTTTCCACAGCAACCGATCTGGCCGACTGGCTGGTGCGCGCCCTTGGCCTGCCCTTCCGCGAGGCGCATCACATCACCGGCCGCCTTGTGGCCTTGGCCGAAGGGAAGGGCTGCGATCTGCCCGACCTGACCTTGGCCGAGATGCAATCCGCCCATGACGGCATCACCCAAGAGGTGTATTCCGTTCTGGGTGTGGAAAACTCGGTCCGCTCGCGCCAATCTTACGGCGGAACAGCGCCCGATCAGGTGCGTGCGCAGATTGCGCGCTGGAAAGCGGCGCTGGCGTGATCTAGGCTAAACCGAAACAGCCAAAAGGTGCCCCATGCCGCGCTTTGCCCTCCTTGCGCTTATCGCCCTTGCCGCTTGCGGGGCCGAAGGCGCGCCACATGCCCCCGCAGCCGCACCCGCCAACGGGATTTCCATCACGGGCACGGCGTCGATGGGGGTTGTGGTCACCAACTAAGCCCCGCGCAGAGGCGACCCGCAGCAATTGCACCCTAACGCCCTTCTGCTATAGCTGCGGGCATCACGAAGGGCGAGGTTTGCGGCAGATGGATCACTTTCTTTACAAGAACGGGCAGCTTATGGCCGAAGACGTGGCCATAGCCGACATCGCCGCTGCGGTCGGCACCCCGTTTTACGTCTATTCCGCCGCCACCCTGACGCGCCATTACCGCCTGTTCAGCGAGGCGCTGGACCCTTTGCCCCATACCGTGTGCTTTGCGATCAAATCGTTGTCCAACCTTGCCGTGCTCAAACTGCTGGGCGATCTGGGCGCGGGGATGGATGTGGTGTCGGGCGGCGAATATATGCGCGCCAAGGCCGCTGGCGTTCCCGGCGAACGGATCGTCTTTTCCGGCGTGGGCAAAACCCGTGACGAGATGCGCTTGGCGCTGACGGGCGGGGTGCGGCAGTTCAACGTCGAATCCGAACCTGAATTGCTGGCGCTGTCGGAGGTGGCCACCGCGCTTGGGGCCGTGGCCCCCATCACCTTGCGCGTCAACCCCGATGTCGATGCCAAAACCCACGAGAAAATCGCCACGGGCAAGAAAGAGAATAAATTCGGCATTCCCATCTCGAAGGCCCGCGCGGTCTATGCCCAAGCGGCCAGCCTGCCCGGTCTGCAAGTGGTGGGAATTGATGTGCATATCGGCAGCCAACTGACCGACCTTGCCCCGTTCGAAGCGGCCTTTGTGAAGATCGCCGAGCTCACCGAACAGCTGCGCGCCGATGGCCACACCATCTCCCGTCTTGATCTGGGCGGTGGCCTTGGCATTCCTTACACCCGCTCGAACGAGGCCCCGCCTTTGCCCCTAGACTACGGCGCGCTGGTCAAGCGCACGTTGGGCCATTTGGGCTGCGAGATAGAAATTGAACCGGGCCGTCTGATTTCGGGCAATTCCGGCCTGTTGGTGTCAGAGGTGATCTATGTGAAAGAGGGCGAGGATCGCACCTTTCTGATCGTCGATGCCGCGATGAACGACCTTGTGCGCCCGTCGATGTACGGCGCGCATCACGATATCGTGCCCGTGATCGAAGCCGCCGCCGGTGCGCCACCCCAAGATTATGACGTGGTAGGCCCTGTTTGCGAAACCGGCGACACCTTCGCCAAGGCGCGCGCCCTGCCACCGATTGGCGCGGGCGAGCTTTTGGCCTTTCGCTCGGCAGGGGCTTATGGGGCTGTGATGGCGTCGGAATACAACACAAGGCCCTTGGTGCCCGAGGTTCTGGTGCAAGGCGACCACTTCGCCGTCATCCGCGCCCGCCCGACCTTTGAGGACATCTTAAAGCGCGAGAGCATTCCCGCATGGCTGTGATCTGGCAGAGGTTATGACCCAAACCACGCCCGACGGGGCCCTGAAGCGGATCGCAGTGCCGCTGCGGCTGACCCTGATGGGCCTTTGGGCCGAGGCGCTGACGCGGGCGTTTTGGCCTTTATGGAGCGTGCTGATCTTGGGGCTGGGGCTGGCAGCGCTTGGCGTGCAAGACCATCTGCCGCTGGAAGCGGATTGGGCAGGGCTGGTCTTGGGGGCGGTGGGGCTGATCTGGGGCCTTGGGCACGCGCTGCGCAATTTTCGTCGACCCACGCGCGAGCAAGCCTTGGCTCGGCTAGACCAAACCCTGCCCGGCCAGCCCATCGCCGCTTTGCGCGACAGTCTGGCCATGGGCGCGCAAGACCCCGCGACCCAAGCCCTTTGGGCCGCCCACCGCATCCGCATGGCCCAACGCGCCAGCACCGCCCAAGCGGTGGAACCCGACCTGCGCCTTGCCAGCCGCGACCCCTATGCGCTGCGCTACATGGCCTTGACGGTGCTGGTGGTGGCCTTGATCTTCGGCTCGCTGTGGAGGGTGTCATCCTTGGCCACGCTGCCCGTTCCGGGGGGGGCGGACCAAGTGGCCGCAGGCCCCGCGTGGGAGGGATGGGCCAGCCCCCCCGCCTACACCGGCAAGCCCGCGCTGTATTTAAGCGACCAAACCGGCCCCGCGCTGACCTTACCCGCAGGCACGCGCATCAAACTGCGCTTTTACGGCGCACCCGGG
Organism: Paracoccaceae bacterium; assembly: GCA_947449875.1. GTDB lineage: Bacteria > Pseudomonadota > Alphaproteobacteria > Rhodobacterales > Rhodobacteraceae > Stagnihabitans. The sequence continues at coordinate 4,012 of CANFSY010000110.1, forward strand.
GCGCTGATCTTGGCCGAAACCGTCTCAGGGCGCACCGAAGTGCCCGCCGCATCGGACCCAGCGCAGGATTTTAGCCTGCACCAGTCTGGCCGCCTGACGATTGAAGGGGCGGGGGGGCGGTCTTGGGCGGTCACCGTGCAGCCCGATACCCCGCCCGCCATTGCCGCCAAGGGGCCGATAAGCCGCGATGCCGAAGGGCGGTTCCAACAACCCTTCGAGGCCCGCGATGATTACGGCGTGACCAAAGGCTGGGTCACAATTGCGCTGGACCTGCCCGCCGTTGACCGCCGCTATGGCCTAAGCCTTGCCCCCGAACCCAGCCCGCCCGTGGTGCTGGACCTGCCCCTGCCCATGACACGCGCGCGCACCTTGGTGGATCAGGTGCTGGTCGATGATCTGTCCAAAGACCGCATGGCCAATCTGCCCGTCACCCTGACCTTCACCGCCGCCGATGCTGGTGGCCAAAAGACCAGCGCCGCGCCCTTGCCCGTGGTTCTGCCCGGACAGCGGTTTTTTGACCCGCTCGCCGCCGCTGTCGTGGAAATGCGCCGCGACCTGTTATGGAACCGCGCCAACGCGCCCCGCGTGGTCGAGGTGCTTAAAGCCCTGACCTATAAGCCCGAAGGCCTGCTGCCCGACCACAAGGCCTATCTGCGCCTGCGCGTTTTGATCGCCGATCTGGACAAGGCCGCCGCCCCGCTGACCCCCCAAAAGCGCGACGCTGTGGCCGAAGAGATGTGGTCCATCGCGCTGCTGATCGAAGAGGGCGACCCAACCTCTGCCCTTGCGGCGATGAAGCGCGCCCAAGACCGCCTGTCGCAAGCCATCCGCAACGGCGCAAGCCCCGCCGAAATTGACCGCCTGATGCAAGTGATGCGCCAAGCCTTAGACACCTACATGGCCCAAGAGGCGCAAAAGAACGCCAAAAATCTGGATGAGCCGAACCAGCCTGACCCCAACAGCCCCAAGATCACCCAAGACCAGTTGCAAGCCATGCTGGACCAGTTGCAATCCTTGATGCAACAGGGCCGCACGGCCGAAGCGCAAGATTTGATGCAGAAATTGCGCGATCTGATGAACACTATGAAAGTCACCCAAGGAGACGGGTCGGGCAAAGGCGGTTCGGGCAAAGGCAGGTCTGGCCAACAGGCGATGAAAGACCTTGGCCAAACCCTGCGCGACCAGCAAAAGCTGTCAGACGACAGTTTTCGCAACCTGCAAAACGGCGGGCCAGACGGGCAAACTGCGCCGGATGGCGAAAGTCTGGCCGACCGGCAAAAGCGCCTGAAAGACCACATCACCCAACTGCGCCGCAGCGGCAGCTTGCCGGGGGCGGGCGACCCAAAGGGCAGCGAAGGGCGCAAAGACCTAGACGATGCCGGCCGCGCCATGGATGAGGCCGAAAACGCTCTGCGCCAAGGCGATCTGCCCCAAGCGCTGGACAAACAGGCCGAGGCGTTGGATGCCCTGCGCCAAGGCATCGGGCACTTGGGCGACGCTGTGGCGCAAAACGACGCGCAGCCTGACCCCAATGCCCAACCCACAGGCCCCCAAGCCCAGCGTGATCCTTTGGGGCGTGACGGGGCCACAGGCACCCAAATGGCCCCCGATCACGGCCTGCTGCAAGGCCAAGATGTCTATCGCCGCGCCCAAGACTTGCTGGATGAAATCCGCAAACGCGCAGGCCAACAAGCGCGACCGGATCAAGAACGCAGCTATCTAAAACGCCTGCTCGATCTGTTTTGAACCGCCCAAAGGGGGGTCAGCGCCGCCCGAGCGATTGCAGCCATGTTACAGCTTGGCGCAAATGATCTTGGGCCCATAGGACAGCCCGATCCACCGCCGCCACATAATCGCCACTGACTTTGGAAAGCGCAGGCACTTTGGCGGCGATTTCGGGCGCAAAGACATACAGCGCCAGCAAGATCACCCCGACCAAGGCCAGAAAAAGCACCGCACGGCCCAAGGGGGTCGGCGTGATCTGGGGCAGGTCTTGCGCGGCCTGTGATGATGCGCCCGTGTCAAGGTCCGCGCCCCACGTGGCGCTGATATCGTCAATCGCTGGCAGCAAATCGCGGCGCGGGCGCGGCGGGGGGGCGGGCAGATCGCCTGCGGCGTGTTGGGCTTGCGCATAATCAGCCCCTTGCGTCTGCAGATCCCAAGGCGTTTGGGCTTGTCCTGCATGGGCCGTATCAAGCCCAAAACCGCCCGCTTCAGCCTGACGGGCCATGACCTCGCGCGCGGTCTCTTGGCGCAGCACCTCTAACACGGCGTCGTCCACCACGTGGGGCGGGATGGCCTGGTCGGTGTCGCGGTCGGAATCGTGTACCGCCTCGTTAAGGCGCAGATCGGAAAAGGCCTGAAACCAGCTCAGGCCACAGTTGGAACATTCCACCTCGCGGCCCGACCGGGGAATGGCCGAGCGGGCGATTTCATACTCGGCATCGCAACTGGGGCATACTAAGCGCATGGCGTTTGTCCCGACGGGGTTAAAGCGGCTTTGTTAAAGTCTAGCAACGAAACCTTCGGCGTCAAAGCGTTTGTCGCCCTTTGGACCAGACTTATCGATACAAAGCCACTCTGCCCGTTGAAACCCGCACGGGGTTGGGCAATGTTGGGGCAAAGACAGTGCGGTTGGCCCTGTCTGACCCTGCAAGGAATGCCCGATGCCACTGCGCTGGATTTTGTCGCTGATCTTCTTGGTGCAGATGTATGTGATGATGGCGGTGGTGGCCGTGGTCTTCGCCCTGCCCGCGCTGGTCAGCCGCACGGGGGCCTTTGCGGCAGTGCATTTTTACTGCGCTTGGGTGCGGATCAGCGCTCGTGTCTTGGTGGGCCTGCGGTCTGAAGTGCGCGGAACGGTCCCGCAGGGGGCGGTGTTGGTGGCCTCCAAGCATCAAAGCTTTTTTGACATCATCCTGCTGTGTTCAGCCCTGCCGGCCCCGAAGTTTGTGATGAAAAAAGAGCTGATCTGGGCGCCGTTCTTGGGCCAATATGCCTTGCGGATCGGCTGCATTCCGGTGGATCGCGGCAAACGCGGGGCGGCAATTGCTGCGATGAAACAGGCGGCAGCGCGCGGTGCGGCGCGTCCGGGGCAGTTGGTGATCTATCCGCAAGGCACCCGCGTGGCCCCGGGGGTAAGCGTGCCCTATAAGATCGGCGCGGGGGTCTTGTATCATCATTTGGGGCAAACCTGCGTGCCGGTGGCCACCAATGTGGGGGTCTTTTGGCCCAAAGGCTCTATCCTGCGCAAGCCGGGCGTGGCCGTGATCGAGTTTTTGCCGCCGATCGCCCCGGGCCAATCGGTGGGGGCCTTTACGGCGGCCATCGAAGCCTCGGTCGAGGCGGCGTCAAACGCGCTGATGCGCGAGGCGGGTTTGGCTGTGTGATGGCAACACGCCCCCAATCCATTGCCGATTTGACCGATGCGCTGTCAGACCTGTCTGGCCTGACCACCCGCAAGATGTTTGGGGAATATGCTTTGTATCTGGGGGGCAAGGTGGTGGCGCTGGTCTGCGACGACCTGCTGTATATCAAACCCACGGCGGGGGCTTTGGCCCTTGTGCCGGACCCTGTCATGGCCCCGCCCTATCCCAGCGCAAAACCGCATATCTGCTTGGAAGGCGCGCTGGATGACCCTGATCTGGTGATTGCCGCCCTGCGCGCTGTGGCGGCAGATTTGCCCGACCCCAAGCCCAAACCCAAGAAAGCAAAGGTCTAAAATGGACTGGATCACCACCCTTGACGACCTCCACGCCCATTACGGCACCCCCGCCAAGCCAGCGGTGGCCAAGGTGACACCCTTTCTGACCCCCAGCTACCAAGCCTTTCTCACCCGCAGCCGCTTTTGCGTGCTGACGACCGTCGGCCCCGAAGGCACCGACGGCAGCCCGCGCGGCGACGCGGGGCCGGTGGTGGCGGTGCTGGACGAGTGCACGCTGGCCCTGCCGGACTGGAAGGGCAACGAACGCATCGATTCGCTGCGCAACATTGTGCGCGACGCGCGGGTCAGCCTGATGTTTTTGATTGCCGGATCCACCAACGCCCTGCGCGTCAACGGGCGCGCACGCCTGACGGTTGACGAAGGTCTGCGCACCAGATTCGCCCGCGACACCCTTCTGCCACGCAGCGTGATCGTGATCGCGGTGGATGAAGTTTACTCACAATGCGCCAAGGCCCTGCAACGGTCTGAGTTATGGACAGGGGGCGATCAAAGCCACGGCCTGCCCACGGTGGGCCAGATGCTGCAAGACGCGACGGAGGGTGGCATTGTGGGTAAGGACTACGACAGCGAACGTGCAACGCGGGCGCATGTCGGCTGGTGGTAGAGCCCGATTTTTCGCAGAAAAATCGTTTGGCGCGGGGGCACGATTTTTCTGCGAAAAATCAAGTCTCGGCGACCTCAGGCGGCTAAGCCCTTAGTGCCCATCGCCAAGAACTTTTCGCGCCGATCCCTGATCAGCGCTTCGGGCTTTTTGCCGGACAGGTCTTTCAGCATCGCCTCAATCGCTTTGCCCACGGCGGCGATGGCCTCTTTGCGGCCGCGCTGCGCGCCGCCCAAAGGTTCGGTCACGATACGGTCAATCACTGCCAGCTTTTGCAGATCCTGGGCCGTCAGGCGCAACGCTTCGGCCGCTTCGCGCATCTTTTCGGCGTCTTTCCACAATATCGACGCGCAGCCTTCGGGGCTGATCACCGAATAGATCGAATGTTCCAGCATGGCGATGCGGTTGGCGGTGGCCAGCGCCACAGCCCCGCCCGATCCGCCCTCGCCCACGATCACCGAAATCAGCGGCACGCCGATTTGCAGGCTTTTTTCAGTGGCGCGCGCAATGGCCTCGGCCTGACCACGTTCTTCTGCGCCCTTGCCCGGATAAGCGCCGGGGGTGTCGACCAAGGTGATCACGGGCAAGCGAAAGCGGTCGGCCAGATCCATCAGGCGGATCGCTTTGCGGTAGCCTTCGGGGCGCGCCATGCCAAAGTTGCGCTCGATGCGGGTTTTGGTGTCATGGCCCTTTTCTTGGCCCATCACCAGCACCGGCTGGTCGTTGAACCGCGCAAGGCCGCCCATGATGGCGTGGTCATCGGCAAAGTTGCGATCGCCGGCAAGGGGGGTGAATTCGGTGAACAGCGCCTCGATGTAATCGCGGCAATGGGGGCGGTCGGGGTGGCGGGCCACTTGGCATTTCTGCCACGGGTTCAGGCCCTTATACAGGTCTTTGAGCATCTGGTCCGCCTTGCGGTCCAGCGCCTCGGCCTCTTTGGAGACATCCATCGCAGGGTTCGACCGCCCGATGGCGCGCAGCTCTTCGGCTTTGCCTTCAATCTCGGCGAGGGGTTTTTCGAATTCCAGATAGTTCATCGCGCGCTCCAAGACGGTCGCCCATTGGCCTGTTGCCTATATGGCCGGATGGGGGACAAGATGCAACCAAAGCGGCGGGCCTAAAATGCACGCGCCCCGCAACCGCTTGGGCGCAGGGCGCGTGTCCTCCCCTTTGTGCTGCTTTGGGCCTCCCCTCCCGCGGCAGCTGGGTATCTTTTGGCCTTAGGCCGCGCCGACCAGATCTGACTGCGCCACGATCACCTCGGCTTGCCGGATCGAGGCTATATCGACCAAGCGCCCCTTGTAAACAGCCGCCCCCTCGCCCCGCGCCTTTGCGGCCTCCATCGCGGCGAGGATCTCGCGCGCTTCGGCGACGGCTGCGGCGGAGGGCGTGAAAACCTCGTTCGCCAAGGCGACTTGCTTGGGGTGGATCGCCCATTTGCCGACCATGCCAAGGGTGGCAGAGCGGCGGGCTTGGGCGCGAAAGCCTTCATCATCGGAAAAGTCGCCAAAAGGCCCGTCGACGGGCAAAATGCCGTGGGTGCGGCAGGCCGCCACAATCGCCGTTTGCGCCCAATGCCACGGGTCTGCCCAATGGCGCGCCCCCGCTTGCAGCATATAATAATTCTCCTGCGTGCCGCCTATGCCGGTGGTTTGCATTCCCATGCTGGCGGCGAAATCGGCGGCCCCCAAGCTCATCGCCGTCAGGCGGGGCGAGGCTGCGGCGATGGTCTCGACATGGCTGATTCCGGCGGCTGATTCGATAATCACCTCGAACCCCAAGGGCTTGGTGCGGCCCACGGCGCGTTCAACCGCTGTCACAAGGGCGTCGACGGCGTAAAGATCTTCCGCGCAGCCGACTTTGGGGATCATGATCATATCCAGCCGCGGCCCTGCCTGTTCCAGCAGGTCCACCACATCGCGGTACCAATAGGGCGTGTCCAGCGCGTTGATACGCACCGAAAGCGTCTTGGTGCCCCAATCCACATCCGAGATCGCCTGAATGATATTGGCCCGCGCTTGCGGTTTGTCAGCGGGTGACACCGAATCTTCCAGATCAAGGTTGACCACATCCGCCGCCGACGCGGCCATTTTGGCAAACAACGCAGGGCGAGAGCCGGGGCCGAACAGTTGGCAGCGGTTGGGGCGTGCGGGCGGGGCAGGTTGCAGGCGAAAGGACAAATGGGCCTCGCAAGGATGTTTCAAACTTTTGTTGATTGGTGATAGATAATTGCGCAAGCCGCCGCAAGCGCCTTTGCAGCCGCAGCATAAGAAAAGAGTGGCGCGGCGCGGGCAAAAATGGGCAAATTGCGCGTCCCTTGAAAGGTGCGC
>CANFSY010000111.1 GCA_947449875.1 Paracoccaceae bacterium
ATCGGCGGCAGCCAAGGCGCGCGGGTGCTGTCAGATGTGGTGCCCCAAGCCCTTGCAGCCCTTCCCGCCCCGCTGAAAGCCTATTTGCGCATCGCCCACCAAGCGCGTGCCGAAGACCACGCCCGCGTCGCCGCCGCCTATGACGCCGCCGACCTGCGGGCCGAGGTCGCCCCGTTCTTCCCCGACATCCCCCGCCGCTTGGCCGAAGCGCAGCTGGTCATCTCGCGCGCAGGGGCCTCTTCGATTGCCGATATCTCGGTGATTGGCCGCCCGTCGATTCTGATCCCCTTTGCCGCCGCCACGGGCGATCACCAAACCGCCAACGCCCGCGGCTTGGTTGCGGCGCAAGCGGCCGTGCTGTGCGCCGAAGCGGGGCTTGACGCCGCCCGCCTATCCTCCGAAATCGCGGCGATCCTGACCCAACCCCAACGCGCCGAACACATGGCCGCCGCCGCCCATTCCCAAGGCCGACCCGATGCCACCATCCGCCTTGCCGCTTTGGTAGAGGCCCTTGCCGGACCAAAGACATGAACGCTGCTGCCACCAAACTGCCGATGGAACTGGGGCCGATCCACTTTGTGGGCATTGGCGGCATTGGCATGTCGGGCATCGCCGAGGTGCTGATGACCTTGGGCTATACTGTGCAGGGCTCAGATGCCCGCGCGTCCAAGATCACCGAGCGTTTGGTGGCACTGGGGGCGAGCTTTTTTGAAGGGCAGGCTGCGGCCAACATCGGGGCTGCGGCGGTGGTTGTGATCTCGTCCGCGATCAAACGGGGCAATCCCGAACTGGAAGAAGCCCGCCGCCGCAAACTGCCCGTGGTGCGCCGCGCCGAGATGCTGGCCGAACTGATGCGGCTGAAATCCAACATCGCCATTGCAGGCACGCATGGCAAGACCACCACGACGACGATGGTGGCAACTTTGCTGGACAAGGGCGGGTTTGATCCGACCGTGATCAACGGCGGGGTGATCCATGCCTATGGGTCCAACGCGCGGGCGGGGGCGGGTGAGTGGATGGTGGTTGAGGCGGACGAATCCGACGGATCGTTCAACCGCCTGCCCGCCACGATTGCCATTGTCACCAACATTGACCCCGAACATATGGAACATTGGCACACGTTTGACGCGCTGCGCAAAGGCTTCTTTGACTTTGTGTCTAACGTGCCCTTTTACGGTCTGGCCGTCTGCTGCACCGACCACCCCGAGGTGCAGGCCCTTGTGGGCCGCGTCACCGATCGGCGTGTTGTGACCTTTGGCTTTAACGCCCAAGCCGATGTGCGCGCGGTGAATTTGCGCCATGACGCAGGCCGGACGACCTTTGACGTGGTGCTGCAAAGCGAAGAGGGTGCGCCTGTGATCGAAAACTGCACTCTGCCCATGCCGGGCGATCACAACGTGTCCAACGCTTTGTCCGCCATCGCGGTTGCCCGCCATCTGGGCATGAAACGCGCCGAAATCCGCGAGGCTTTGGCCAGTTTTGCCGGCGTCAACCGCCGCTTTACCACGGTGGGCACGGTGGGCGGCGTGACGATCATCGACGATTACGGGCACCATCCGGTGGAGATCGCCGCCGTGCTGAAAGCCGCCCGCCAGTCGGTTGCCAAAGTGCCCGGTGCGCGTGTGATCGCCATCCACCAACCCCACCGCTACACCCGATTGGCCAGCCTGTTCGAAGACTTCTGCACCTGCTTTAACGAGGCCGACGTGGTCGCCATCGCCGATGTCTATGCCGCAGGCGAAGACCCGATCCAAGGCGCATCCCGCGACGACCTTGTCGCAGGCCTGATCGCTCACGGCCACCGCCACGCCGAACCCTTGGCCGGAGAGGCCGATCTGCCCCGCTTGATACGCGAAAACGCCCGTCCGGGCGATTTGGTGGTGTGCTTGGGGGCGGGGTCGATCTCGGCTTGGGCCAACGCGCTGCCGGGGAAGCTGGCCTGACCATCGAACACCGCCGCCTTGCCAGATAAGCCCTTGGGGGGTATCGTGAAGGAATTGGACGAAGGTATTTGAGCGGGGCGGGTTATGAATGCGACTGAGTTTGAAATCTGGCTTAGTGCAAGGCCGGAAGAAACCCGCCAGTGCGACGCCGCATTCATCGCTGCGAGAGCGGCAGCGCGGATTTTTCCACAAATTGAAAATGACGATCCTCGTCGTACTAACGAAAGCTGGCAAAGGGTCACTGAGGGTCAACTGATTAACACTGCACGTTGTTTGTTGATAACCTGTACCGCAATGATTGCGCCACGAGTTGAGTTACGGTACGCGGCCCTTTTCGCTGTTCATGCCGAAATTCCAGGGCTCCGAAGTGTCCGATTGCCATCGTCTTTCGACGCTTTTATGACCTCAAAACGTGCTGCCCAAATACTCACGATTAGTGCTCCAAATCAGCAACTAGCGATGACGATGGAGTGCATCAGTCATGCGAGTTTGCCACAGGAGTCGGCATGGGTTCATGTGAGTAAAGATATCGAATTTCTTGAGTCGAGTTCCCCTACCTCACGGCAAGCCCTTTGGTCCGTTAAAGTGCCTGATTGGTTCGTGGTCGCCGATGAAAAATTGCGAAACTATTGGGCGTCTGACCCAGATCATGTCTGGGACTTTTGGGCCCGATGGTGGGACGGATTGGTTACTGGTCGACCAATTGACGGGGCGCTTCAAGAAAAAGTAGCACTGATCCCTGATGACATCTGGCAACAGGGGGCTGCTGCGGTGGCGCGGGCGATCAAGGATATCGAAGGCGCCATAGCACCCCCTGAACCGTCCGACACCAATCTTGAAAAGGTGATCGAACAAACCCGCCACGGCGCGGTGTTGTTTTATGATCCTGCGACCAAGTTGATCGGCGAGGAAGCCGTCTCGACCCTACCGCAAGATGTGCGGCGCGATGTGATCGACTTGATGCAAGATGTGCTGAACGGCTTTCCAGCGGCCAGTGCAGCGAACAATCTCTACGAACTCATCCGCCGTGAAAGAGACATCCTCGAACGCGCCATCAACGCCTATTCTGATCGGCCATGGATGCTGTTGACATCCCTGCGCCGCGCGCGGGGGTTCAAGACAAGGTGGCGGACGGCACTTGTCCGCGAAATGACCCTTTGCTGAATGACTTCGTTGCCCAGATCGCCCAAGCGGAAATTTTGCTGATCACGCACGATGCCGTTCTGGCAGTTGCCGTCCGAAATCAGGAAAAGCTACCTGAACTAAACTTGACCGCTAACGACCTGCACATTCTGACTGCTGGTATGCAGGTATTACAGGAGCGGGCCACTCCTGAACTTAACGAGGCAATTGCTAACGACCTTGCCACTATTGCAGACACCAACCTGCCTGTTCCAATACGTAGGGCTTCCCTGCTTTCAACCCTTGGCCGGATTTTCCAGACCAGTGCCATCGTTACATTGAAAGGCATAAGAGTTGTCTATCGCGGCACACGGTTCACCGTTGCAGAGGCTGCGGGGTGGTCGCGGGACTTGGGTGAGATTGCCAAGAACACAGCATTTCTGGCGCTGGTGGCGCACTTTTTGAGGCTCCTTTTGGGCATATAGTGCTTTCCCACTTGCCCCTAATCCCCCACCCATCTTGCGCCCCGTTCCCGCCCCCTATACCAACACGCCATGACCCAACTCCCCACCCCTCGCGGCACACTTACACCGCAACGCCCCTTGGCGGACCTCACGTGGCTGCGCGTCGGGGGGCCTGCGGATTGGCTGTTTCAGCCGGCGGATGAGGATGATCTGGCGCAGTTTCTGCGCGATCTTGACCCGTCGGTTGCGGTCTTTCCGATGGGGGTCGGGTCAAACCTGATCGTGCGCGATGGCGGGCTTCGGGCGGTGGTGATCCGGCTGGGGCGGGGGTTTAATGACATTGCCGTGCAAGGGGGGCGCGTCGTGGCGGGGGCTGCGGCGCTCGATTCTCATGTCGCGCGGCGGGCGGCGGAAGCGGGCGTTGATTTGACCTTTTTGCGCACCATTCCCGGATCCATCGGTGGGGCGGTGCGGATGAATGCGGGGTGTTACGGGGTTTATGTCAAAGACCACCTGATTGCGGTGCGCGCGGTCACGCGGCACGGGCAGGTTGTGACGATTCCCGCCGCCGATTTGCACCTTGGCTATCGCCAGTCGACTTTGCCGGATGGCTGGGTGATCGTGCAGGCAACCTTTGCCGCCACCGCGGGTGATCCTGCGGGGCTAGAGGCGAAGATGGCCGACCAGATCGCCAAGCGCGATGCCAGCCAGCCCACCAAAGACCGCTCGGCGGGGTCAACCTTTCGCAATCCGGTGGGCTATTCTTCGACCGGACAGGCCGATGACAGCCAAGAGCTGAAGGCGTGGAAGGTGATTGACGATGCCGGCCTGCGCGGGGCCACGCTGGGTGGCGCGCAGATGTCGCCCAAACATTCCAACTTTATGATCAACACCGGAACCGCCACCGCTGCCGATTTGGAAAATCTTGGCGAAGAGGTGCGAAAGAAGGTTTTGCAAACCGCCAATATCACGCTAGAGTGGGAGATACTGCGCGTCGGCGAACCGGCGGCAGAGAAAAAATAAAATCCGGCAAAGTCCGGAAAGAGGCAGTGATGGTGGGCAAGCTTGCAGGCGCAGGCTCCTGCGTGGCGGTACTGATGGGGGGGCTTTCCGCCGAGCGGGAGGTTTCGCTGTCGTCAGGGCACGAATGTGCCAAAGCCTTGCGGGTGGCTGGTTATGACGTGGTGGCGGTTGACGCCGGCCGCGATCTTGCCGCACGGTTGCATGACATTCAGCCCGACGTTGTATTCAACGCCTTGCACGGGCGCTACGGCGAAGACGGCTGTGTGCAGGGCCTGCTGGAATGGCTGGCGATTCCCTATACCCATTCGGGCGTTTTGGCCTCGGCCTTGGCGATGGACAAGACTGCCACCAAGGCCGCCTATGTCGCGGCGGGCCTGCCGGTTGTGGCATCGGTTCTGGCGCATCGTGACGACGTGGCGCGCGGCCATGTGTTGCCGCCGCCCTATGTGGTCAAACCCAACAACGAAGGCTCCTCGGTCGGGGTGTATATGGTGCGCCCAGGCGAGAATGCGCCGCGATTGGCAGACACTATGCCCGAGACTGTGATGGTCGAAGCCTATGCGCCCGGGCGGGAGTTGACTGTGGCGGTGATGGGCGAGCGGGCGCTGGCCGTGACCGATATCGTGACGGACGGGTGGTATGACTTTGACGCCAAATACAAACCCGGCGGCAGCCGGCATCAGGTGCCCGCCCGCCTGCCGGAACAGATTGCCGCGGCGTGTCTTGACTATGCCCTGCGCGCCCACCGTATCTTGGGCTGTCGGGGCCTGAGCCGGACCGATTTTCGCTGGGACGAAAGCCGTGGCCTTGGCGGTTTGATCTTGCTGGAAACCAACACCCAACCCGGCATGACCCCCACTTCGCTTGCGCCCGAACAAGCGGCCTATTGCGGGATATCCTTTCCCGATCTGTGCGACTGGATCGTAAAGGACGCGTCATGCAATCGTTAGGCCGCACCCTGCCGCCACGGCGCGATCCGGCCCCCTCGCGCTGGTCGTACCGGATGCAGCGCCTATGGCTGACACCGGCGTTCCACCGCTTTTTGCGGTTCGGGATGCCTGCGCTTATCGTCATGCTGTCGGGGGCGCTGTTCTTGGCCAGCCCCGTACGGCGCGAGGGGCTGGTGTCTTTGGTGACGTCGGCCAAACAGCAAGTGGCAGATCGGCCGATGTTCATGGTCAATTTGCTGGCGATTGACGGCGCCTCGCCGGAATTGGCCGATGCGGTGCGCGCCAAACTGGCGCTGCGCTTGCCGCAATCAGCCCTTGCGCTGGATCTGGATGCGATCCGCATCACGGCCGAGAACTTCGACGCCGTCGCCCGCGCCGTGGTGCGGTTTGGCGCGGGCAATGTGTTGCAGATCACCATCACCGAACGTCAGCCCGCATGGGTTTGGCGCAGCGAGGCGGGGTTGATCTTGCTGGATGACACGGGGCACCGCATTGCAGCCTTGGCGGCGCGCGCTGACCGTGCCGATCTGCCGCTGATCGCAGGGCAGGGCGCTGACCTTGCGATTGATCAGGCCACGGCGCTGCTGCAAGTGGCCTCGCCTTTGTCCAGCCGCCTGCGTGGCTTGGTGCGTATGGGCCAGCGCCGCTGGGATCTGGTGCTTGACCGCGACCAGCGCATCTTGTTGCCCGCCGATGGGGCCGTGGCTGCCTTGCAAGGGCTAATCGCGCGCGATTCGGCTGAAAACCTGCTGGCGCGCGACCTGATCGCGGTTGATCTGCGCAATCCGCAACGCCCTGTCTTGCGGCTTGGCACTCCGGCGCTGAATGCCTTGCGTGCTGTCCATGGTATCCCCCTCCTTGCGGAGTCAAAGTCATGACCGATCTGTACCAATCCCAACGTGCCATGCGCCATTTGCGCAAGACCGCCCTGCAACGGGGGATGATTGCGATTTTGGATGTGGGCACGTCGAAAATCGCCTGCCTGATCTTGCGGTTTGACGGGCTGGAAGAACCGGGCGAGGCGGACGGCATGGGGTCGATGGCGGGCCAGTCGAACTTTCGGGTGATTGGCGCGGCCACCACCCGCTCGCGCGGCGTGCGCTTTGGCGAGATTAGCGCCATGAACGAAACCGAACGCGCCATTCGCACCGCCGTTCAGGCGGCGCAAAAGATGGCCAATGTGCGGGTTGACCATGTGATTGCGTGCTTTTCCGGCGGTGAACCGCGCAGCTATGGCCTTGCGGGTGAAATTGACCTGCCCGAAACCTTGGTGCGCGATAACGATGTGGCCCGTGTCTTGGCCGCCTGCGATGCCCCCGACATCGGCGAGGGGCGCGAGGTGATCCACGCCCAACCGGTGAACTTCGCGCTTGACCACCGCTCTGGCCTTGGCGATCCGCGCAACCAAAGCGGCAACCGTCTGGCCTGCGACATGCACCTTTTGACGGTCGATGCCGCCGTGGTGCAAAACCTGCTTTACTGCATCAAACGCTGCGACCTTGATCTGGCGGGCATCGCCTCGTCGGCCTATGCCTCGGGGATTGCGGCGCTGGTGGAGGACGAGCGCGAACTGGGGGCGGCCTGTATCGACTTGGGCGGCGGGTCCACCGGCCTGTCGATCTTTATGAAAAAACACATGATCTTTTCAGATTCCGTGCGCTTGGGCGGCGATCATATCACCTCTGACATCGCGCAATGTCTGCATGTGCCGATGGCTGTGGCTGAACGGATCAAGACCAAACACGGCGGGGTCTATGCAACAGGCATGGACGACCGCGAGATGATCGAGATCGGGTCCGACAGCGGCGATTGGGACAAAGACCGCCGCCAAGTCAGCCGCACTGAATTGATCGGCATCATCCGCCCGCGTGTGGAAGAAATTCTGGAACAAGCTGCAGACAGGCTGGCGATCGCGGGCTTTTCGCATTTGCCCAGCCAGCAGATCGTGCTGACGGGTGGGGCCAGCCAGATGCCCGGGTTGGACGGTCTGGCCAGCCGCATCCTTGGCCAACGCGTGCGCATGGGCCGGCCGTTGCGGGTGCAAGGCCTGCCGCAGGCCGCTACAGGCCCGTCTTTTGCCTCGACCGTGGGGCTGTGCCTGTTTGCCGCGCATCCGCAAGACGAATGGTGGGATTTTGACATTCCGGCGGAACGCTATCCGGCACGCTCGATCAAACGGGCGTTTAAGTGGTTCAGGGATAATTGGTGACATCAAACAGGGTTGATTTTGGCATGAAGATGCGCGTTTTGGACGGTTTTTCACCACATTTTGCGGGGCTTATGCGGTTTATTAGTGACGACCTGACGAAGTATGTCTAAGATCGCACAAAGTGCGTAAGTGGTGTGGAAAACACGACATGCTTCGAAGTGAAGGCAGAAACGAAAACGGCAGCGCGGCTCAGGTGCTGCTCAACAAAGAACGGCGGGGCGGGGAATGGCTTTGAACCTTACAATCAGTGCAGAGCGCGACGATTTGAAGCCGCGTATAACAGTGTTCGGCGTCGGCGGGGCAGGCGGCAACGCGGTCAATAACATGATCGACAAAAAGCTCGAAGGGGTCGAGTTTGTTGTGGCCAATACCGATGCGCAAGCCTTACAGCAAAGTCGGGCGGCGCATAAGATCCAGATGGGTCCGAAAGTGACCGAAGGGCTGGGTGCGGGCGCGCGCCCTTCGGTCGGCTCGGCTGCTGCCGAAGAATCGATTGAAAAGATCGTCGACCATCTCGCCGGCGCGCATATGTGCTTTATCACCGCCGGCATGGGCGGCGGTACGGGCACGGGGGCAGCGCCTATCATCGCGCAAGCCGCGCGCGAGCTGGGTGTCTTGACCGTGGGCGTTGTCACCAAGCCTTTCCAGTTCGAAGGCAATAAGCGGATGCGTCAAGCCGAAGAGGGGATCGAGGCGCTGCAAAAGGTCGTCGACACCCTGATCGTTATTCCCAACCAGAACCTGTTCCGGCTTGCCAACGAACGCACCACCTTTACCGAAGCCTTCGCCATGGCCGACGATGTGCTGTACCAAGGTGTCAAAGGCGTGACCGATCTGATGGTGCGCCCGGGGTTGATCAACCTCGACTTTGCCGATGTGCGCTCTGTGATGGACGAGATGGGCAAAGCCATGATGGGCACGGGCGAGGCGTCTGGCGACGACCGCGCCGTGCAAGCCGCCGAAAAGGCGATTGCGAACCCGCTGTTGGACGAAATCAGCCTGCACGGGGCCAAGGGCGTGCTGATCAACATCACGGGCGGCTATGATCTGACCCTGTTTGAACTGGACGAAGCCGCCAACATCATTCGGGAAAAGGTCGATCCCGATGCGAATATCATCGTGGGGTCCACCTTGGATACCACGATGGAAGGCGTGCTGCGCGTGTCGGTCGTGGCCACGGGCATCGACATCAAGAACGCCCGCGTCGAACCACCCCACGCCCGCCGCTCGATGCAAGAGCCGCTCAAACTTGCCGCAGCGCCAGTGCAACAGGCGCAAGCCGCAGAGCCGGCACCCGCACCGCGGGCCCAGTTCGAGCAACCGCGCAGCTTTTCGCCAGAGCAAGATGACATTCCCGCGCCGGTCTACCGCCCTGCGGCAGAGCAGCGTCCGGCAGCGGCTGCACCCGCTGCGGCGGCTGGCAATGATGCGTTCAACTTCGTTGCACCTCGTCCGCGCGCCATGGGGACCCCAACCCCCGAGGCGATGGCCCGCCTGCAGGCGGCGGTGAACAAAGTTCCCGCTGCGGCGCAGCAACCTGCGGCTCGCGCCGCAGCCCCTGCCGCAAAACCGGCTGAACGTGCGCGCTTCGGGATCGGCTCTCTGATCAGCCGCATGTCGGGCGGCGGCAACGCCGAGTCGGCCCAAGCGAAACGCGCCCAGCCCCCCGTCACCAGCTACGACGACGAGGCTGAGCCATCAACGGATCAAGACAGGTTGGAAATTCCAGCATTCCTGCGCCGCCAAGCCAACTAAGACAGATCGCAACGTTGCAGTATCGTCGAAAGCCCGAGTGATAACCTCGGGCTTTTTGATTTTTATCAAAGCCTTGCGTGGTTGTGTGACTTGTTACATGGCGTCACAAACCGTGAATTGAGCTTGAAAGTGGGTGCGGCTAAATGAACAGGGGCAGGCGGTGCCCGCAGGGTCATTTGCGAAAATTTCAGAGGTATGCGTGCAAAATACAGTCAAATCGGCGGTCACCTTCAAGGGTACAGGGTTGCACAGCGGCAAGCCTGTGCGTGTGGTGGTGCGTCCGGCCTCGGCTGATTACGGCATCTGGTTTCGCCGCACCGATCTGCGCGGCGGTAACACCTTGGTTCCCGCGCGCTGGGATGCGGTCGTGCCCTCAAAGTTGTGCACCCAGATCGCCAATGATGACGGCGTGCAGGTTTCGACCATTGAACACCTGATGGCCGCTCTGGCAGGCTTGGCCGTCCACAATGCCTTGATCGAGATTGACGGGCCGGAAGTGCCGATATTGGATGGTTCGGCCGCCCCCTTTGTTGCCGCAATTCTTGCCAAAGGCATTCAAGCGCAAACCGCCCCCGTGCGGGCGATTCGGGTTCTAAAGTCGGTCGAGGTGCAAGACGGTGCAGCCTTTGCTCGGCTAGAGCCTGCTGAAATGCTTGAAATCGACTTTCGAATCGATTTCGCCGATCCGGTCATCGGCCAGCAATCGCGCCATTTGAACATGGCCAACGGCGCCTTTGTGCGCGAGTTATGCGATTCGCGCACCTTTTGCCGCCAGTCTGATGTGGATGCGATGCGCGCGGTGGGGCTGGCCCAAGGCGGCACTTTGGCCAATGCGGTGGTGTTTGACGGCGACAAAGTGCTGTCTCCGGGTGGCCTGCGCTATGCCGACGAACCGGTGCGCCATAAGATGCTGGATGCTTTGGGCGATCTTTCCTTGGCTGGTGCACCGCTTTTGGCGCGGTATACCGGCGTTCGGGCTGGTCATGCGATGACGAACCGGCTTTTGCGCAAGCTTTTCGCGACACCTGGCGCATTTGTCTTGGATGATTGCGACGGTTTGGCGGGGGGTAAGTTGCCCGGTGTCGGCGTGCATCGCGGGGATTTGCCGCTTTACGTCTAG
>CANFSY010000112.1 GCA_947449875.1 Paracoccaceae bacterium
CCTTTCAAACCTTTCGCTATGTGCTGCTGCCCAACCTTGGCACAGCGCTGTTGGCAGGCGGAATGCTGGCCTTTGCGCTGAGTTTTGACGAGGTGATCGTCACCACCTTCACCGCAGGCACGGGGGCTGCGTCAAAGACCCTGCCCATTTGGATGCTGGACGAATTGATCCGCCCACGCCAACGCCCTGTGACGAATGTTGTCGCGATCGTGGTTTTCGCCACAACATTTCTGCCAATATTGGCCGCCTATTACTTGACCCGTGACTCCGCGCAAACCGTAAGTGCATAGAAGTAATATCTGACACTCCAAAATATTATACTTTAGTTGGGTAATTTATCTTCCGTACATTGTGGCGTTTTCTACTCGGTTTTTACACAGCAATCACACACAACAGTCCAAGTTTGTCCTACGAAAATTAAATCATTCATCACGGAGACGACACATGTGCACAAAGTGTGAAACCACCCAAGACATCCAACCAGTCTTTGGCCGCCGCCAGTTCTTCGGCCTAACCGCCGCGATGGTTGCCATGTCGGCAGGCGTAGCCCGTGCCGATTGCTCCCATTTTGACGCCGAATCGCTCAAAGCCACCTCGCCCGATCAAGCCATCCAGTTTCTGGTCGAAGGCAACGCGCGCTTTGTGGCGGGCCAGTCTTTGCACTGTGACCAGTTGGCGCTTGGCGATGCCACGGCAGAAAAGCAAACTCCCTTCGCCTGCGTTCTGGCCTGCATGGATTCGCGCTCGTCGCCCGAACTGGTGCTTGACCAACAGATCGGCGACATTTTTGTCGCCCGTGTGGCGGGTAATGTGGCCACGACCGAGGTTATCGGCAGCTTTGAATATGGCGCCAAGGTCGCCGGGGCCAAGGCGATCTTGGTCTTGGGCCACTCCCATTGCGGGGCTGTCAAAGGCGCGATTGACAAGGCCGTTGTGGGCGATGCTTTGACAACCCTTCTCAACGAAATCGAACCCGCTGTCGCAGCCACCCCGCTGCAAGGCGAACGGTCGTCGCACAACCACGAATTGGTCGAAGCTGTGGCCGAAACCAACGTGCGGATGAACGTGGCCGCTTTGACCGAGAAAAGCTCGGTTCTGAAAGACCTTGTCGATGCAGGTCAGCTGAAGATTGTCGGCGGGCTTTACGATCTTGACACCGGCGTGGTGACGCTGCTCGCCTAAGTCTGGCAAACCACTTTCGAGGTCAGGGCAGTGCCTGTGACCTTGAAGACCCCAGCGCCCGCGCTGCCGCGCGCCCGGCCCAACGGCCTGTCGCAAGGCATCCGGTCAGAAGATAACCGCCTGTCGGGGCCTCCCAGTCCAGCATTTCGCCGCACACATAGGTGTGCGGCATGGCGCGCAGTTCCAAGTCGGGCGTCAGGTTGGCAAAGGCCACGCCGCCTGCAACTGAAATCGCCTCGTCCAGCGGGCGGGGCGGGCCAAGCGGGATCGGCAGGGCCTTTAGGGCCTGCACCGTCGGCAATGCGCGGCCAAATTCCATCACAAGGGCCAAGGCTGTCGCCGAAAGGCCCAGTTTGCGCAGGCGGTTGGCGAGGGTTTCGCTGGATTTCATCGCCGACACCCGCCGCGCCACCTCGTCCGCTGCCAGATCGGGCATTAGGTCCAGGTGCAACGCCCCGCCGTCGCGCAGATCGCGCGAGACGGCATAAACACCGCCCCCCTCGACCCCTTTGGACGAGATCACAAACTCTCCCCGCTCACGCCGGTTGCCCACACACAGGGCAACACCTTTGACGGCTTGGCCGAAGTGTTTGGCCATATGCGGCGACCAGACTACGCAAAAGCCCATGTTGGCGGGCTGAAACGGGGTGATCGCAACGCCCTTGTCGGCCAGCCACGGCACCCAAGCCGCATCTGACCCCAGCCGTGCCCAACTGGCCCCGCCGAGGGCCAAGACCGTGACAGCAGGGGCTAAAACGACACGGCCCTGCGGGGTGTCAAAGGCAAAGCCACCCTCAAACCCCACCCAACGCCACCAGCTGCGCAGTTCCACACCCAACCCCGCCAGCCGCGCCAACCATGCCCGCAAAAGCGGAGAGGCTTTCATCGCCTTGGGAAACACCCGACCGGACGAGCCGGTAAAAACCTCAATCCCAAGCGCGCGGCACCAGTCCATCACTGCCTCTGGCCCAAAGGCAGCCAGAATCGGGGTCATCTGGGGGCTTTGATAGGCGGCGGTAAAGGCGGGCAAGGCTTGGGCCTTGGTGATGTTCAACCCCGATTTGCCCGCCATCAAAAACTTTCGCGCGGGGGATGGTTTGGCGTCACAGATCACCACCCGCAGGCCTGCCTTGGCCAGCTCTTCCGCAGCCATCAGGCCGGCAGGTCCCGCGCCGATCACCAAAGCCTCACGCATGGGCCGCAGGCCTGCACTGTTCGCCCATGTCAGATGATCCTTCGCCCTAAAACCGCGCCCGCAGGCACGGCCCTTTTACGCCCGCCCGCCGCTGGGCGATAGGGCCATGGGGTTGATGCCCATGCTGCCCAAGGCCAAGGCCCATTTGCGACCAGCCTCGGCCCCGAAGACCAACGAATCCGAGGCATCGCCGACCAGCCAGTCGTTGCGGGCAATCTCGCCCTCTAGCTGGCCCGCACCCCAGCCGGAATAGCCAAAGGCCATGATCGCCTGCAAAGGCCCGCCCCCGTGGCCCAAGGCCTCTAGCACATCCAGCGTGGTGGTCATGCCGTAGCCCGACCCTACCGCGATTGTTGCACTGCCGCCTTGGTAGTCGGTGGAATGCAGCACAAAGCCCCGCCCCCGTTCGACAGGCCCGCCGATCACCATGCGAATGTCGCGGGCCTGATCGCCGCGCGGAATCTTCAACTGCGCCAAAAGGTCTTGAAAGCGTATCTCTGGCACCGGCTGGTTCAAGATCAACCCCATGGCCCCGCTGTCGGAATGCGCGCAGATCAAGATCACCGCGCGTTCAAAGCGCGGATCGCCCATGTCCGGCATGGCCACAATCACCTTACCCGTCAAATCCATCGATTCCCCCTCTGCCCAAGATGGGGCGAAGGGCAGGCATGCTCAACCCCCATCACACGCCGTCGCCGCAACGTGATCTGGACGGGCTTTCTAAGCTGCACAGACCTGCATAGAGTGCGCGCATGATCCGCTATGCCCTTGCCCTTTTGTGTCTTGCCAGCCCCGCCTTGGCGCAGAGTCAGGATGACATTGTGCAGGCGGGCCTGTTGTCAGGCTGGCAGATGGCCAATGGCCATCACATGGCAGCGCTTGAGCTGCGCCTTGCGCCCGATTGGAAAACCTACTGGCGCGCCCCCGGCGAGGCGGGAATTCCCCCCGTGTTCGATTGGACAGGGTCGTCGAACCTCAAAAGCGTGCAGTTTCATTGGCCGAGCCCGCAGGTGATTGCCCTGAACGGTATGAAAAGCATCGGCTACCTGAACGAACTTGTCCTGCCGATCGAGGTGGTCGCCCAAGACCCAACCCGCCCCGTGACGCTGGCGCTGGCGATGGATCTGGGCATCTGCCACGACATTTGCATGCCCGCCCACCTGACCTTTGCCGCCGTTTTGCAAGGCGGGGGTGCCAAAGACAGCCGCATAGCGGCGGCCTTGGCCGATCTGCCCAAGCTAGCCGCTGGGGCCACCTGCGCCATTGCCCCGATTGACGATGGCCTGCGCTTGCAAGCCAGCTTAGGCCTGCCGCCCCTTGGGCCTGACGAAACCGTGGTGTTTGAAACTAACGATCCACAGGTTTGGGTGGCCGAAGCGCATACCGCGCGGCAGGGGGGGATTTTGTCCTCTACCACTGACTTGGTGGCCCCGTCTGGCGCGCCCTTTACGCTAGATCGGTCGGCGGTGATCGTCACGGTTCTGGCCCAAGGCCAAGCGGTCGAATTTCGCGGCTGCGCTGCGCCTTAACGTTCGCCCCCCTAACGCTCGCGCCGCGCGATGCGAATCAAGGTACGCTCCATCACCGCCATCGCTGGCGCGCGCGAGGTTGAGCGCAGTGTCATATCGGTTTCCACCAGCAACGACAGCGCCTTTTCGATCTGCCGAGTCGTCCAGTTGCCCTCTTGTTTCATCATGCGGTCGCGGCGTTTGAAAAAGCCCCGCGCCTTGGCAAAGCCTGCGGCGGGGCCTTCGGGGTCGGTGGACATCAGATGCAGCGTGGTAAAGTGGCGCAGGCCTGCGATGCACAAGGTGACGGGCAAAACGCCCTGACCCTGCAAGCGGCGCAGAATCGGGCCGATGGAACCCATCTGCAATTCGGCCACCGCATCCAGCAACTCTTCCGCTTCGGTTTCCATTGTGGCGGGGGCGAGGGCTGCGATTTCGGCGGGGGTCAGGGGCAGCGGGTCTTGGAACTTGTACAGCGCGATCTTTTCCAAGGTCTGGCGAAAATCGCCCGGATCAAGGGCGCGCGACAGGGTTAACAGCTCTGTCATGGCATCGCTTGGCACTTGCGACAGGCCTGCGCGCTTAAGCTCTGCCTCAATCTCTTCGCGGGTCGGCGGGTCGTCATAAAGGCCGATGCACATGACGGCAAAGTGCTTTTCGGCCAGCATTTTCAGCGCGGATTTTCCCGTCAGATTGCCCGCCGTCACCACAATGTTGGCATCCCCCGGCCGCCACGCATCAAAGCTGGTTTGCAAAGTCGCCGTCAGGCCATCGGTGGCATCTTCCACCACCACCACGCGCGCGCCAGAGAAAAAGCCGCGTGCTTTGATCGCATCCAGAAGGGCCGCGCTGTCTTTGCGCAGGTCGGCTGCGGGAATGCGCGTCAGGCGCATTTCGCCGTCCGCATCGGGGCCAGCAAGGGCCAAGACCGCCTCGGCCCGCTTCAGGGCCACGCGCATCGCATCTTCGCCAAAGATCACAAGGGCGGCTTTGGCCGGATCAGGTTTGGCCAGATAGCGCCGCGCCTCGGGCCCTGTCAGTTTCATGGCGCAAAGCTGGTGGACGTCGCTATCAGCCGCAGCACCAGATCATCGCCCAGCATCCGCATCAGGCGCAAATTGGCATCGCTTTGCGCGGTTTGGCCCGCCACCGTCGACCCCGTGGCAGAATAGGATGTGAAGGCGTCAATATGGCCGCCCGCCATGCGCGATTGGTCTGACAGGCGCGTCAGCGTCCAATCCAGCCCGCCGGTGACCGTATAGCGGGTGATCGCGCCCGACGGGGTAATGCCTGCACTTATGGCGTCGGTCTTGATCGTATAGGCCAGCTGGTAGATCGGCGAGGTCGGGCGGCCAAGGCGTTCTTCCAAATGCTGAACGAAATCAAAGCTGTTCTTATTGGTCGGATCGGCGGCGTGCACCGTGCCGATCAAAGCCGCTGCCGTTCCTTTCGTGCCGTAAGCGGGCGCAAAACCGCAAGCGGCCAGCGCCAAGGGCAGTGTCACTAGTAGGCTGCGTCTAGACCACAACATTGATGATACGCCCCGGAACCACAATCAGCTTTTTGATCGGCTGACCGGCCAAAAAGCGCAGCACATCTTCGTTGGCCAAGGCCAGTTTTTCAACCTCGGACGCGGGCATGGCCTTGGGCACGCTGATTTCCGCCCGCCGCTTGCCGTTGATCTGGATCGGCAAGATCACGGTGTCATCTTCCAGCAGGGCGGGATCGGCCTTGGGCCAAGGCGCTTGGGCGCATAGGCCCGCACCGCCTTGGGCGGCCCAGACGGCCTCGGCGATGTGGGGGGTCATGGGCTGCATCAGTTGCGCCAAAATGCGCAGCGCGTCTTTCATCGCGATGGTCGAGGCCGAGGCGCGGCCGATTGCGTTGGTGAATTCGTACAGCTTGGCGATGGCCTTGTTAAAGGCAAAGCCCTCGATGCCCGCCGTCACCTCGGCAATGGCGCGGTGGGTGGCCCGCAGAAGGTCGGCGTCGCCTTCGCCCTGATGGTCCAAGGGCATCTCGGCCACGCGCACCGACAACGCCCAAACCCGCGACAGGTGCTTGAACGTCGCCTCAGCCCCCGAAGCTGTCCATTCCACATCGCGCTCGGGCGGAGAGTCAGACATGACAAACCACCGCGCCGTATCAGCGCCAAAGGCGCTGATGATGTTCATCGGGTCGACCACGTTCTTTTTCGACTTGGACATCTTGGCCGAGGGGATCACCTCAACCACCGTGCCATCGGCCAAAGTGGCCCCGGCGTCAGAACGGATGATATCTTCGGGCAGATGATAGACAGGCCTGCCGTTGGCGTCAGTGGTCTTGTAAATTTCGTGCGTCACCATGCCTTGGGTGAACAGCGCGTTGAAAGGTTCAATCGCTTTGGCCGGCAAGTGGCCTGTTTTGTGCATCGCGCGGGCGAAAAAGCGCGAGTAGAGCAGGTGCAAGATCGCGTGTTCGATGCCGCCGATGTACTGGTCAACATTCATCCAATAGGCGGCATCCTCGGCCACCGTGGGGGTGGTGGCGTGGGGCGATGTGAAGCGGGCGAAGTACCACGACGAATCAACAAACGTGTCCATCGTATCGGTTTCGCGCCGCGCGGGGGCACCGCAAGACGGGCAGGTGCAATTGCGCCATGTCGGGTGGCGGTCCAGCGGGTTGCCGGGGATGTCAAACGTCACATCATAGGGCAGCTCAACCGGCAGATTCGCCTTCTTTTCCGCCACCACGCCGCAGGCATCGCAATGCACCACGGGAATCGGGCAGCCCCAATAGCGTTGGCGCGAAATGCCCCAGTCGCGCAGGCGGTAGTTGGTCACACCGTGGCCAAAACCGGCCGCCTCGGCATGGGCGATGGCGGCGGTGACAGCGGCCTCACCGGTTTGCACGGCGGGGCCAGCAAAGCCGCGGATATAGTGGACGGGTTCGGATTTCATCGGAACATAGGGTTCGGTCAGCGGAGTTTCCACAGCGCCTTCGGCCACGAAGACCGACTTGATCGTCAGCCCGTATTTGGTGGCAAATTCGAAATCGCGCGCGTCATGGGCGGGGCAGCCAAAGATCGCGCCCGTGCCGTAATCCATCAGGATGAAATTGGCGATCCAGACGGGCAATTCCACCGAAGGGTCCAGCGGATGCTTGACGCGCAAGCCTGTGTCAAAGCCGATCTTTTCCGCCGTTTCAATTTCCAGCGCCGAGGTGCCGCCCTTGCGGCAAAGGGCGGTAAAGGCGGCAACGTCGGGATGAGATTCCAGCGCCTTGGCCAGCGGATGGTCAGCGGAAATCGCCGCAAACGAGGCCCCCATCAGCGTGTCGGGGCGAGTCGTATAAACCTCTAGCGTCTCAAATCCAGCAGGCGCACCCACCGTTTGAAAGGCGAACTGCAGGCCCTTGCTTTGGCCGATCCAGTTGGCCTGCATCAGGCGCACCTTTTCGGGCCAGTCTTTCAGCCCGTCCAAAGCGGCCAAAAGCTCGCCCGAATAATCGCTGATCTTGAAGAACCACTGCGTCAGCTCGCGCCGTTCGACCAAGGCGTTTGACCGCCAGCCGCGCCCGTCGATCACCTGTTCGTTGGCCAGCACCGTCATATCGACCGGATCCCAGTTGACCACCGCCGCTTTGCGGTAGACCAGACCCTTTTCCATCATGTCGATAAACATCGCCTGCTGTTGGCCGTAGTATTCCGGCCGACAGGTGGCCAATTCGCGGCTCCAGTCGATCGACAGGCCCAAGGGCTTCATCTGGGCCTTCATCTCGGTGATGTTGCCCTCGGTCCAATCGCGCGGATGGCCGCCGCGTTCCATCGCGGCATTTTCAGCGGGCATGCCAAAGGCATCCCACCCCATCGGATGCAGCACCGAATAGCCCTGCGCGGCCTTGGTGCGGGCCACAACATCGCCCATCGTATAGTTGCGCACATGCCCCATATGGATGCGCCCCGACGGATAGGGGAACATCTCTAGCACATAATACTTCGGCTTGGCCGGATCGCGCCGCGCTTCAAAGACGCGGGCGTTATCCCACGCCTGCTGCCATTTCGGTTCTATCTCAGAAGGGTCATAGCGCGACATCATCAGCCCATGTTCTTAAGGTCATAGGGCCCTGACCTACCCTGCGCGCAGCGCAAGGTCTAGCCTGACATGCAGCCGATTACAGGCCCGCGTCGGCAATCCGCAACTGGCGCGCACGGTTCAAGATCGCATCTTCCACCGCCGAGACGGTTTCAGGCGCCACCGCAGCCCCATTCGCCCCTTGCAACGACAGCTTCAAAGAGCGCGCATCCAGCGCAGGATCTTGCACATAAATCGTGGCGCGGTAGCTGCGGCTGCCGCCGGGCGGGGTGCCGTAGCCTGTCACGATCACACCGGTAAACGGATCAACCGACTGCAACGGCAAGAAGTTCAGCACATCTAGCGAGGCCATCCAGATATACTTGTTCACCTTCACCGTCACGCTGGGGTCGGCGTTCTTGTTGAGCAGATCCCAGATCTTGGTGCCGGGCTGGTCGGTGCCCTCGACCTTGGCAATCGCCGCACGCTCTGCTTCGTTGGCATTCAGCACGTTGCCGGCAGCATCGACGGTTGGCGCTTTGCGATGAAACAAACCACCGCCGCCGCAGGCGGCAAGGGTCAAAAGACAGGCCAAAGCCGTCATGGCAGCGATCGAGCGATGATAGACCATTTGAAAACCCCAAGCTTTCATTGGTGTCTAGCCCAGCCAAGCGGGCCTGCCAAGGGCTTTCCCCCAAGCATCCCCGATCAGGGCCAGCACAGACCACGCAGCGCAAAGCCTGACGGCCTATTCGAAGGGATATAATTGTATCCCAATGTTGCATTTTTGCACCTGAGATCTGGAAAATATCGCCAAGGATTAAACTTTGGTTGATCTTCGTGGCCGAAAGGATAGTCAAGGGACATCCAAGGCAGATGACCTGCCATGGGGCAACCTTGCAAATTAGACGGTGGAGCGATTATGAAAAAACTTCTTCTGGTGACGACCATGCTGGTCGGTGCAGGCACCTATGCTGCGGCTGACGTGTCTATTTCCGGCGATGGCCGTATGGGCGTGGTGTCGGACGATGGGACGACGACGTTTTCGTCGCGGATGCGGGTCAAATTCTCGGGTTCGGGCACGACCGACGGTGGTTTGTCGTTTGGTGGCTCGTTCCGCGCCGCTGATGTGGTAGGTACCGCGGATCTTGCAACTGGCGCAGTCAGCAAGCCGACCAATTCGGGCACCTCAGGCTCGGTTTATCTGTCGGGTGCCTTCGGGAAAATCACCATGGGTGATACCGGCAACGCGGTGGACTCGCTGGTCAGCAACGTCTCTGCGGTGGGCTACGGCGCCAGCGCTCTTGACGGGGCGCAGGAACTGGCTCTGCTCGACGACGCCGACAAGACTGCCGTGTCCTACAACATCGCGATTTCCGGCGCGACCGTTGAACTTGGGTCGGGTCAGGTGGACGGGGCTGCAGAGTATTATTCTGCCGCAGTCGCTTATACCTTCGGCGGCGTCAATGCGGCCATTGGCTACGAAAGCGATGCAACTGACAGCCAGACCAAAGCCTCGGTTTCCGCAAATGTCGGGCCTGCGACTGTGAAGGTTGCTGTGGCTGATCGCGATTCTAATGACGATATCGGCTACGCCATTTCCACCGACTTCACGATGGCCGGCGCGACGGTCACCGCGTACTACGCAAACGACAATGCAGACGAAGCAAACATGGCTGTTGGTGTCGGCTATGATTTGGGCGGTGGTGCTGTCCTTAAGGCAGGCGTGGGTTCGGTCTACAATGGCGTTGACTCCGTCACGGTTGCTGACGCTGGCGTGAACTTCTCGTTCTGATCCACTCTACCTTTTTCGGCAAAGGGCAGGCGAAAGCCTGCCCTTTTGTTTTTGCTGCGCGGCGCAGATTCGCGGGGCTGCGCTGTCCGCCGCAGGCCGCGGCCGTTTCTGGGGGATCGTCGGGCATCCTCTGGGCGGTGGTTGGGCTGATGTGTGACAAAAAGCATGGTTTTCATTTGTAGATTTACACGTCTAGGATGTTTTCAGTCGAATTTTTAACAACTATAAGGCGAAAGTGTGGCGCGAATGCACCAATCGTGACCTAATTGCGGCGCAAATCTGTCCTTTCAATTGCAAAGCCCGCCCCCTCAGGTGAAATCAGGACATTCTCAAGTCGCACCGTCGACTTGGGGTAACCCTAGAGTCACAATGAGGGACACTATGAAAAAGATTCTTCTTGCTACCACCGTGCTGGCCGCTTCGGCTGGTTTCGCTGCTGCTGACGTTGCCGTTTCGGGTTCGGCCCGCATGGGCGTTGTTTCCACCGATGGCGATTCGGTGTTCTCGTCGCGCGTTCGGATGAAGTTCTCCGGCACTGGCACGACTGATGGCGGTCTGGCATTCGGCGGCTCGTTCAGCGCACACGACAACCAAGGCGCTAACGCCGGCACCGCCGGTTCCGTGTTCATCTCGGGCGCTTTCGGCAAAATCTCGATGGGCGACGTTGACGGCGGCGACGCTGCAGCCGTTGGCCAGTTGGCTTCGGTTGGCTACACCGGTCTGGGTTCGACCAACAGCATCAA
>CANFSY010000113.1 GCA_947449875.1 Paracoccaceae bacterium
AAACATCCGCAGGGGGCGGCCCGCCGCGTCGGTGACGGCGTGAAGCTTTGAGTTCATGCCGCCCTTGGTGGGCCCGATCAGGCGGCCACGCCCCCCTTTTTCAACCCCAGACTGGAGGCCGTGCGATGTGCTTTCAAATGGGTCGCATCAATCATTAATGTGTCGGTGCCACCACTTTAGTCTACAAGTCTGAGGAGCATTTTTGTGAAGATGCCCTTCTCGCTCTACCGCTTCCAGCGACTGTGAAGGGTCTTGTGAGGCCCGTAGTCCTCAGGCGCATCGCACCGTCGCAAGCCATTGCGATTGATGAAGATAATGCCGCTCAATACCCGCCTGTCGTCAACACGGGGCTTGCCGTGGGACTTCGGGAAAAAGGGTTCAAGCTTGGCCAACTGCGTGTCGCTTAGTCAGTATAAATCGCGCATGCCACCACTCCGTTTTCGCCAAAGTGAATCATGCCGCGAAACAAAAATCAATAAATCCCGACCCTAGATGTACCAAGGTGTTATTGGGCTTTCCTATCAATGAAATTTGTGGCTAATGGCCGAGTAGTAAATATAACGTGACACTAAAACGATTTAATAACACTAGCGTGGCGTGGAACGCCCGCACTATCATTAAAAGAGGGTTGATTAAAATTCCACAATTTCCCGCATTATTTATTGGAATTGCGTTCATGCGAGGGCAGAATTAGCTTGCGCTACAGTCGTCAGTCTTCGCCCAAAGATGCATCAAAACGCTTGCCATGTCGCCCTCAAGGTGGTTGATATCTTGTCCAACAACCTACCCCAAAGGGTGCCCGATGTCTGAACCGCTCAAGCGCCCCAAGTTTTGGGGATCGCAGGCCGCCTCTGGCTTGGCTTTGATCAGCCCGACGGCACTATATGCCGTTTTGCTCTTGGCAGCGCCGTTGGCGGCGACGCTGGTTTATTCTATGATGACAGACGGTTACCTGACGATCTTGCCGCGGTTCCAGCTGTGCAACTATATCGGTACGTGTCATTCGGTGCTGGCGGATGGCACGGTGTCGCCCGAGAGTTATCTGGGCGCGTGGAGCGATCCGATTGTGCGGACTTTGATGGCGCGGTCGTTGTTGGTGTCGATCCTTGTGACGGCGGCGACGGTGCTTTTGGCCTATCCTGTCGCCTATTTTGTCAGCTTCAACGTCGAAGCCTCGCGCAAGTCGCTGTGGCTTTTCATGATCACCATTCCGTTCTGGACCTCTTACGTCATTCGCGTGTTTATGTGGAACGTGATGATCAGCCGCACGGGGGTGATCAATTCGGTCTTGCAAGGGCTCCATATCATCACCGACCCGTTGCAGATGAGCTTTACCCTTCAGGCCATGGTGATCACCCTCGCCCACGCCTATGCGCCCTTTGCTATTTTGCCAATTTATGTGGCGCTTGAGAAAATTGACCGCTCGCTGTTAGAAGCCGGTCAAGATTTGGGCGAGACGCGGTTTACCACCTTTTTGCGCGTCACCTTGCCTTTGTCGATGAGCGGCGTGATTGCCGCGGTGCTGATCGTCTTTATTCCCACGATCGGGGATTATGTCACGCCGAACCTGATTGGCGGCGGTAAAATTCCCATGATTGCCAATATGATTGAAAAGCAGATGCTTAAAGCCGACAACCGTGCATTGGGGTCGGCGATTGCGGTGTCGGCGATGGTGGTGGTGGGGGTGGTGTCGTTGATCTTCCTTGCGCTCAACCGCCGCTATTTGAAGGGGCCGAAATGAAAATTCCCGTTCTGCGCATTTATACGGTGGGCTACCTGTTGTTTTTATACTGCCCCATTGTGATTTTGCCAATCTTTGCCTTTAACAACTCGACCGCCGTGGCCTTTCCCTTGCAGGGCTTCACGACAGAGTGGTTTTCCAATGTCTTTCACGATGCCGTACTGGGCCATGCGTTAAAGAACTCGCTGCTGGTGGCCACATCTACTGCGGTTCTTGCCACGGTTTTGGGCACGCTGGCCGCGCGCGCCAACACGCGGTATCAGTTTAAGGCGGCAGGTCCGCTGATGGCGCTGATCATGCTGCCAATGGTGCTGCCCGAAATCATCATGGCGATGGCGCTTTTGGTCGTGCTGTTGTCGGTGGGTATTCCGCTGTCGTTGTTTACGATTGTTCTGGGCCATGTGCTGGTGTGCACACCCGTTGCCGTGGCGAGTTTAACCTCGGCCTTCCAAAGCCTTGATAAATCGCTGGAAGAGGCCGCTTATGATTTGGGCGAAGGGCCGTTTTCGACCTTTCGTCTGATCATTCTGCCTTTGGTGATGCCCGGCATCATTTCTGCCATGCTGATCTGTTTTACCATTTCGCTGGATGAATTTATCGTCGCGAATTTCTTGGGCTCGGGTGAGCCGCTGCTTTCCACCTTTATCTACGGGCAATTGCGTTTTCCTAAAAACGTGCCCAATATCATGGCCTTGGGCACGATCCTTGTCGGGGTGTCGATCACCCTTCTGGCCTTGGCAGAGTTTTTTCGCCGGCGTGGCATCGCGCGCACCGGTGCCAAAGATAGCGGAGGCTTCCTGTGACATCTGGCAAACCCACGATGATCGAATTTCAAGATGTGCACAAATATTACGGCGATTACCACGCCTTGCGCGGCATCTCTGCCACCATCAAGGCGGGAGAGTTCTTTTCTTTGCTCGGCCCCTCGGGCTGCGGCAAGACCACGCTGTTGCGCACGATTGCGGGGTTTGAAGGCATCTCTTCGGGCGTTGTGCTTATTGACGGCAAAGATGTCGCAGGCGTGCCGCCCAACCAGCGCCCGACCAACATGGTTTTTCAAAGCTACGCTATTTTCCCGCATTTGACAGTGGCGCAAAACGTGGGCTTTGGTTTGCGCAAAGACCCACGCTCGGCCGCCGATAAAGCCCGCGCCGT
The DNA here is from genome assembly GCA_947449875.1 of Paracoccaceae bacterium. GTDB lineage: Bacteria > Pseudomonadota > Alphaproteobacteria > Rhodobacterales > Rhodobacteraceae > Stagnihabitans. Next base: position 2,897 of record CANFSY010000113.1, read on the forward strand.
GGACGAGGCTTTGGCCATGGTGGGCCTGTCGGGCTACGGCGCGCGGGCCGCCCATGCCCTGTCGGGCGGCCAACGCCAGCGCGTGGCATTGGCGCGCGCGCTGATCTTGAAGCCCAAGGTTTTGCTGCTGGATGAACCGCTGTCGGCCTTGGACAAAAAGCTGCGCGAGAATATGCAGGTGGAACTGATCAAACTGCAACGTCAGGTCGGCATCACCTTTATTCTGGTGACGCATGACCAAGAAGAGGCGCTGGTGATGTCTGACCGCATCGCCGTTATGTTCGAAGGTCAGATCGCCCAGCTTGACAGCCCCGAACGCCTGTACCGTCTGCCCAAAACCCGCGCTGTGGCGAATTTCATCGGCACGATGAATTTCCTGTCCGCCCAAATCCTGTCAGAATCCGCCGGCACGGTCGAGGTCGAGGCGCAAGGCTTTGGCCGCCTGCAGCTTGACGCCGAAAAGCAAGCGACCGGCACCCCCAGTGCCAATGGCGCCACCATCGGCTTTCGCCCGGAAACCGCCACTTTGCTGTTCGACGGCCAACAGGCCAGCGACCGTGAAATCATGGCCACCGTCGAGGAGGTCGTCTATTACGGCGACATGACTTATTACGACGTGCTGTTAGACGGCACCACCGCCCCTGTCCGTCTGTCGATGCGCAATGTCTTTGGCCGCCCCGTGCTGGACATCGGTACCCGCACCCGCGTGGGCTGGAGCCCGGGCGCATTGGTTTTGTTCCGCTAAAGTCTTGTGGGGGTCTGGGGGGGTCACCCCCCAGCCGGAGCCGCCGCGCGCCCTTGGCCTATAGCCCGCACAAGGCCGGACCACCGCAAATCCGCGCGTCAGGCGTGCCGATGATCTTGGGGTCTTTGCCGTGATAGTCGACGGCCAGCAACACGCTTTGCATCGCAGCAATCCGCGCGCGCAGTTTGTCGTCCGACATAATCACGGTCCAAGGCGCGCAGGCGAAGTGCGACTTGGCCATGGTCTGCGCAATGGCTGCAGAGTATTCTTTCCACTTTGATAACCCGTCAATGTCGATCTGGCTGAGCTTCCATTGCTTCAGCGGATCTTTCTCGCGGTCTAAGAAGCGTTTGAGCTGTTCGATGCGGTCCACTTCCAGCCAAAGTTTGACCAAGATGATCCCTTCATCGGTGATCATCCGTTCAAATTCCGGCAGTTGACGAAAGAACTTCGCGCGCTCGTCCTCGGTGCAAAAGCCAAAAACCGGTTCCACAATGGCGCGGTTGTACCAGCTGCGGTCATAGAGGGCGATCTCGCCTTTGGCGGGCAATTGGTCGATATAGCGCTGGAAATACCATTGTTCCCTTTCACGCTCGGTCGGCTTTGGCAGGGCAACAATCTTGGCGACACGCGGGTTCAGGTTCAACCGCATCACCTCGATCGTGCCGCCCTTGCCGGCCGCATCACGCCCTTCAAACACCACGACCAGCCGCTTGCCTTTGGCCTTAAGGTCATAGTGCATCCGCACCATTTGCAGTTGCAGCCCGTCCATCTGCGCTTCGTAGTCTTTGCGCTTGATCTCGTCGCGGTAGGGATAGGCTTTGGACAGGATCTGGTCTTTGCCCGCCTCTTCAATAACGCGGCGCACCTCTTTGGGGGCTTCGGTTTTCAGATAGCGGGTGATTGCGCCGTCAAAGGGCAAGTCCATACGCGGTTCGCCTGTGTTGGGCCGCCTTGTTAGGCTGGCCGGGGGGCTTTAGGTGCCGATCTTGGCCAGATCGAACCAAGTGGTCTGGTACAGCTCGTTCACCCAATTGCCGTACAAAAGATGGGCATGGCTGCGCCAGCGGTTGCGCGGGGTTTGGCTGGGGTCATCATCTGGATAGTAATTGGCGGGCACGTTGATGGGCGTGCCATTGGCCACGTCGCGGTCATATTCTTGCTTGAGCGTTTCGTTGTCATATTCAAAGTGGTTAAAGATATACAGCGCGCGGTGGGCTGCGTCTTCGACCAGACAGGGGCCGGTATCCGCACTGCCCAGCAAAGTGCGCAGGCCCGCGGCGTCGATCTCGTCTTGGCGTTCTTCGGTCCAGCGCGACACGGGGATCACCAGATCATCGCTGAACCCACGCAGATAGGGCGAGGTTGGGGCCAGATTTTGCTGGGTAAAGCAGCCAAAAGCCTTGGCGGGCAGTATATGCTTTTGGATGCCGTGGAAATGGTACAACATCGCCATCGCCCCCCAGCACACGCCAAAGGTGGAATGCACATGGGTTTGCGTCCAGTCCATCACGCGCGTCAACTCATCCCAATAGGTCACGTCTTCAAAGGGCAAATGTTCAATCGGTGCGCCGGTGATGATCAGCCCGTCAAACTTTTCACCGCTCGCCTCAACCTCGGCAAAGGGGCGGTAGAAGGTTTCCATATGTGCGGCGGCGGTGTTCTTGGTTTGATGCTCGCTCATCCGGATGAGGTGAAAGTCGATCTGCAAGGGGGTGGCCCCGATCAGGCGCGCAAATTGCGTTTCGGTTTGGATCTTTTTGGGCATCAGGTTCAGCAAACCAATCCGCAGCGGCCTGATGTCTTGGGCGGCGGCACGGTCGGGCGACATGACCATAACCCCTTCGGCACGCAAAACGTCAAAGGCGGGCAGAGTTTGGGGCAGGGTGATGGGCATGGCGAACCTTTAGAGTTTTCAGGCGGCAAATGTGGGATCAGCCGCGCGCCGATCAAGGGCGCGGGCGATCAGCGCATCAAAGTCAGCGGGAGAGGCGATGGCCGCAACCTCTTCCGCCGTCACCGTCACACCCCAGCGCGCCATGGCGGCGTAGCGGGGTTGGCGGCTTTCCAGCAGACGGGCATAGCCAAAGCGCAAGAAGGCGTCGGGGTCGACCTGATCGGGGCCTTTGCCTTCTTGGGCCAGATACTCCCCCCAGACCTGCATCAGAAACTCCGGTCGGTAGTACATCGGCTTGGGCGCACGGTCAAAACGGCGGCACAGCTCGTCACGGTGGGCATCTGATCCTTTGATCCAGACCAGCAGCAAGTTGGCCGATATCTCGCGCATAACCGCATCACTCGGGTCGGCCCCGTCAACCACCTCGCAGATCGACCCAGAGGTGTCGCAGATGAAATTCGCATAGCCATAGATATCTTGCGCGCGTGCAATAAAGCGCGTGGTGTCCAGCATCGCCGCGACCTCGGCCTTGGCGTGCTGGGCCTGACGGCGTTGATATTCCCCCAAGGCCAGCCCGCCTTTGGCCGGATCACCGGGTTTGCCAAGGTAAGTCGACAGCGGGGCCAGATTTTCAAACGTGATGTTCGAAGCGATATAAACCGAATCCGTCATCAGCAATTCGCGCAGCAAGGGCACTTTCATCGCCTCGCGTTTGAAATTGTCTGCGATGAATTCGTTCATGTAGCGCGTGCCGATCCGGTAATCGACCGAGTAGTGAAACCACCCCGCCCCGCGCATCAGGTTCGACAAATAGGTCTTGCCCAAGCCCGACATGCCAAAGAGCAGCACCTGTTTGTGCGGGGCGTGAGCGTAGTCTTGGGCGGTTTCATAGATCATCAAAGGGGCGTCCTGTGGCCAAAGCCGAAGAAAGATATCTGCGCGCGCTTTGGGTTTAGCGCGAAGCGGTGGCGCTTTCACGCGGAAAATCGCGCCGCCAGCCAAAGAAGGGGGCGACCGTCCAGCACGATCATGCCCGCCATCAAAAGCATCATGCCGCCAAAGGCTTGGGGCGGCAGGGTTTCGCCAAACAGCACCGCGCCAAACAGCACCGCACAGGGTGCGATCAGCAAGGTCACAAGGCCCAGATTGCCCGCACCGGCCTGTTGCAAAATGGTGTAAAACAGCCGGTAGGCGAGGGCTGAGGCGACTATGGCAAGATACAGCAAAGCCGCCCAAGTTTGCGCTTGGGGAAGGGGGGGCAGGCCCCCCAAGACCAGTGCGGCAGGCACCATAATCAGCGCCGAGGCGGTCAGCATCCCAGCGGCCCCAACCTCTGGCCGGATGCCTTTCAGCGCTTGGCGGCCAAAGGCTGCGGCGGCGGCATAAGACATCCCCGCACCCAAGATCGCCAATTGGCCAAGCGAGGTTAAATCAAGATGCCGCAAGGCTGCAGGCCCGATCACCACGGCCACCCCCGCCAGCCCCAAGATCACACCGACCAGGCGGCGCGCCCCAAGACGTTCGTCGGGAAAAAGCGCCGCCGCCAGCAAGACCGAGAACAGCGCGGTCGCGGCATTCAAGATCCCCGCCACCCCCGAGGCGATATGGGTTTGCCCCCAAACAATCAGGCTAAAGGGGATGATGTTGTTGAACACCCCCAAGACCAGCGCGCTGCGGGCAAAGGCCCATGTCTTGGGCACGGGCAAACGCGCAAGCGCGATATAGGCCCAAAGCACCACTGCCGCCCCGCCGACGCGAAAGGCCACCACGCTTGCCACGGGCATTTGCGCAAGGGCTGCATGGTTGGCCGTAAAAGACCCCCCCCAGATCAGGGCAAGAAGCAGCAAAAGGCCCCAGCCTTTCAAGGTTAGGTGGCGTTGGGGGATGGGCATTGTCATGATAGGTCTCGATTTGCTGTGTGCGGCCTTTTGGGGCAGGGTCAGGCCACCGTCCACCCGAAAGCTGCGTTTTAGGCGGGGGAAGGCATGGCTCTTTGGGCGCGGATGTTCAGCACAATGCCGCCAAAAATCACAACGCCGCCCAAAAGCACAAAGGGATCAAAGGCTTCGGCGTAAAACAGCGCCCCGATCACCGCGATCAGCGGCAGGCGCAGAAAGTCAATCGGGGCGACAAATCCGGCAGGCGCCAGCGACAGGGCCGAGGTTAAGCTCAGATGCGCCACCACCCCGCACACCCCGATCAGCCCCAGCCACGGCAGGGTTTGGGCGGTGGGCCAAGTGATATGCCCATCAATCCCCGCCCCGATCAGCCCAAAGAAAAACTGCATCAAGGTCAGCCAGAACAAAATGCCAATCACGCTTACCCCGCGCGTCAGCCGTTTGGTCATAATCGACACCGCCGCAAAAGCCACCGCCGCCCCTGCCGCCGCCAGCACGCCCCAGTTCAGGCTTTGGGCGTTGGGGTGGGCCACAATCAAAATCCCCGCAAACCCCAAAGCCGCAGCCCCAAGGCGCAGGGGTGTTAGCCTCTCGCCCAGAAAGATCGGCGAAAGCAGGATCACCCAAAGCGGCGAGGTAAACTCTATCGCAAACACCTGTGCGAGGGGGATCAGAGTTATGGCAATGAACCACAGGTTTTGCCCCGCAAAATGCACGATATTGCGCAAAGCATGGCCCGAGAGGCGCTGGCTTGACACCTCGTGCAGGCGGCCCGTCATCAGGCCCACGATCACCACCAAGCAAAAGCCTACGGCAGAGCGCACGGTCAGCACCTCGAAACTGTCATGCACGGTTTCGACATTGCGCGCGGCGATGGCGATCAGCGAAAACGACACGACCGATCCCATCATCCACGCCGCAGCTTTGGTCAAACGGGCGTCAGCCATGGGGCGTGCCGTCAAGCGTGTCGGTCCGGCGCAGGGCAGGGAACATCCACGCCCACCCCCCTGTGACCAAGATCGTCCCGATCCCGCCAAAGGCCGCAGCCATCACAGGGCCAATAAAGCGTGACAGAACGCCGCTTTCAAACTCTCCCAATTCGTTCGAGCCCGAGATGAACAGGCCCGACACCGCTGAAACACGCCCGCGCATATGGTCGGGGGTGACGATTTGAATAAGGGTGTGGCGCACGTTGACCGAAATCATGTCGCCCGCCCCCAGCACCGCCAGGGCCACCAATGACAAAGGCAAAGAGCGTGAAAAGGCAAAAACGATGGTGGCCAGCCCAAAGGCCGCAACCCCTAAGAACATCTTCACCCCAGCTTTGCGCTTGATCGGGCGAAAGGTCAAATAGGCTGACATGGCCAACCCCCCCACCGCAGGCCCCATGCGCAACAGCGCGTTGCCCATCGGCCCCACGTTCAAAATATCGGTCGCAAAGGCGGGCAGCAAGGCCGTGGCCCCACCCAAAAGCACGGCGAACAGGTCAAGCGAGATGGCCCCGAAGACCACTTTGTTTTCCCACACATAGGCCAAGCCCTCGACCACAAGGGTTATGGGATGCCCCTGTTGGCGTTCGGGCGTGGTGTTCACGCGGATCACCGCGATCATCGCGATGCCAAGCGCGTAGGTCAGTGCCGTCACCCCGTAGGCCAAGGGGATAGACCCTGCAATCAACAAACCACCGATAAAGGGGCCCACAATCACGGCCGTCATCCAGATCGTGGTGGAAAACGAAATCGCCGTGGGCATATCGCTGCGCGCCACCAACATGGGCACAAGGGCGGACGAGGCGGGCGACAAGAAGGCGCGTGCCGCCCCAAAAAGCCCGGCGATGATAAAGATCGGCACCAGCCCCGTGCTGGGTTGCAAAGATAGCGCTGTCAGGGCCACAACGCCGACCGCTTCGGCCAAGAGGGCCCAGATCACAATCGCCTTGCGGCTGTAACGATCCGCCGCAGAGCCTGCAAACAGCGTCAGCGCGAACATTGGCAGGAATTGGCACAGGCCCACCATACCCACCATAAACGCGCTTTCCTCGATCGAGCGGGTTTGGCGGGCAATGTGGTAAACCTGCCATGCCAGCGTAATCGCCTCGATCTGGGAGCCAAACTGAATGGGGATCATGCCCAGAAAATAGCGCCGGTAGTCTTTGTGGCGGGAAAGAAAACGAAGCGGCGTTTCAGACATGGGGCACCTGCGATCTGCGCGCGGACCATGGCGAGGGCGCGCCCCAACCGCAAGGGTGAAACGGATGCGGCAAGACCGGAGGGCTGCGCGCCCTCCAGACCTCTGCGGGATATTTGGGCACATATGAAAGGGTTAGGGCAGGATCAGGACTTTGACATCGTCAGGCAGGGGCGGCTGGCTGATGGCTTGGATGGCCTGATCAAGCGGGATTTGCCGCGAGATAAGCGGGGCCACTTGGACGGTGCCTGCGGCGATCAGCTGGGCGGCGCGGCCTTGGGTGAAGGGGTTGAGGAAAGAGTACAGCAGACTGATTTCACGAAACACCAAATCAAAGGGTTCGATAGGCACCGTCGCCCCTTTGGGCAGCACCCCCAAAATCACCACGCGCCCCCCCGGCGTGCACAAAGACCCAGCCCCCGCCACCGTTTCGCTCACCCCTGCGCATTCCAGCACAAGATTGGCCCCCTGCGGCCAAAGCGCGTGGGCGGCGGGCAGGGTGGCGGCGGTGACATCTGCGCCCAAATCTTCGGCCAAACGGCGCTTGGCGGCTTGGCGGGTGACCAGC
>CANFSY010000114.1 GCA_947449875.1 Paracoccaceae bacterium
GGCTGGCCCTGCAACCCCTTGGTCAGCCCCGCCCAGTCCAAGGCTTGCTCGCGCATCGTCAAGATCGCCGACAGGGTGGCCGTTGTGGCGCTGTCATGGATCGTGCCGGTAAAGGCTTCCGGCAAGCCCAATGACTGGCGCAACCAGTCGACCATGACCTGTTCAATCTCTGTCACAGCGGGCGAGGTTTGCCACAGCATCCCTTGGGCGGCGATGGCATTGGCCAATTGCTCTGCCAACATCGAGGCGGGCGCGGCATTGGCCGGAAAATAGGCAAAAAAGCGCGGGTGTTGCCAATGGGTCAGGCCGGGGGGCACGATGCGGTCGAAATCGGCAAAGATCGTCTCCATCGACTCCGCCGCTTCCGGCGGGTGGGGCGGCAACTGGGACGCGATAGCCCCCGGGATCAGCGGTGCACGCACCGGTTTGCCCCGCAAGCCTGCATGATAGTCATGCGCCCAATCGGCAGCGCGTTTGGACCAGTGGCGCAGGTCATCGTGGTTCATGGGATGGTCCTTTGATGCAGTTTGGCGCGATGAAGGCAGAGGCCCGCTGTCTTGGCAAGGGGCGTGCGATGCCAAAGCCCGCCCATGCACTTTCCCCTTGGTTTGCCCCGCCCTTTTCGCTAAAAGCCCCCCATGACGCGCAAAAGCACCATCTGCACCGCTTGCATTACCGGCTGACTTTGTCAGGCGGGCCCGTCATTTCGTCCTTCAGAACGAAAAGGTCCGCCCGATAGGGGCTAAAGGACGTTTGGAGGGACCATGACCACGATCCAGTTGTACAACACGGCCACGCGGACGAAAGAGCGTTTCGCCCCGATTGATCCGTTGAACGTGCGCATGTATGTCTGCGGCCCCACGGTCTATGACCGCGCCCATTTGGGCAATGCGCGCCCTGTGGTGGTGTTTGACGTGCTGTATCGCCTGCTGCGCCATGTGTACGGGGCAGACCATGTGACCTATGCGCGCAACTTTACCGATGTGGATGACAAGATCAACGCGACCGCCCAAGCCCGCAAAGCGGCAGGCGATGCCCGCCCGCTAGAAGCGCTCATCCGCGAGCGGACGGAGGAAACCATCGGCTGGTATCACGCCGATATGGACGCCTTGGGCGCGCTGCGCCCCAATCTGGAACCCCGCGCCACCGATTTTATCGCCCAGATGATCGCGATGATCCAAAGTCTGGTGGCAAACGAGCATGCCTATGCCAAAGACGGCCATGTGCTGTTTCGGGTGCGCTCTTATGCGGCTTACGGCGCGCTGTCGGGGCGCTCGGTTGATGACATGATCGCAGGCGCGCGGGTGGAAGTGGCGCCGTTCAAAGAAGATCCGATGGATTTTGTGCTGTGGAAACCCTCTGACGCCGATTTGCCGGGGTGGGACAGCCCTTGGGGGCGTGGGCGGCCGGGGTGGCATATCGAATGCTCGGCCATGAGCCACGAGCTGCTAGGGGCCGCCTTTGACATTCACGGCGGCGGGCTTGACCTGCAATTTCCCCACCACGAAAACGAAATCGCCCAAAGCTACTGCGCCCACCCGGAGGCAGGCTTTGCCAAGGTCTGGATGCATAATGAGATGTTGCAGGTCGAGGGCAAAAAGATGTCCAAAAGCTTGGGCAATTTCTTCACCGTGCGCGACTTGCTGGACAAGGGCGTGCCCGGAGAGGTGATCCGGCTGGTGTTTTTGGGCACGCATTACAGCAAGCCGATGGACTGGACGGCAGAGAAAGCCGCACAAGCCGAGGCCGCCTTGCGCAAATGGCGAGGGCTTGTCACGGGCATCGAGCCCGCGCCAAGCCCGCTGCCGGGGGTAATTTCTGCGCTGTCAGATGATTTGAACACCTCTGCGGCTGTCGCGGAATTGCATGCGGCGGCGGCGCGGGGGGATTATGCGGGGCTTTTGGCCTCGGCGCAGTTTTTGGGGGTGTTGACGCCTGAGTTGGGGGGATGGTTTCGAAGATTAGAAGCCTACACAGCCCTTCGCGATGTCTACTTTGCTAGAGCAAAAGCGCGAGAAACTAAGGACTACATCACATCGGACATAATTCGCAGCACGCTCAAAGAGTTTGGTTTCACAGTGAAGGACCTGCCAGATGGAAAAGTCGGAACCGATATTGACGTTTTGCGCGCAAGAGAGGTTTTTTATTCACTGAGTGTTGATCACAGAAGAAAGCTTTTGGAGATGCCAGATTACGAAGACGGCCAACAAATGGATGGGAATTCCTTTATGGAAGCCTACCAATCCTATGTGGCGAAAGTTGTGCTGGAGCGTCTGACATGAAAGAACGGCTCTACCTCTTTGACACCACCCTGCGCGATGGCCAGCAGACCCAAGGCGTGCAGTTCTCGACAGCGGAAAAGCTGCAAATCGCGGCGGCCCTTGATAGCCTAGGGGTGGATTACATCGAAGGCGGTTGGCCGGGGGCGAACCCGACCGATTCCGAGTTTTTCGCCAACCCGCCCGCCACCCGTGCCACGATGACGGCCTTTGGGATGACCAAGCGCGTGGGGCGCTCTGCTGCCAATGACGATGTTCTGGCGGCCGTGCTGCAAGCGGCCACGCCGGCGGTGTGTCTGGTGGGCAAATGTCATGAGTTTCATGTGACGACAGCGCTGGGCGTGACCCTAGAGGAAAACCGCCAAGCCATCGCCGACAGTTTCGCCCACATCGCGGCCCAAGGGCGCGAGGCGCTGTTTGATGCCGAACATTTCTTTGACGGCTACAAGGCCAACCCCGCCTATGCGCTGTCGTGCCTGCGTGCCGCCCGCGATGCAGGTGCGCGGTGGCTGGTGTTGTGCGACACCAACGGCGGCACGCTGCCTGCCGAAGTGGGGCGGATCGTGGCGGAGGTGATCGCCTCGGGCCTGTCGGGCGATCAGTTGGGCATTCATTGCCACGATGACACCGGCAATGCGGTGGCCAATTCGCTCGCTGCGGTCGATGCGGGCGTACGCCAGATTCAAGGCACGCTCAACGGCTTGGGCGAGCGGTGCGGCAATGCCAATCTGACCAGTCTGATCCCGACCCTTCTGCTCAAAGAACCCTATGCCAGCCGATTTACCACCGGCGTGACCGCCCAAAGCCTGCGCGGTTTGTTGCGTGACAGCCGGATGCTGGACGATATCCTCAACCGCGTTCCGCAGCGCCAAGCGCCTTACGTCGGTGCCAGTGCCTTTGCCCATAAGGCGGGCCTGCACGCCAGTGCGATCTTGAAAAACCCTGCGACCTACGAACATGTCGACCCCGACCTGATCGGCAATGACCGCATTATCCCGATGAGCAATCAGGCCGGCCAATCCAACCTGCGCGCCCGCCTTTCGGCCATCGGCATCGCCCTTGCCCCCGGCGATGACCGTCTGTCGCGCATTCTGGATCAGGTCAAAGACCGCGAGGATCAGGGCTATGCCTATGACGGGGCGCAAGCCTCGTTCGAACTCTTGGCACGGCGCGCCTTGGGCCTGTGCCCCGCCTTCTTCGAGGTGAACCGCTACCGTGTGACTGTGGAACGGCGGCGTTCCTCAACGGGGGGCATGGTGACGCTGTCCGAAGCGGTGGTTGTGGTGAAGATCGGAGATCAGGTGATGATGTCGGTCAGCGACAGCATGGACGAGACGGGGTCAGACCGTGGCCCGATCAATGCGCTGTCCAAAGCCTTGGCCAAGGATCTGGGCCCCTATCAGGCAGTGATCGACGATCTTCATCTGGTCGATTTCAAAGTGCGCATCACCCAAGGCGGCACCGAAGCCGTCACACGGGTCATCATTGACAGCGAAGATTCCAACGGCCATCGGTGGAGCACGGTGGGTGTTTCCGCCAATATCGTTGACGCCAGTTTCGAGGCGCTGCTCGATGCCATCACGTGGAAACTGGTGCGCGATGTGGGGCAGGGCGCATGACGCGCCCCTGCGCGATACAGCCATGACGTTAGACGCCTGTGCCGCCTTGGTCGAACGCGGCGACCCTGACCGCTTTGCAGCCACCTTGGCGGCCCCCTTGGCGGCGCGGGCGAAACTCTGGCCGCTCTATGCCTTTAACCTCGAAATCGCCCGCGCCCCCTGGGTCAGCACCCAGCCTCTCATCGCCGAAATGCGCCTGCAATTCTGGCGCGATGTGCTGGTGGCCCCCAAGCCCCCCGCGCATGAGGTGGCAGGCCCCTTGCACGCCCTTTTGGCCCAAACCCCCGCCCTTGCGCCTTTGCTGGACAGCATGGTTGCCGCACGGCGCCACGACATCGCGCGTGAGCCCTTTGCCAGCGACACCGACTTTGACGCCTATATCGAAGCAACCTCTGCCACGCTTTTGTGGGCCGCCGCTTTGGCCCTTGGCGCAGACCCTGCCGCTGAAACGGCCTTTCGCGCTTTGGGCTGGGCCTCGGGCCTTGCCAACTACCTGCGCGCCGTTCCTGCCCTAACGGCACGTGGCCTACAGCCCCTGCGCGACGCTTCTCCCAAAGCCGTGCGTACCCTAACGGCAGAAGGGCTAAACCACCTGTCCATCGCCCGCCGCCAGCGCGGCCGCTTCGGGCAGGCCAAGCCCGCCGCCCTTGCCGCTTGGGCTGCAGGCCCTTTGCTGGCCCAAGCCTACGCCAACCCCACCCGCGTGGCCGAAGGCACGCTGGCCTTGTCAGAATTCCGGCGGCGCGGCGGCTTGGTGTGGATGGGCCTAACGGGGCGATTCTAAAGCGCCGCGATCGCCTTGGTAAACCGCAGCGCGGTGCTGGCGTGGGGGGCATAGCCCAAGTGGCGGTAAAAGGCTTGGGCGGCGAGATTGTCGGGATGCGTGCCGATGATCACATAGCTGCACGCCAGATCACGCGCCAGATCCTCCACCCCGCGCACCAAGGCGCGGCCAATTCCAAGGCCGCGCGCCTCAGGGCGCACGAACAGTTGGTGCAAATCTAAGCCCCGCGCGCCGTAACCCAAACGCCCCAAGGGCAGCGCCGCAGCATAGCCCACAGCCTCGCCCCCCTGCACCGCCACAAGCATGTGATACCATGGGGCTGGCCCAAAGAGATCCCGCTCCAGACTGGCAAGACTGACACGCGGGGTATCGGCATGATGCCGCGTCAGGGCCTGAACCATGCCCAAAAGCGCCGCACAATCCCCCCGCTCCACCGACCTGATCTGCACCGTTTCCCCCAAAATCCCCCCGCACGCCCCTTTCATATGTGCCCAAATATCCCCGCCGGAGGCTCTTTCTTAAAAAACCTTACCCCTGCAACGCCGCGACCCCGGGCAAAACCTTGCCCTCCATCCACTCCAAGAACGCCCCACCTGCGGTGGAGATAAAGGTGAAATCCCCCGCCACTCCGGCATGGTTCAAGGCCGAAACCGTATCGCCCCCCCCCGCCACCGACACCAGCTTGCCCGCCCGTGTCAGGTGTGCTGCCACGCGGGCGGCGGCACTGGTTGCGGCATCGAAGGGTGTGATCTCGAAGGCGCCCAGCGGGCCGTTCCATATCAGGGTCTTGCAGGTTTCAAACACGCGGGTCAGGGCTGCGACCGTCGCGGGGCCTGCGTCGAGAATCATCTGATTGGGGGGGCAGGCATTCGGGGCCACGACCTTGTTTTCAGCCCCCGCTTTAAAGGCCCCTGCCACCACAACATCGACGGGCAGATGGATCGTGCAGCCTGCGGCTTTGGCTTTGGCGATAATGTCCAAAGCAATCGGGGCCATGTCGCGTTCGGCCAAAGACTTGCCAACGTCCAAGCCTTGCGCCACCAAGAACGTGTTGGCCATTCCCCCGCCGATCACCAGATGATCAACCTTCGTCACCAGATTGCCCAACAACTCTAACTTGGTCGAGACTTTCGCCCCCCCCACAACCGCCACGACCGGACGCTGCGGCGATCCAAGGGCTGCATCTAGCGCCTTCAACTCCGCCTCCATCAAGCGACCAGCGGCGGCGGGCAAAAGGCGCGCCAAGGCTTCGGTCGAGGCATGGGCGCGGTGCGCGGCTGAGAAGGCGTCGTTGATGAACACATCGCCCAAAGCGGCCAGTTGGGCGGCAAAGGCGGGGTCATTTGCCTCTTCGCCGGCATGAAAGCGGGTGTTTTCCAGCAAGACCACCTCGCTTTGCGCGGCCAAGGCAATGGCGGCAGCGGCCTGCGGCCCCACGCAGTCGGCAGCGAAGATCACCTTGCGGCCCAAGGCGCTTGCGACCGCGGCTTGAATGCGCCCCAAGCTCATCTCGGGGACGACCTTGCCCTTGGGGCGGTCAAAATGCGCAAGCAGCACCACTTTGCCGCCGCGGGCTATGATATCTTCGACCGTGGGGCGGATCTTGTCGATCCGGGTGGTGTCGGTGACAAGGTCGCCGTCCATCGGCACGTTGATATCCACGCGGGTCAACACGGTTTTGCCCGCAAGGGCCAGATCGTCGATCGTTTTCCAGCTCATAAAAGCCTCCAAATGCATTTTCCCCTCTTTCCGCTCAAAGCGGGCGAAGGTCAACCTGCGGCCCTTGGACATCCGCGCCACTTTGCGCTAACACCCCTGCCAAATCGTCACAAAGGACCGATCATGACCGATATTAAAGATCCCGAGAACACGATCATCATCACGCTGAAGGGCGGCGATGTGGTGGTGCAGCTTTTGGCCGATGTGGCCCCCCAGCACACGGCGCGCATGAAGCAACTGGCCCGTGACGGTGCTTATGACAACGTGTGCTTTCACCGCGTGATTGACGGGTTCATGGCGCAAACGGGCGATGTGGCCAATGGCAATATGGAAGCCGATTTCAACCTGCGCCGCGCGGGCACGGGCGGGTCGCAATATCCCGACGTTCCGGCAGAATTTTCCAACCTGCCGCATGATCGCGGCACGATTGGCGCGGCACGCTCGCAAAACCCGAACTCGGCTAACAGCCAGTTCTTCATCAACTTCAACGACAACCATTTCCTGAACAAGCAATACACGGTCTATGGCCGCGTTGTGTCGGGGATGGAGCATGTCGACGCCATTGTGCGCGGCGAGCCGCCAGCCAACCCCGACCGCATGATCAAAGTACGGGTGGCGGCCGATGTTGCGTAAGCTTCTGGGCGCGGTTGCGCTGGTAATGCTTGCAACTCCGGTTCTGGCCGAAGGCGACGGCCCCGGCCCCAATCTGGTGATCGAAGTGGACGGTGTGGCCAAGGGAGAGGTCGTCATCGACCTGTCCCCCGATCTGGCCCCCAAAGCGGTGGCGCAGATCGTGGCGCTGGCCAAGGCGGGCGCTTATGACAACGTGGTCTTTCACCGCGTGATCGACGGCTTTATGGCGCAAACCGGCGATGTGAAATACGGCAAAAAGGGGGGGGATACCACCATGGCGGGCATGGGCGGGTCAGACCTGCCCGACCTTCCGGCCGAGTTTTCGACCACCGCCTTTGACCGTGGCATTGTGGGTATGGCCCGCTCGTCCGATCCGGATTCGGCCAACAGCCAGTTCTTTATCATGTTCGCGCCGGGTGATTTTCTGAACGGGCAATATACCGTCGTGGGCAAGGTGATTTCCGGCATGGAGATTGTCGATCAGATCAAACGCGGGGATGGTGCCAACGGCGAGGTGACCGACCCCGATGTGATGGCAAAAGTCACAGTGCAAGAATAACCACAAGACCCGCCGCACCCCGGCGGGTCTTTCATTACACCCTTGCACCACCCCCGACCCAAATGCGCGCGGCGGCCCCGGCTGGGGGGGCTGCTGCCCACCCAGACCCCCCGGGTGCAGGGTTGTAAAGGCGCTAGCCCTAGCCCAAAATCACCAAAGCGTGGCGCTTTTTGCCAGCAGTCAGCTTGACAGGCTCTGCCAGATCGCCCGCCCCGATGCGTTGGCTGGCATCCAGCACCACCTCGTCATTCAGACGCGCGCCGCCTTCCAAGATCAGGCGTTTGGCATCCTTGCCCGTGGCCGACAGGCCCGCGCGCACGAAAAGCTGGGCGACGGTGATGCCTTCGGCCAGATCGGCGGCGTGCAGGGTTAAAGTGGGCAGATCATCGCCCACACCGCCTTTTTCAAACACCTCGCGCGCGGTGGCTTCGGCAGCCGCCGCAGCTTCGGCTCCGTGCAGCAGGGTGGTGACGGCGTTGGCGAGGGCGATCTTGGCCGCGTTGATCTCTGACCCTTGCAGCGCCCCCAAGCGGGTGCATTCCTCTAGCGGCAGGTCGGTGTATAGCTTCAAGAACCGCCCCACATCGGCATCGGTGGTGTTGCGCCAGAACTGCCAGAATTCATAGGGGCTGAGCAGATCGGCGTTCAACCACACCGCGCCGTTTTGCGACTTGCCCATCTTCTTGCCGTCCGAGGTGGTCAAAAGCGGCGAGGTCAGACCGTAAACCTCGTGATCGACCACGCGGCGTGTCAGATCGACGCCGTTCACGATATTGCCCCACTGATCCGATCCGCCCATCTGCACCAGACAGCCATAGCGGCGGTTCAGTTCCAAAAAGTCATAGGCCTGCAAGATCATATAGTTAAATTCAAGAAACGACAGGCTTTGCTCGCGGTCAAGCCGCGATTTGACCGATTCAAACGACAGCATCCGGTTGACCGAGAAATGCTTGCCGATGTCGCGCAGAAAGCCGATGTAATTCAACTGGTCCAGCCATTCGGCATTGTTGACCAAGATCGCGTCATTGGGGCCGGACCCAAAAGTGACATAGGGGGCAAAGGCGCGTTTGATGCCGGCGATGTTGTCGTCAATCTGGGCATTGGTCAGCAAGGGCCGCTCATCCGCGCGGAAGGACGGGTCACCGATCTTGGTTGTCCCGCCGCCCATCAGCACAATCGGCTTGCCGCCGCATTTTTGCAGCCAGCGCAGCATCATGATCTGGATCAGGCTGCCCACATGCAGCGACTTGGCCGTGGCGTCAAAGCCGATATAGCCGGGCACGACGCCGTTCAAAAAGGCCTCATCCAAGGCTTGATAATCGGTGCAATCGGCCAGAAAGCCGCGTTCGATCATCACGCGCATAAAGTCTGATTTCGGATGGTAGGTCATGGGGGCCTCGTGCATGAAGGTGGCACTGCTATAGCGAGGAGCGCGATGAAGGGAAAGGGTGTGACGCCGCTGTGGGTTTTGGGGCTGATGTCGGGCACGTCGCTGGACGGGGTGGATGCGGCGATGGTGCTGACGGATGGGGTGAGGGTGTTGGATTTTGGCCCCCATGCTTACCGCGCCTATACCGTACCGGAACGTGCGACGATTCGCGCGGCCTTTGGTCTTTGGCCGGGGCAGGATGGCGTGGCGGATGCGGCCAAGGTGGTCGAAAGCGCGCATATCGCGGTCTGCCGTCAATTCGCGAATGTGGATATGGTGGGCTTTCACGGCCAAACACTTGCCCATGATCCCGGCGGGCGCGGCA
Source organism: Paracoccaceae bacterium (assembly GCA_947449875.1). Taxonomy (GTDB): domain Bacteria; phylum Pseudomonadota; class Alphaproteobacteria; order Rhodobacterales; family Rhodobacteraceae; genus Stagnihabitans. The sequence continues at coordinate 9,348 of CANFSY010000114.1, forward strand.
CGCATCAGGCGGGCAGTGGTGCACATCTGGCGGCGGCTTTGGGGGTGCCGGTGGTTTGGGATTTTCGCAGTGCTGATGTCGCCGCAGGCGGGCAGGGGGCGCCCTTGGTGCCGTTCTTTCACCACGCTCTTGCGCGGCGCATGGGGGCAGATCGGCCCTTAGCGATCTTGAATTTGGGCGGGGTGGGCAATCTGACATGGATTGACCCGCGCCAGCCTGACCC
>CANFSY010000115.1 GCA_947449875.1 Paracoccaceae bacterium
CACCAGATCGACGGGACAGTTCTGGTGCAAGCCGCCGCCACCGTGGCCGAGACGGAATATATGCTGGGTCTGGCCGATGCGACCGACTTTATCAAAGGGGTGGTGGGCTGGGTGGATTTCGAAAAACCCGGTGATCTGAGGGTGCTGGAAAGGCTGAAATCCCACCCGAAGTTCAAGGGCGTGCGCCCGATGATCCAAGACATCCCGGACGAAAACTGGATGCTGCGCGCCGATGTGCAATGGGGCTATGCGGCTTTGGCCGATCTGGGCCTGACCTTCGACGCCTTGGGCTTTCCGCGCCATTTGGCCAATTTCCTGACGATCTTGAAGCGCTATCCAACCTTGCGCGTGGTGATCGACCACTGCATGAAACCGCAAATCCGCGATCATACTACGGCAAACTTCACCTTTTGGGCCGAAGGCATGGCGCGTTTGGCGGGTGAGACGGGGGCATTCGTCAAATTCTCGGCCCTGATCACCGAGGCCAATCCCGACTGGTCGGTGGCAACCCTGCGCCCCTATGTCGATCATATTTTGCGGGTGTTCGGGCCAGACCGGATCATGTGGGGGTCTGATTGGCCGGTTTGCCGCTTGCGGGCGGACTATGAGGGCTGGCTGTCGGCGGCCCATAGTTTGACAGATCATCTGACACCCTGCGAACAAGCGCGCATTTACGGCGGCACCGCAGCGCAGTTTTATCGGCTGTAGCGCCCTGATTTTTCGCAGAAAAATCGTTTCTTCCGAACGACTTGGGGCCACGATTTTTCTGCGAAAAATCGGCGCTCTTACCGGTAAAGCTGTACTGCCACCGCCTGCATCGCCGCTGCGGCATCTTGGGCTGACGTCGCCTGTGCAAGCCCTGCGTCCGCTGACAACCGCTTTGCGGTCGCGCGCAGGCGGTCGGTCATCGCCACATTGGCGGCCGCCTCTGCCTCGGGGTTCAGGCCGGAATGGTCCGGGAAGGTGTCAAAATAGATCACCCCGTCATAGGCTTGGCGGTCAAGCTCGACAAACAGTTCCAGCGTTTGCATCGGATGGACAGAGCCCACCATCAAACCGTCATCGCGCTTGCCGTAGCCATCGTTCAAATGCACCCCCAAAATGCGCGAATAACGCCCCGCCAATTGCGCCGATTGGGCGGGAATTTCGCCGGCAAACAGCACATGGCAGAAATCAAGCGTGATGCCGGTATTGGCACGGCCCAGCTCTTTGATCGCCAGAAGATTGGTGGCAATATCGGGCATCAGCGAAAAGGCGCGAGGTTCATTGGGCTTATATTCCAACGAGATATCCACCGCAGGGTTATGGTCGCAGACTTGCGCCAAGCAGTCTAAACTGTCCTCCCACATCTGCGCGTAGTTGCCCTGAAAGGCGTAATCGACCCCGTCTTGGCCCATCCACAGCGTCATGACCTTGCCGCCCATGTCAGCCATCGCATCCAAGCCGCGCTTGGTGATATCGACCGCCGCTTGGCGCACGTTGGCGTCAGGGTTGCTAAAGGCCCCCAAGCGAAAGCCTGGGTCGGTGTAGTAGCGCATGGCCACGCCGTTCAGCGCAATGCCGTGATCTGCCATGATGCGCGACAGCGTGGCGGGGGGGAGGCCCTCGAAATGATCCGGAAAGTTCAGGTCGGCGGCGTCGATCCCCGGCACCTTTGCGATGCGTGCCAAAAGATCCGGCACGGTGGGGTTTTTCAGCCCCAACTTGAACGCGTTCAAGCGGGCAGCATAGCGGGGGCGATTGGGAATCATGATATCCTAGTCGGGTTCAAACAGATCAGGGCGCGCCAGCGCCAAGGGTTCTAGAAAGCCCACAAGTCGCCCCAAATGCAAGCGGGTTGCAGCGCGCGCGGCCACAGGATCGCGCGCCTTTATCGCGGCAAGGATGGCTTGGTGTTCCGCATAGGTCGAATGCACCCGCCCCGGCGCGGGCAGAATCAACTGCCGCGCGCGGTTGACGTGCACCCACGCGGTATCTGCCAAGCCCGCCACGCGGGTGTAACCGGTAAACGACAAGATCAGCGCGTGCATGGCGGCATCGGTTTGGTAAAACCCGTCGAAATCCTGCGCATCCAGCAGCTTTTCTTGCACATCCAGATTGCGAACAAGCTGATCCACCTGATCGTGCGTGATGGTTTGGGCGACCTTTTCCACAGCGGCCAGCTCCAACGCCTCGCGCAGAAAAGCGCCTTCGCGAATCTCGGCCAGCGAAAAGCGCGCCACATAGGTGCCCGCTTGCGGCACGATGCGCACCAGATGTTCCACACCCAAGCGCGTCACAGCCTCGGATACCGGAGAGCGCGAGACCCCCAGTTGCGCGCAAATCTCGGGCTTGCGCAGAATATCACCGGGGCGAAACGACATCGACAAGATGGCCTCGCGCAGGCTGCCATAGACCCGCTGGGCCAGCGACCCGCTAAAGGCCTCTAGCGGGCGCAGGGGTTTGCGCGGGGGCAAGTGCACCTCTAGCACGGGCATTTGAGGGGGTTGGCGCGGAGCGTCTGGCATACTAACATGTTAGCGGGGGCGCGGCCCCTGTCAACCATCCCGTCGTGTCCGGCACTTTGCCGCGGCTTTGCTTTCAAAAGGTCTGATGCCATGAACATTCCCAACACCCATTCTGTCATCCGCCTGCATCCGGCCGATAATGTCATCATAGCGCTTAAAGATCTGAGCGCAGGCACCGTGGTGCCCGAACTGTCCGCCCCCCTCGCCCAAGCTGTACCACGCGGGCACAAGATCGCCACAACCCCGATCCATGCCGGCGCGCAGGTGATCCGCTATGGCCAAATCATCGGCGATGCCACCCAAGACATCGTGGCCGGGGCGCATATTCACACCCACAACCTTGGCATGGGCGCGCATAGCACCGACTACGCCTATGCCAGCGAAAGCAATCCGCAACCGGTGGTGACGCAAAAGCGCACGTTCATGGGCTATCCGCGGGCGGATGGCAAATATGGCACGCGGAATTATCTGGGGATTCTAACCTCGGTCAACTGTTCGGGGTCGGTCGCCAAATTCATCGCCGAAGCGGTGGAGCGTGAAGGCTGGCTGAAAGATTTCCCCAATATCGACGGCGTGGTGCCGATTGTGCACGGCACAGGCTGCGGGATGAGTGGCAAGGACGAAGGCTACGCCACCTTGTTTCGCACCCTGCAAGGCTATGCCCGCAACCCTAATTTCGGCGCGATCCTGCTGGTGGGGCTGGGCTGCGAGGTGCTGCAAGTCGGCAACCTGATCGGCCTTGACCGCCTGCGCAGCGATGGCAATTTCCGCCATATGACGATCCAAGACGTGGGCGGCACGCGCCGCTCCATCGAGCGCGGCGTGGCGGTGCTAAAGGAAATGGCCGTCATGGCCAACCAGCACAAGCGCGAGCCTGCCGGGTTGGAACATCTGATGGTGGGCATGCAATGCGGCGGGTCTGACGGCTATTCCGGCATCACCGCCAACCCCGCTTTGGGCGCGGCATCTGACCTGCTCGTGGCGCATGGCGGCACGACGATCCTGTCCGAAACGCCCGAAATTTACGGCGCAGAGCATCTTCTGACGCGCCGCGCGGTCAGCCAAGAGGTCGGCGAAAAGATCGTCGAGCGGATCAAATGGTGGGAAGATTACACCGCGCGTTTGGGCGGCGAGATGGACAACAACCCCTCGCCCGGCAACAAAAAGGGCGGATTGACGACGATCTTGGAAAAGTCATTGGGCGCTGTGGCCAAGGGCGGCACGGCCCCGCTGACGCAGGTGTATAAATACGCCGAACCCGTCACCGAACGCGGCTTTGTCTATATGGACAGCCCGGGATACGATCCGGCTTCTGTCACGGGGCAGATCGCCTCGGGGTCGAACCTGATCGTCTTTACCACGGGGCGCGGGTCGGTGTCGGGCTATAAACCCACGCCCTGCATCAAGCTTGCGACCAATTCGGAAATGTATGACCGCATGGCCGAGGATATGGATATCAACTGCGGCGATATCATCACCGATGGGGTCAGCCTTGAAGACAAGGGCCGCGAGATTTTCGAGATGTTCCTCACGGTCGCCTCTGGCGGCAAGACCAAGTCGGAAGAGCTGGGCTTTGGCGGGGCAGAGTTTGTACCGTGGGCCATGGGGGCGGTGATGTAACGGGGGGCGGCAGCGCCCCCTATTGCTTTGCATTTTAATGGATCGAATTCTTCCTATCTAGGCGTTGAAGTTAAGCTATATCGCGGCCTAAGGTTAGCGGGGCTTTGCGGCCCGCTAAAGCGCATTTTCAAAGGGCATGGTGGACCGAACATGGAAAATTTGAACTTTCCGATCATGACCTTTGTTGCCGTGATCTGTGTGGGGATTGTGGTGATGATCGCCTTGATCCGTCGCCCTCGCACCGATGACACGGGCTTGAAAGACGAAAAAGACCAATTGCAGGCGCGCTTGGGCACGCTGGAAGGCGACCTTCGGGCCGCGCTGTCGCGGGCTGACCGGTCAGAGGGTTTGGCCGAAGAACGCAAATCAGAGATTGACCGGCTGAATGGCGATTTATCCAAACTGCGGCAGCGGATCGAGGACGGCCAGCGCGAACAAAAGGCGCTAATCGCCGCCCATTCTGGCCTAGAGGCGAAAGAAAAAAGCAGTCAGGACTTGGTGGCAACCAAAATTGCCGAACATCAAAGTGCGATGGAGGAAATTAAAAGCCTGCGGGCGCGCTTGGAAGAAGAACAAAAATCTCACCAAGCGTTAAAAGCCACCATTGCAAGCCTGCAAACCCAGATCGACGCCGACCGCACGGCCGCCGATGAGAAAATCGCGCTGTTAAGCTCGGTGCGCGAAGAGATGCAGGTGAAATTCAAGCAAATGGCGGATGACTCGCTGAAAACCCAAGCCGATGCGTTCAGCAAAGCCAATATCGAAAAACTCGAAGCCACGCTGTCACCGTTGAAAGAACATGTCGGGCATTTTGAAAAAGAACTGCGCGAGGTTCATCAAGAAACGGTGAAAGACCGCGAGCGGCTGAAGGCCGAGATCTTGCAGTTAAGCAAACGGTCAGAGGAAATCTCCACCGAGGCGGTGAATTTGACGCGCGCCCTGAAAGGCGATCACCAGCAACAAGGCGCTTGGGGCGAAATGATCCTTGAGACGATCTTAGAGCGTTCAGGCCTGCGAGAGGGTGAAGACTACGAAACCCAAGCCCACCGGATGGATGCCGACGGCGGGCGGCTTAAGCCTGACGTGGTGGTGCGCATTCCGGGCAATAAAACGCTGGTGATCGATTCCAAAGTCTCACTCGTCGCCTATGCCGAGGCGGTGAATTCGCAAGATCCGATCGTCATCTCTGCCACGCGCAAGCGCCATGTGGCGTCGATTCGCACTCATATCAATGGATTGTCCGCAAAAGGCTACCAGCGCGCCGAAGGGTCGACGGTGGATTATGTCATCATGTTCATCCCGATCGAGGGCGCTTTGTCAGAAGCCCTGCGCGAGGATGGATCGCTGACCGAATATGCCCTTGACCGCCATATCACCATTGCAACGCCGACGACTTTGATGATGGCGCTGCGAACCGTTGCCCATGTTTGGTCGGTGGAGCGGCGCAATTCCAATGCCGAACTGATCGCGAAGCGGGCGGGGTTGCTGTATGATAAAATGGCTGGCTTTGTATTGAATATGGAAAAGGTCGGTAAGGGCCTTGGAAGCGCCCAGACAGCTTATGAAGGCGCGATAGGCCAGCTTTCGCGCGGTCCAGGCAATGTTTTGTCGCAAATCGGTACGCTGAAAAGCCTTGGAGCCAAGACGTCTAAAGAAATCGCCCTAGATTTTGACACCGACACGATTTTAGCCATCGAACAACACGATATTGCGCCTGAGGATGCAGAGCCACCTCAGGCGCAAGAGTGATCGTCAGATATCCAGCGTGTTCTCGTTTTCCCAAGCCGAGAAATGCGAGGCGTAGCTGTTCCACTCACGCGTCTTGAGCTTGATGAACGCGTTCGAGAATTCCTCGCCCATCATGGCTTTCAGCGTCTTGTCCTTGTCATATTCGCGCAAGGCATCCAGCAGGTTCAGCGGCAGTTTCGGGGCACCCTTCACAAGGTGGCCTTGCTGGTACATATCGATGTCATAGCGCTTGCCCGGATCGGCATTGGTGCGCACGCCGTCAAGGCCTGCGGCGATGATCACGGCTTGCAACAGATAGGGGTTGGCCGCGCCGTCGGGCAGGCGCAGTTCGAAGCGGCCCGGGCCGGGCACGCGCACCATATGGGTGCGGTTGTTGCCGGTCCACGTCACCGTATTGGGCGCCCAAGTCGCACCTGACGAGGTGCGCGGCGCGTTGATGCGTTTGTAGCTGTTCACTGTGGGGTTGCAGATCGCAGCCAAAGCCGAGGCGTGTTTCATGATCCCGCCAAGGAAGGTGCGGCCACGGTCCGACAGCGACAGTTCTTTCGACGGGTCCGAGAAGGCGTTGGTCTTGCCATCCAAGCTCCACACCGAGATATGCGCGTGGCAGCCCGACCCTGTCAGCCCTTTGAAAGGCTTGGGCATAAAGGTGGCGCGGTAGCCGTGCTTTTCAGCGACCGATTTCATCATGAATTTGAAGAAACTGTGCTTGTCGGCGGTCTGCATGGCGTCGTCGTATTTCCAGTTCATCTCGAACTGGCCAATCGCGTCTTCGTGGTCGTTTTGATAGGCTTCCCAACCCAGTTCCAGCATGTAATCGCAGGCTTCGGCGATCACATCATAGCGGCGCATCACCGCTTGCTGGTCGTAGCAGGGCTTTTCGGCCGTATCATAGGGGTCGGAAATCTGCGTGCCTTCGGGGTTGAGCAAGAAGAACTCCGGCTCCACCCCCGTTTTGATCCGCAGACCGTCTTTGGCGGCCTCGCCAATCAAACGCTCCAGCACGTTGCGGGGCGCTTGGTCGACCAGTTTGCCTTCCATCGTGGCACGGGCCGCAACCCATGCCACATCCTTTTTCCACGGCAACTGGATAGCCGAAGACGGATCAGGCACAGCCATCAGGTCGGGGTGGGCGGGGGTTAGATCAAGCCAAGTGGCAAAGCCTGCAAAGCCCGCGCCGTCGTCCACCATATCGTTGATCGCCTGTGTCGGCACCAGTTTGGCGCGCTGACCACCGAACAAATCGGTGTAGGAGATCATGAAGTACTTAACACCGCGTTCTTTGGCCCAAGCGGCCAGATCCTTGGTCGGAGCGTGTGACATTATAGTCTCCCTGTTCTCTTTTCTTCTTAGAAACCGCCGTTGCGGCCCGGTATCCAATTGGTGCCTGCAAGGGGAACCCCGGCCATGGCAGCGCCTTCGATGGTCAGCGCGCACAGGTCTTCGGGTTCAAGGTTATGCAGGTGGTTTTTGCCACAGGCGCGGGCAATCGTCTGCGCCTCTAGAGTCATGACTTTCAGGTAGTTTTTCAGGCGACGCCCGCCCAAAACCGGGTCGAAGCGGGCCGACAGCTCGGGGTTTTGGGTGGTGATACCAGCAGGGTCGCGGCCTTCGTGCCAGTCATCATAGGCGCCTGCGGTGGTGCCGAGTTTGTTATATTCAGCTTCCAACGCCGGATCATTGTCGCCCAAAGCGATCAGGGCCGCCGTGCCGATGGCCACAGCATCTGCGCCCAAAGCCATCGCCTTGGCCACATCGGCCCCCGTGCGAATCCCGCCTGACACGATCAGTTGCACTTTGCGGTGCATGCCCAGATCTTGCAGCGCCTTCACGGCCAAGGGGATACAGGCCAAAATCGGCATGCCGACGTTTTCGATGAACACATCCTGCGTGGCCGCCGTGCCGCCCTGCATCCCGTCCAGCACCACAACGTCTGCGCCGGCTTTCACAGCCAAGGCCGTGTCATAATAGGGGCGCGCGCCGCCGATCTTGATGTAGATCGGCTTTTCCCAGTTGGTGATCTCGCGGATCTCCAAAATCTTGATTTCCAGATCATCCGGCCCCGTCCAGTCAGGGTGACGGCAGGCCGAGCGTTGGTCGATGCCCTTGGGCAGGTTGCGCATATTGGCCACGCGGTCAGAGATTTTCTGACCCAAAAGCATACCGCCGCCGCCGGGCTTAGCCCCTTGGCCCACCACAACCTCGATCGCATCCGCGCGGCGCAGATCGTCAGGGTTCATGCCGTAGCGCGAGGGCAAGTATTGATAGACCAGCGACTTGGAATGGCCGCGCTCTTCCTCGGTCATCCCACCGTCACCTGTCGTGGTCGAGGTGCCCGCCGCCGAAGCGCCGCGGCCCAAAGCCTCTTTCGCGGGGCCAGACAGCGCGCCAAAGGACATGCCCGCGATGGTGATCGGAATATCCAGATGGATCGGATTTTTGGCAAAGCGGGTGCCCAGCCACACATCGGTGGCGCATTTTTCGCGGTAGCCTTCCAACGGATAGCGCGAGATCGACGCGCCCAAGAACAGCAGGTCATCGAAATGCGGCAGGCGGCGCTTAGACCCACCGCCGCGGATGTCATAGATGCCGGTGGCGGCGGCACGGCGGATTTCTGCGTTTACATCGTTGGAAAAGGTCCACGACATTTTTGGCGGGGTGTGGGGAAAATCGCTCATATCTGCCTCAGTACGCCGCGGCGTTGTCGATATTGAAGTTGTACAGCTTACGGGCCGAGCCATAGCGGCGGAACTGCTCGGGCTTGGCCTTGTGGTCGGCTTCGCCACGGCGCAGCAGGTCTTCGACCAGCGCGTAATGCTCGGGGCGCATTTCTTTTTCGATGCAATCCGCGCCCAGCGACTTAACCTTGCCGCGCACGAACAGGCGCGCTTCATACAGCGAATCGCCCAAAGCTTCGCCTGCGTCGCCCAAGACCACAACAGACCCCGATTGCGCCATAAAGCACGACATGTGGCCGATGTTGCCATGCACGACGATCTCGATGCCTTTCATCGAAATCCCGCAGCGAGACGAGGCGTTGCCCTTGATCACCAGCAACCCGCCGCGCCCTGTGGCCCCTGCGTATTGGCTGGCATCGCCGTCAATCACGACTTTGCCTGACATCATGTTTTCAGCAACGCCCGGACCAGCCGAGCCTTTGATAAAGATCGACGCCTGCTTGTTCATGCCCGCGCAGTAATAGCCGGTCGATCCACGCACCGTGATTTCAACGGGTGCGTCAACCCCTGCGGCGATGGCATGGGCCCCTTTGGGATTGATCACCTCCCAAGCCGTCATATTGGTCTGGCCCTTGAGCGCGTGCAGCGACGAGTTCAAGGCACGCAGGCCGTCTTTGGACAGATCGAAAGTCTGCATTCCTTAACGCTCCCAGAAGTAAACAGTGGCGGGTTCCGGCTCCCAGATGCGGGCGGCTTCGATGCCGGGAAGGTTCACCAAGGCGCGGTATTCGCTGCCAAAGGCGACGTATTGGTCAGTTTCGGCCATCACAGCAGGCTTGCAGGCGATGGGGTCGCGCACCACGCCAAAGCCGTTCTTGGTGCCGACGACAAAGGTAAAGAACCCGTCCAGATCGGTCAGGGTCGCTTCCAAAGCATGGCCCAACGTGTCAC
>CANFSY010000116.1 GCA_947449875.1 Paracoccaceae bacterium
GCGGGCAGATCAAAGCTCAGCACCGGATCAACCATCAACGCCACACGGCGCTGCGCAATGGCCCCGATCTCGCTGATGGCCATGGCGATCATATCGGCTGCAAAACCAACGGGTTCGGCGTGAAAGTTGCCACCAGAGACGATCTGCCCATCCGACAGCACCAAGGGATTGTCAGTGGCGGCATTCGCCTCGATCTCTAAGGTGCGGGCGGATTGGCGCAGAATATCCATCGCAGCCCCCGTCACCTGCGGCTGGCAGCGGATGCAATAGGGGTCTTGCACGCGGGCATCCCCCTCGCGGTGGCTTTCGCGGATGACCGACCCTGCCAGCAAATCGCGCAAGGTGGCTGCCGCGGCAATCTGCCCCGGTTGGCCACGCAGCGCATGAATTTCCGCCGCGAGGGGCGCGGTAGAGCCCATGATGGCATCGGTCGACAGGGCCGAGGTGACAAGGGCGTTCAGCGCCCCGCGCCATGCGCCAAACAGACCCACCAGCGCATAAGCGGTGGAAAACTGCGTGCCGTTGATCAGGGCCAGCCCCTCTTTGGGGCCAAGAACCACCGCTGAAAGCCCTGCATCGGCAAGGGCTTGTGCGGCGGTTTTGATGTGGCCGTCATGGTCAGCCTGACCGTGGCCGATCATCACGGCGGTCATATGCGCCAAAGGGGCCAAGTCGCCACTGGCCCCGACAGAGCCTTGGGCGGGGATCACCGGCGTCACACCGGCGGCGAGCATGGCTTGCAGCATCTCGATAATCTGCCAGCGCACGCCAGAAGCACCACGCCCCAGCGACAACAGCTTCAGCGCCATCATCAAGCGCACGACGGGACGCGGCATGGGGTCGCCCACGCCGCAGCAATGCGACAGGATCAGGTTTTTCTGCAAGGTTTGGGTATCTTGCGGGGCGATCTTAAGGCTGGCCAATTTGCCAAACCCCGTATTCACCCCGTAAACCGCCGCTGATCCCGCCGCAGCCGTGGCAATCTGCGCTGCAGCCCATTCCACCCCCGCGCGGGCCGAAGGGTCAAGCACGGCAGGGGCTTCGGTGCGAAACAGGCGTTCCAACTGGGCTAAGGTGGTCTGTCCGGGGATGAGGATTTCAGGCGTCAAAGCGGCCTCCAAACATGCGGGCATGCAACGGCGTTGCCCCGATTCTATAAGACAATTCCGCCGGATGGCGGGCGTTCCAGATGCACAGATCGGCCCGCTTGCCCGCCACCAGCACGCCGCAATCGGTAAGCCCAAGGGCGCGGGCGGCGTGCAGGGTCGTGCCCTGCAACGCCTCTAGCGGGGTCATGCGAAACAAGGTGCAGGCCATGTTCATCGCCAGCGTCAGCGAGGTCATCGGCGACGAGCCCGGGTTGCAATCGGTGGCCACGGCCATCGCCACGCCAGCCTGCCGCAAGGCGGCAATCGGGGGCATTCGGGTTTCGCGCAGGGTGTAAAAGGCACCGGGCAAAATCACGGCCACGCTGCCCGATGCGGCCATCGCCGCCACCCCATCGTCGCCCAGATATTCCAGATGATCCGCCGACAAAGCACCATACCCCGCCGCCATGACAGCGCCTTTGAGGTCGGAAAGCTGCTCGGCATGGAGTTTGACGGGCAGGCCCAAAGTGCCGGCTTGGGCAAACAGGCGATCAACCTCGGACACCGAAAAGGCGATGCCTTCGCAAAAGGCATCGACCGCGTCGATCAGGCCCAAGGCGGCGGCTTGGTGCAGCACGGGGATGGCGACCTCGTCGATATAAGCGCCAGCGCGGCCTTGGTAGTCGGGCGGGATGGCATGGGCCGCAAGATGCGTGACCTTGACTCGCACCGCGCGGTGCTGGCCGATCTGGCGCGCCACGCGCAGCATCTTTAGCTCATCGGCCACGGTCAGGCCGTAACCGGACTTCACCTCGATCACCGTAGCGCCGCCCGCAATGATCTGATCGGCGCGTGTCAGGGCTTGGGCCAACAGCTCCGCCTCTGATGCGGCGCGGGTGGCGCGCACGGTGGACAGGATACCGCCACCGGCGCGGGCCACCTGTTCATAGCTGGCCCCGTTCAGGCGCAGCTCAAACTCTGCCGCGCGGTCGCCGGCAAAGACGATATGGGTGTGACAGTCGATCAAGCCCGGGGTGACAAGGTTGCCGCCAAGGTCTTGCGGCGCAAGAGCGCCAAAGGCGGCGGGCAGGTCCGCCAGCGGCCCCGCAAAGGCGATCTGGTCGCCGTCAATCACCAAAGCCCCGCCCTCGATCAGGCCATAGCCCTGCACCATCGTCGCAAGCGTTGCATTGGTTAGAAGAATCGGCATGAGCCTTGCCTTATGTCTGGATCTATTGCTATTATGTCTGCACATATTCCAAAGTCAAGGAGTGGCCATGCTGCTGCACGCCGATCACGCCCTGTTGCCGCAAGGCTGGGTGCAAGATGTCACGGTTCAGATCGCCGATGGCCGGATCGCGGCGATTGGTCCAGCACGCGGCGGGATGCGCGTAGGCTGCTTACTGCCCGCGCCTGTCAACCTGCACAGCCACGCTTTTCAACGCGCCATGGCGGGGTTGACCGAATACCGCACCGCTGGCCAAGACAGCTTTTGGACATGGCGCAGCCTGATGTACCGCTTTTTGGAACACCTTTCGCCCGAAGATGTCGGCATCATCGCAGCCCAAGTCATGGTGGAAATGGCGGAAGCGGGCTACGGCGCGGTGGCAGAGTTTCACTATCTGCACCACGGGGTCGGCGGTGCGCCCTATGCCGACCTTGCCGAGATGGCGGGCCAGATTTGTGCTGCAGCGCAGGCAACCGGCCTTGGGCTGACGCTGCTGCCGGTGCTGTATGAACGCGGTGGGTGTGACGGGCGGGAATTGGCGGGCGGGCAGCTGCGCTTTGGCAATGATCTGGACGGCTATCTGCGCCTGCGCGAGGGGGCCGCGCGCCACATGGCCACCCTTCCCCCAGATGCCGTGCTGGGCCAAGCGCCCCACTCGCTGCGCGCGGTCTCGCCCACCAGCCTTGCGGCGGCGGCGGCTTTGGACGGGCCGATCCACATTCACGTCGCCGAACAAGTGGCCGAGGTGGACGAGCTTTTGGCCCACACCGGCCAGCGCCCTGTCGATTGGCTGCTGTCCCATGCGCCGGTGGATCGGCGCTGGTGCCTGATCCACGCCACGCAGATGCTGCCCGCCGAAACCTTGGGCCTTGCACAATCGGGCGCTGTGGCAGGCCTGTGCCCGATCACCGAGGCGAACTTGGGCGACGGTCTCTTTGACGGCGCGCGGTATCTGGCGGCGGGCGGGGCGTTCGGGATCGGGTCGGATAGCAATGTGCGCATTTCCCTGAGTGAAGAAATCCGCATGCTGGAATATTCGCAACGCTTGGGGCTAAAGGCCCGTGCGGTGCTGGCCGATGACCGCTCTGTCGGGCGACGGGTCTTTGAAGGGATGGCGCAAGGCGGCGCGCAGGCAGCGGGGCGCGATGCGGGGGCGATTGAGCTGGGCAAATGGGCTGATCTGGTGGCGCTTGATGCCAGCGGGCCGGATATGGCGGGGCGCAGCGGCGACAGGTTGCTCGACACATTTGCCTTTGCCGGCGATGACCGCATGGTCCGCCACCTTTGGTCGGCAGGCCGCCACATCGTGCAAGACGGCCGCCACATCGCGCGCGACGGCGTGCGCGCGCGCTTTGCAACCGTCATGGCCCGCTTGGCCTCGGTGCTGTAATGGCGGGCTGGGAGGCTATTCGAACCGAGGTTCTGGCCCGCATCCGCAGCCGCGCTTGGCCCTTGGGCACGCTGATCCCGCCCGAGGCCGCCTTGGCGCAGGAATTTGGCGTGGCACGTGCGACGGTGAACCGCGCCCTGTCGGAACTGGCGCGCGCTGGCGTGCTGGAACGCAAGCGCAAGGCGGGCACGCGGGTTGCAGCCCTTCCGGTGCGCAAGGCCACGCTGGATATCCCCGTGATCCGCGCCGAAGTCGAAGCGCGCGGCGAGGTTTACGGCCTGCGCCTGTTGCTCTGCGAATTGGCCCAACCGCCCGTGCCCGTACTTGCCCGTTTGGGGCAGGATGTGGGGGAAATGCTGCATATCGAAACCCTGCACCTCGCCTCGGGCCGGGGGTTTGTGCTGGAGGACCGCTGGCTGAACCCCGCCATCCTGCCCACCCCCCTGCCCGATTTTGCCGCTATCAGCGCCAATGAATGGCTGGTGGCCCATATCTCTTATGCCAGCGGCGATATCAGCTTTTCCGCCGAAGCCGCCAATGACGCGGCCGCCGCCGCCTTAGGCGTCGCCCAAGGGTCGGCGGTCTTTGTCACCGAACGCTGTACTTGGGCCCCCGATGCGCCCATCACGTGGGTGCGCCTGATCCATGCCCCGGGCTACCGCCTGTCCACCGTCTTATAGGAACCCCCATGCACTACGCCCCCGGCCGCGAGGCTTGCCCTTTGCCCTTTTCACCCTTCAAATCCTGCACTGTGCCGCGCCCGATCGGCTGGATCTCGACCGTCGATGCCCAAGGCCGCGCCAATCTGGCACCCTATAGCCAATGGCAGAACCTGTCCTTTGACCCGCCGATGGTGATGTTCGCCGCCAACCCCTATTCTGACGGGCGGCGCAAACATTCGGTGCTGAACGCCGAAGAGACGGGGTGGTTTGTCTGGAACATGGCCACCTATGCCCTGCGCGAGGCGGTCAATATCTCGGCCATGGAATGGCCTGCGGGGGTTGACGAGTTTGACAAGGCCGGCCTGACCAAAGCCGCTTGCCTTGATGCCCCGGCCCCGCGTGTGGCCGAAAGCCCCGCGCAGTTTGAATGCCGCTATCTGCAAACCACGCGGCTTAAGGGCAACTCGGCCCATGGCGGGGTCGATGTGGTCTACGGCGAGGTCACGCGGATTCACGTCAAAGACGAGGTGATCCTGCCCGATGGCAAGCTGGATATCCTTGGCATCCGCCCCTTGGCGCGCTTGGGCTATTACGATTACACCTCGGTCACCGACGTCTTCGAAATGCGCATCCCGGGCGCATCAGAGGCCGCAGCGAAGGGGTTAGAGGGGAAGGCCTAACTTACCCCCCTACCCCTCCATAGTCATCTCGGCCCAATCGTTCCGGGCAGGGCCTTAAGCCAAACGCGGGTTTTTCTCTGCAGCCCCCGTCCAGATCGGGTTCGACCACGCCCGCTTGCCCGCCGCATCAATCACCGCCGCGCGTACGAAGGGGGAATTGTTCAACCGCTCTAACGGCACAGCCCCGCGTGTCAGCGAATGGCCATGCACGGCTTTCGCCCCCGTGCCCCAGCCAATCGCGACGATGGAACTGACGGCGGAACATTCCACGATCAAATGCCCGTCCTCAACCCGCACATCGCGCAATTCGGGGCCTTGGGTGGAATAAAACGCCCCCGCTTTCAGCGCCGCCAAAAGGGCTTCGGGCGTGTTTGTTTCCGATTTCACCATGGTCCAGCCGCCGAAATGATCCGGCTCGGAAAAATGCGCGTCATCGGTGGCGATCAGGGTCAGATTGCGCCCTTCGGTCAGCAATTGGTCAGCAATGGCAAAACCGTCGGGGCGATCACAGCCCATGGCACAGCCGTGGTTGTAAATCTCCACCGCATGGGCCGCCGTGATCGACCGCGCGTCATTCACCGTCAGGCCCGACCATTGCGGATGGGCCACGGCCACAAAGGCCCCCGCCGCCACCGCGCGGGCGGCGATTTGCGGGCCGGTTTCTTGGCCTGCGACCGGCAGGAAGGACGGGGAGTTTGACGGCGCAAAGTCAGCCGGCAGGCCCACGGCCAGAATATGCCACAGCTCGCCGTTCTCCATCGCGCCCGAATGCAGTTCTGCCCCCAAGATCGTGGTAAAGGCACTGTCGCGAAACGGCACGGTGTCGACGATGGGATAGCCATAGCGGCCCACGAAATGGTCGGTCAGGGCGATAAAATCATAGCCCTCGGCCTGATAGCGGCGGCAGACCTCGGCGGGGTCCAGCACGCCGTCAGAGCGGGTGGAATGGGTGTGCAGATTGCCGCGCCAAAAGCGGCCAGCGTTGGTGAAGGCAGGCAGGGTCAGGGTCATGGGGGAGTCCTTGGCAAAGAGTGTTCAGCCGCGCCCGATATAGGGCATGTCGCGGGCCATGATGGTGATGAAAGGCACGTTCACATCCAAAGGCAGGCGCGCCATGTTTAGGACCGCCTCGGCCACATGGTCGACATCCATCACGGGTTCGATCTTGATCTGCCCGTCGGCTTGCGGCACGCCCGTTTGAAAGCGCGCGGCCATTTGGGTGAGCGCATTGCCGATATCAATCTGCCCGCAGGCGATGTTAAAGGCGCGCCCGTCCAGCCCCAGCGTTTTGGTCAATCCGGTGATGGCGTGTTTGGTGGTGGTATAGGGCGCTGACCCCGGACGCGGCGCATGGGCCGAGATCGAGCCGTTGTTGATGATCCGTCCGCCTTGCGGATCTTGTCGGCGCATCTGGCCAAAGGCCGCGCGGGCGCACAGATACATGCCGTTGAGGTTGACATTGACCACTTCAAACCACGTCTCCAGCGGGATTTCGTCAATCGGCCCTGCTTTGGCTGACATGCCGGCGTTGTTAAACAGCACATCCACCCGCCCGAAGGCTGCGGCGGCTTGGGCAAAGGCGGCCTCGACCTGATCGGGCACGGTCACATCGCAGGGCAAAACCAAAGCTGCGGGATGATCGCCTGCGGTTTCGGCCAAAGCCTCGGCCCGCCGTCCGATCAGGCCGACATTCCAGCCCGCCGCCAGAAACTTATGCGCCGTGGCCCGCCCGATGCCGGACCCCGCGCCGGTGATGAGGATGGTTTGTGTCACAGAACAGACTCCCGCCATGTGGCTTTGCGTAAAAACTCCGGATCAATCTCGACCCCCCAGCCCGGCGCGTCTGGTACAAGCGCGCAGCCGTCTTCGATGCGGTAGGGGTCGCCCAAAAACAGCCCCTCTTGCCACGGGTAGTAATCCTGCCCCTCGATCGAGAATTCCAGATACTTGCCCGCGTTGGGAATGGCTTTCAACAGGTGCATCGTGCACATCGTCACCAGCGACAGGTTGGCGGCGTGGGGCGTGATGGGCAGGCCGGCTTTGGCCCCCATGGCGCAAACCTCTAGCGTGCGAGAAATACCGCCTAAATACATCACATCGGGTTGCAGAATGTCGACGGCCTTGTGCTCGATGGCCAAAGTCCAAGCGGTGAATTCGCAATCCTGCTCGCCGCCCGCCACATCCATCGACAGAGCAGCGCGCACTTGGGCGGTTTGATCCACCTCCCAATAGGGGCAGGGTTCTTCGAAGTGGCCAATGCCGTTGTCTTGCAGCATATGGCCCACGGCAATGGCGGCTTGCGGGCCGTAGCAGGAATTGCCATCGACCAGCTTATCGATCCCGTCGCCCAAGGCTTTGGCGACCACGGGCACAACGGCTTCGGTGCGCCCGGGCCATTCGTCGCGCCCGCGCCCGCATTCGGCCCCGACGCGCCATTTAAAGGCGGTAAAGCCCTGCTCGTCGCGCAGTTTGACAAAGCGGGCGGCTTCGTCTTCGGGCGAAATGTCGCGCTTCATCGAGCTGGCATAGGCGCGCAGCTTGCCCGGGGTGCCGCCCAAAAGCGACACGACCGGCTTGCCCACAGCCTTGCCGCGCCAATCCCACACGGCGGTGTCTAGGCCGGTTTGGGCGCGGCGCAGATAGCTGCCGGGGTATTTATGCTCGCGCTCGGCGATCAGGCGCAGGGTGTCTTCCATGTCTTCGACATGGGTGCCCAAGGCGTGACGGGCCACTTGGCGGTGAAAGATTTCGGCCGTGATATCGGCGTTATAGGTCGACAATTGCCCCCACCCCTGCGCGCCGTCTTCGGTGGTGACGCGGGTGAAGGTGACAAATTCGTTGCCGATCGTTTCCAGCTTGGTGATTTTCATAAGGCCCTCTGCGGCTTACAACCATTTCTTCCATTTGAACACAAACCATGTCGTCAGCGCCGAGGCCACCATCAGCACCAGCGCACCCGGATAGCCCCACGCCGTGTCCAGCTCTGGCATCATGCGAAAGTTCATCCCGTAGATCGACGCGATCAACGTCGGCGGCATGAACAGCACGGCCACCACCGACACGATCCGCACGGTTGTGTTTTGCGCAAGGTTGATCATGCCCAAGGTCGCGTCTGTCGCCTGCGCGACACGCGACGAGAGATAATCGCCATGCACCTCCAGCGATTGGATATCGCGCGTTAGCCCTTTGATCGTAGCGCGCAGGCCATCGGCTTTGCCGTGGTCCTCTAGCCCGACCAGAAAGAACGACAAGGCGCGTTCGATGGTCAGCAGCGACAGGCGGCAATTGCCCACCATGTCGCTTTGCTGGCCGGATATGGTCAGCGCCTTTTGCAGCACCGCCGCTTCCGGCCCCATGCCTTCGGTCGTGAAGATCTGGCGGGTGATGCCGTCAAGCGCCTTGCCGGCCCCTTCCAGAAGGTCGGCGATGCGTCCGATGATTTCTTCGCACAGTCCCAAAAAGACCCGCTCGGCCCCGTCACAGCCCAAGCCCACTTTGTTGGCACGAGGGGGATAGGTCTCGAACGGGCGCGGCGCGTGGTAGCGCACTGTCACCAGCCGCCCCGCTCCCAGAATAAAGGCCACCGGCCCCGTGATGGGCGACACACCATCCTCGCGCGACAGGCCGGGCACCAGAACGGTGAGCACGCTAAACTCTCCCTCGCGGTAGAGGCGGGCGGAAATCTCGATCTCTTCCAGATCGGCCAGTGTGGGGATTTCGGGCACATAGGGGGCGGCGGCGGCTTGCTCGTCAGGGTCGGGCTTGCACAGGTCAATCCATAAGGCATCGCCCACCGCTGCGGGGGCAAGCTTGCCTAAGGTGTTGGCATACGAAAAGATCATCCCCAGCCCCGATCCATCCAGCACAAGGTGACCTTAGGCTTGGCACGCAAGCGAGCCAGACAAAAGCCCCTGTTTTGTGACACTTTCGCAAACACCTCGCACAAGCGCATCACGGCAGGCTGATCTGCCCGCCGCCCAAGGGAAAGGGTGCGCCGGTTGTTTGGGGCGATGATAGAGGCAAGCCCGCATCCACCCGCGCGGCAAGATAGGCAAAGGCCTGCGCTTCTAACATATCACCATTCAGCCCTTGGGTGTCGATCGCCCGCACGTTGGGGAAATGCTGCGCAAGGGCCTGCATCAGCGCCCTATTGTGCCGCCCGCCGCCTGCCACCAAAAGCTGAGATATTGGGGCGGGAAAATGGATAGCACCTTGGGCCACGGCGGAAGCCGCGCAATGGGTTAGCGTCGACAGGGCGTCAGCGTCGTTTAGGTGCCGGACAGCGGGCAACAGGTCAAAGGCGTTGCGGTCCAATGATTTGGGCACAGGGCGCTGGAAATAGGGGTGGCGCAAGAAGTCTGCGATGACGGTCTTGTCCGGCACACCCGTCAGGGCCAGCGCCCCGCCCTCGTCTTGGGCAGCGCCTTGACGCGCC
>CANFSY010000117.1 GCA_947449875.1 Paracoccaceae bacterium
CGTGGGCCCGCCCAGATCGGCTGGATCGTTCACATAGCCGCCCTCGCGGGCGACGATCTCTTCGGCAATCTGGCGAACGTTTGGCATGATGCCCCCGATGCTGGTCACGGGGGGCAGACTGCCGTTAGAAAGTTAATTCATTCAAAACCAAGCGTCCTTAAGACCCTGCCGCCTTGTACACGCCTTGCGCTTTTAACGCGTCGATCACCTCTTTGGGCATGTATTTCTCGTCATGCTTGGCCAAGATTTCGCTGGCCACAAAGGTGCCATCCTGCATTTGGCCCATGGCAATCACGCCCGCCCCTTCGGCAAACAAATCCGGAAGAACGCCTTTAAAGGCAACGGGGATGATGTCTTTGGTATCGGTTATTTTAAAGGTGATCACATCGCCCTGCCCGCGCACCAAAGACCCCACCTCAACCAAACCGCCCAAGCGAAACACCTCTCCGGCTTTGGGCGGCATGGTCGCCACTTGCGAGGGCGAGCGAAAGAAGTTGATCCCGTCTTTCATCGCATAGCCGATCAACGCAGTCGAAAGCGCCAATGCGACAAAGGCCACGATGATAATCTGGATGCGCCGTGTCTTTTTCAGACCCTTCATGCCCGCCATTACACCCTCACGGAAAAATCGGGGCCAACATCAGCCCCATCGTCTCTGGCAATCCCAGCATCAGATTGGCATTTTGCAAGGCTTGGCCCGATGAGCCTTTATTTAAGTTGTCCAGCACCGCCACCACAACCGCCCGATTAGGCAAACGGTCGCCAATCACCCCGATGTGACAGAAATTCGACCCCGCCACATCGCGGGTCGAGGGCAAAGTGCCAAAGGGCAGCACCTGCAAGAAGGGTTCCGCCGCATAGGCCGCGCCCAAGGTCTGATGCACCACCGCCGGATCGCCCTTGACATAAACCGTCGCCAGAATGCCGCGGTTCATCGGCAGTAAATGCGGCGTGAATTGCACCTGCACCGGACGACCGGCGATTTTAGAGAACTCTTGGTCAAATTCGCCCAAATGGCGGTGCTTGCCACCGGCGGAATACGTATGCGTGCCCCCCGACAATTCGGCATGCAGCAAGTTTTCCTTCGGGCTGCGCCCCGCCCCCGAAACCCCGGCCTTCAGGTCGATCAGGATCGAGTCCAGATCAATCACCCCAGCCGCGATCAAAGGGCGCAAAGCGAACTGCCCCGTCGCGGCATTGCACCCCGTCCCCGCCACCAACCGCGCGGCGGCAATCTCGGGGCGATAAAACTCGGTCAAGCCATACACCGCCTCGGCTTGCAAATCGGGCTGGGTGTGGGGCTGGCCGTACCACTTGGCATAGGCCGCCGCATCGCGCAGCCTGAAATCGGCCGACAGATCGACAATCTTCAAATCCCGCGGCAAAGCGGCAATCACCGCTTGGGTCGTGCCGTGTGGTAAGGCGCAAAAGCACAGGTCGATCTTGGCAAAATCAATCTCTTCGATCTTGGTCAAAATCGGCAAATCCAGATGGCGCAGAAAGGGAAAAACCTCTGCCATGGTCATGCCGGCCTTGCGGTCCGCCGAAAGGGCCGCAACTCGCATTTGGGGATGGGTGGCGATCAAGCGCACCAGCTCCGCCCCCGTATAGCCCGAGGCCCCAAGGATGGCGATGTTATAGATCATGTGGCGTCCCCTTCGGTGTCAAAATCTTAGGCATCCTCTTTGGTCAGCCAAAGCGCGGATGCAAGCCCCTTCGCCCCCCTATTTCATACTTGCCCAAATATCCACGGGGGTCCGGGGGGCGTGCCCCCCGGCTTTGGGCCATCACCCCAGCTTGCGCTCTCCGGCGCGGATGGCAAAGGGCAAGCGGTTTTCGCGCGGCGGCAGGGGGCAAATGGCAAAGTCGCTAAAGGCGCAGGGCGGGTTGTGGGCGCGGTTGAAATCCAGCGTGATCGTCTCGCCCTCAGGTTCGCCGATCAAAAAGCGCGAGGCGGCATAAGTTTCCACCCCCGCCGTGGCATCGCGGATCACAAACATCGGCTTACCCGCCTTCCAATGGGTGGCCAGAAGCGTAACATCTTGCCCTTCATGGGTAAAATGCGCGCGGTGGGTAAGGGTGACTTCGGTCGCCCCCGCACCATTTTGATCGACACTCTGCGCTTTGGGGGCGGCCAATTCCTCCCAGCGGGCTGTGATCACCCAATCCGGATCAAAGGCAAAATATGACAAAGCCACCTTGCGCGGCAGACCAAGATCGCGCACGCGCAAGGCGGGTTGGCCCTCGACCGTGTGCAGCTCCAACAGCAAGCCCGCCGTGCGCAGAACCGGATTGCCGCCCTGCTTCACAAAAGCCAAATGCTGCGCCCCAACCCGCAAAGAAGCCTGATGCGCCGTCGCCGTCAGCACGCCCAAATGGTCAGGGCCGACCGACAAGACCAGATCATTGTCACCCGCCCGCCCAACGCTGTGCGGGCCAGAGCCAACCTCGACCCGGTCGGTCAGGTTCAACCAGGCATCCTCGGCGGTCAGCGCCGCCAAACGCTCTGCTTGCCAGTCTTGATATGATGTCATGACCCTATCCGATCGCGCAGGTCGATCAAATTCACCTCGCGCAGATAGCGCGGAATGTTGAACCAGATCGGATGAAAGCCATAGCCGCCCTCGATCAACTCATCAATCGCCGATTGGCGCGACCAGCCTTGATACAAAATGCGCCACAGCGCACAGATCAGGCCGGTGCGGTCGGCCCCGTGGTGGCAATGCACCAAAACCGGCCCGCTTTGCAGCGCACTTAGCAAAGCGCGCATCGCCAGCACGACGCGACTGCCGTTCTTTTCCGCCACAAAGCGCGACTTGATCGGCACCCTGCACAACACCAATCCGCTGGGGCGCGCCAGCGCCCCATCGTCCAGCGTCTGGCGCAGCGACAGCACGGATCGCACCCCCAACCCTTCCAGCGCGCGAAAACCATCTGAATTGGGTTGGGCTGCGCGGTACAAATCCGCCGTCACTTGAAACAAGTTGGGCACGCCGTGAACCCAAGGATCAACCCGCCGCGCCCATTCAAAGGGGCGCAGATCACGCGACAGGCCGGGCGTTGGGAAAAACGACGCAGGCATAACACCATGAATCATCTTATGGGCGAACATCCTTGGCGTTGCGATGTACTTGCCAGACATGGACTGCTCCTTTAAATAAAGCGTTAGGGGAAAACGTAGAAAAAAGCAAGCGGGCGCGACGCAGATGCATGCTGAACAGACGAACCGAAAAAATCTAAGTCACTGTTTTTATTCAAATTTCATACAGACAGCATCACCACGGATCGCGCAGTCGTGTCGATCAAGACCGCCCAATTCAGCAGCTTACGAAATGCCTCAATGCCAAAGGTACCCCGTGCTTACAACCCCAGTTCGTTTTGGTTACTCTAATTTGAGTAGTGCATCTACACCAAAGATAACGTACTGTCTCTTAATCGGAGATGGAATGTCGATCGTTAAGGGCTACTTAACGAAGGCGAAGATCATTGGGTGGAATGCATGACAATCTCGGACCAAAAATTAGACTTCGCCGTCGCAACCGCCCCGATTAGCGTGATTGTGGCAGACGATCATGCGATGATCAGCGAGTGCATCTGCAACTTTCTGGAAGGCCGCATCAAAGGAACCGTCACACCTCAATCGACGTTCCAAGGGGCGCTCGACGCGGCCTCCGCGACCCACTGTGATGTGATCCTGTTAGACATGGTTATGCCCGGCATGGACGGTGTGACCAGCATCGAACGGTTTGTAACGACATTTCCTGACACGAAGGTCGTCATCTTTTCGAGCATGACGGACCAGTCGTTGGTGGTCAAAGCGATCAAAGTCGGCGCACGGGGATTTATTCCCAAAGACATGCCGTTGACCGCGCTTATTCCGGCGTTGAACCTGATCTTGTCTGGAGAGATATTCTTCCCCAGCAGTTTCTTCAAATCGGCCGCCTTCGAGAAGCTCTCGGCCACCACGTCGACGGCCGTCTTGACCCCGTCGGAAATTGAAATGCTCGAAATGGTTCTGGTGGGTGCATCGAACAAAGAAATCGGCCACAGGATAGGTCAGTCAGAAAACAACGTTAAAATGTTGATGCGTAAAACATTTTTGAAACTTGGGGCGAACAACCGCACCCATGCGGTTCATATCGCCCAGTCGAACGGCTGGATCTAAAAAGGACCCGCGCGATCAAAACGCCGCACCTGGCAGATCAGGACTCTGATACTTTAGAACCGAATCAAACCTAAAGTTCGCAATTTGATACCATGGCAAAACACCGCGCCTTACGTCGCGGTGTTTTGCCATGAGCATAGAGCTAAGAACCGACCAAAAACGCGCCCGCACAGCACTTGGATGACCTTGCCGAAGGTGTCGTTTGGCGCATTACACCGCCTCGAACGTGATTTTACGGCGCAAGAATTGCGTGGCTTTGCTGGAAACATTGGCCGGATCGCCCGTGGTCAAGAACCGCGATACCGTGCCAGCCCCCAAAAATTCCGGCCTGCGGTGCAAATAATCTGCCAAGCTTTCGGCCACCAGATTGGCTTGCGAATAAACCTTAACCTCTGGCCCCAATGCTTCTTGAAAAGCGCGGGCCATCAAAGGGTAATGGGTGCAGCCCAACACCGCCGCTTCAGGGTGGGGCATGCGGCGTTTCAGGGCTTCGACATGGCTGCGCACCAAGGCCTCGGCCAAGATCTCGTCGCCTTGCTCGATCGCATCCACCACGCCGCCGCACGGCTGCGCTTCCACATCCACGCCCACGGCACGGTAGGCCAGTTCGCGCTGAAACGCGCGCGAGGCGACTGTGGCAGGCGTGGCAAACAGTGCAACATGTTTGACCGCCACTTCACGCGGCGGGGAATTGTCGCCCCATTGCCGCTCTGTCAGCGCCTCGATCAGGGGCACAAACACGCCCAAGACCCGTTTGTGCGGCGGCACCCACGTTTCCTGCATCCGCTTTAAGGCGGCGGCAGAGGCCGTGTTGCAGGCCAAGATCACCAGATCGCAGCCCTCGGCCCACAGCCGCTCGGTCGCAGCGCAGGTAAGATTAAAGATGTCGTCATGCGTACGCACCCCGTAAGGCGCATGGGCATTGTCGCCGAAATAGACAAAGGGCACCTCGGGCAGCCTGCGGGCCACGGCATCTAGCACTGTCAGCCCGCCCAAGCCGGAATCGAATATACCCACGGCCATGCGGCACCCCTTTTGCGGCAGTCATTTGCCCCAGACCAATACCCTGCCCCCACCGATAAGAGCAAGGACGCGCAAAGTTACAAATCTGTGTGCCAAATCGGTTTACAGGGCGAAACCCTTGGGTCAAACGAAGACCTATGCTAAGATGGGGTTCGGGGGATTTTGCCATGATGGATTGGGACAAGCTGCGCATCTTTCACGCGGTGGCCGACAAGGGCTCGCTGACCCATGCCGGTGAGGTGCTGCACTTGAGCCAATCCGCCGTCAGCCGCCAAATCCGCGCCTTGGAAGAATCGCTGTCAGTCACGCTGTTTCACCGCCATGCCCGCGGCTTGATTCTGACCGAACAGGGCGAGTTGCTGTTTGATGCCACCAGCCAGATGGTGCGCCGCCTAGACGCCGCCGCCGCCCGCATCCGCGACAGCGAGGACGAGGTGTTTGGCGAGCTGCGCGTGACCACCACCACCGGCTTTGGCACCCTGTGGCTGGCCCCGCGTTTGGCGGCCCTCTATTCCAAATACCCCGCCCTGAAAATCGACCTGATGCTGGAAGAGCGCGTCCTTGACCTGCCCATGCGTGAGGCCGATGTCGCCATTCGCATGAAAGAACCCCAACAGGCCGACCTGATCCGCAAACGCCTGATGCAGATCAAAATGCGTCTGTTTGCCACGCCGAAGTACTTGGAAGAACACGGCACCCCCACCACGATGGACGAGATGACCTCGCACCGCCTGATCTGCCAGCACGCAGGCACCGCCCAGGTCGCCGCAGGGGCCTTGCTGGTGGCGGAATTGATGAGCCATGACATCCCCTCGACCTTGACGGTCAACAACTACTTCGGTGTGTTGCAAGCGGTGCTGAACCACCTTGGCATCGGGGTTCTGCCCGATTACGTCACCGAAGATTCCCCCCACCTGATCCGCGTTCTGCCCGAGGTGGAAAGTGCCGAGGTGCCGGTGTTTCTGGCCTACCCCGAAGAACTGCGCCATTCCAAGCGCGTCGCGGCCTTTCGCGACTTTGTGATGGACGAGATCATGTCTTTTCGCCGCCGCCAGCAAGACTAACGCGGCGCGCCAACATCGCCTCGCTATGCGCCCTACGCATAACGGAATTGCCGCAAGTGCAGCCCAATAGCCGTTGCCTAATTTCTATGCAGCACCTATCTACCATCATGAAGCGTCGATGGAGTTCGCTCTTTCCGTTTCATACCTCCCTGTTGGACTTGGCCGAGCGCAAGCTCGGCCTTTTTTTTGGTTTTCGGCCGGAATTCTTAGGCGTGGGCATGTCTTGGGCACCCCAAGACACCACCTGCACAAGACTTAGGCTGCATGCAAAGCCAGCGGTATGGAAGAACCAAACCCTCCCGCCCCCCTTCTCGGTGCAAGGCATGGCTTCCAAGCAAAGGTCAGATCCCCACCCCAGCTGACCCATAGGCCCAAGATTTGACCGCATCGCAGGAAAAAACCGCTCGTTTTGCCCGTCAACCCGCCAAGTGCGCTTTTCCTTTCGCCCCCCTTGCCCTAAAGCGCAGCCAAATGCCGCCAGACGGCCTGTGCCGCTTATGGGAGACTGCCATGTCAGAACCCGCGATCACCCCCGCGCTTGTAGCCGCGCACGGGTTAAAGCCCGACGAATACGACCGCCTTTTGGGCATCATCGGGCGGGTGCCGACGTTCACCGAACTTGGCATATTCTCGGCCATGTGGAACGAGCATTGTTCTTACAAATCCTCCAAGAAGTGGCTGCGCACTTTGCCCACCACGGGGCCGCAGGTGATCTGCGGGCCCGGAGAGAATGCCGGCGTGGTCGATATCGGCGACGGGCAGGCCGTGATCTTCAAGATGGAAAGCCACAATCACCCCTCTTACATCGAACCCTATCAGGGGGCGGCGACGGGTGTGGGCGGTATCTTGCGCGATGTCTTCACCATGGGCGCGCGCCCGATTGCGGCGATGAACAGCCTGTCGTTTGGCCTGCCCGCGCATCCCAAAACCTCGCATCTTGTCAAAGGCGTGGTCGAAGGTGTCGGCGGTTATGGCAATGCCTTTGGCGTGCCCACTGTTGGCGGCGAAGTGCGCTTTCACCGCAGCTACAATGGCAACTGCTTGGTGAATGCCTTTGCCGCAGGCTTGGCCGATGCGGACAAGATCTTTTATTCTGTCGCCTCGGGGGTGGGGATGCCCGTGGTTTATTTGGGGGCCAAGACGGGGCGTGACGGGGTTGGCGGGGCTACGATGGCATCAGCCGAATTTGACGCCTCGATCGAGGAAAAGCGCCCCACGGTGCAGGTCGGCGACCCCTTCACCGAAAAACGCTTGCTGGAGGCGTGCCTGGAACTGATGGCCTCGGGCGCTGTGATCTCGATCCAAGATATGGGCGCAGCGGGGCTGACCTGTTCGGCGGTTGAGATGGGCGATAAAGGTGGTCTTGGGATCAAGCTGCAGCTCGATGCCGTGCCGCAGCGCGAAACCCATATGACGGCTTACGAAATGATGCTGTCAGAATCGCAAGAGCGCATGTTGATGGTGCTTAAGCCCGAGTTGGAAGATGTCGCCCGCGCGATCTTTGTCAAATGGGATCTGGATTTTGCCATTGTGGGGCAAACCATTGCCGAGGATCGGTTCTTGATCCTGCACGGCGACCAGATCAAGGCCGATCTGCCGCTGTCGAAACTCTCCTCCTCGGCCCCCGAATACGACCGGCCTTGGGTGGAAACCCCGCCCGCAGCCCCCCTGCCCGCCTTTCCCGCCATCGGTGCCCTTGATGCCCTGCGCGCCCTGATCGGCGCGCCGTCTTATGCGCACAAGGCGTGGGTTTACGAACAATATGACAGCCAAGTTCTGGCCGACACGATCCGCCGCCCGGGCATGGGGGCCGGTGTGGTGCGGGTGCATGGCACCAAAAAAGCCCTAGCCTTCACCTCGGATGTGACGCCGCGCTATGTCAAGGCCAACCCCGAACAAGGCGGCATGCAGGCCGTGGCCGAAGCCTATCGCAACCTGTGCGCCGTGGGGGCACTTCCCTTGGCCACGACCGACAATCTGAACTTCGGCAACCCCGAAAAGCCCGAGATCATGGGCCAGTTGGTCGGCGCGCTCAAAGGGATTGGCGCGGCTTGTATCGCGCTGGATATGCCCATCGTGTCGGGCAACGTGTCGCTGTATAACGAAACCGATGGCGCCGGAATTCTGCCCACGCCGACGATTGGCGCCGTGGGCATCTTGGCCGATGCCGCCGATCTGATCGGCGGTCTGCCGCAAGCGGGGGACGTTGCGGTTTTGATCGGCACAACCCTTGGGCATTTGGGCCAATCGGCCCTGCTCGCCGAAGCCTTCGGGATCGAGGCGGGCGATGCCCCCCCCGTCGATCTGGCATCCGAAAAGGCCCACGGCACCTTTATCCGCGCCCATGGCAAAGCGTTTCACGCCTGCTCCGATCTGTCCGACGGCGGCTTGGCCCTTGCGGCCTTCGAGATGGCCGAAGGGGCTGGCCTAGGGGTGTCGCTGACCGCTGCTGATACCGCCACGCTATACGGCGAAGATCAGGCGCGGTATCTGGTGGCCTTACCCCAACCGCAGGCCAAAGACCTTCTGGCCCAAGCCGCAGCCCAAGGCATCCCTGCCGCCATCGTTGGGCAGTTTGGCGGCGATCTGGTGACGTTTGGCGACGAATCTGCCCCCATAGCAGCGCTATCTGCCCTGTACCGCAGCGCCTTTGCCAAGGCGGTGGCATGATCCTGCGCCCTGCCACGCCCGCAGATTTCGCCTTTATCCGCGGGCTGGCGGGGCACCCCGACTATGCGCCTTTCATCACCGACGATGACGAGCAGACCCTCGCCGCCCACCTGACCAATCCCGCGCACCGCTTGTTGATCTGGCAAGACACCGCAGGCCCCGCGGGCATGGCGCTGTATTGCGAGATCGGCGAGCCGTCAGGCCGTGTCGAACTGCGCCGTCTGGCCTTGGCCCGCACCGGTCAGGGCGAGGGGGCCGTGTTTTTGCAAGCGTTGATCGACTATGCCTTTGTGGATCTGAACGCGCAGCGCCTGTGGCTGGATGCCTCGGGCGAGAACCCACGCGCGCAAAAGGCCTATCTTAAAGCCGGCTTTATCTTCGAAGGCCGCCAACGCGCCCATTGGTTCCGCCCCGCCTTGGGCCGCGCTGTCGATCTGATGCTCTACGGCATGCTGCGCGATGACTGGCACAGCCGCAAAGCAC
>CANFSY010000118.1 GCA_947449875.1 Paracoccaceae bacterium
ATCCTCGCCCACGCGGCAGTTCAGCACGAATTGCACGCCAGCCTGTTCCAGCTGCGCGATGCGCTGCATGACCACGGGCTTTTCCAGCTTAAAGCCGGGGATGCCGTAGGTCAGCAGGCCACCGGCGCGGTCATAGCGGTCATAGACCGTGACCTGCACACCCGCGCGGCGCAGCACATCGGCAGCAGCAAGGCCACCTGGACCAGCGCCGATGATGCCCACCGATTCTCCCCGTTCGGCGCCTGGCTTGATCGGGGCGACCCAGCCGTTTTCCCATGCCAGATCGGTGAGATATTTTTCCACTGCGCCAATCGTCACCGTGCCGTGGCCCGACTGCTCGATCACGCAATTGCCTTCGCACAAGCGGTCTTGCGGGCAGATGCGGCCGCAGATTTCGGGGAAGGTGTTGGTCGCTTGGCTTAGATTATACGCCTCTTGCAGGCGGCCTTCGGCGGTCAGGCGCAGCCAGTCGGGGATGTTGTTGTGCAAGGGGCAATGTGTTTGGCAATAGGGCACGCCGCATTGGCTGCACCGGCTGGCCTGTTCTGCGGCCTTCGTTGCCGCAAACTGCCGGTAGATTTCATGAAAATCTTCGGCGCGCAGATTGGCCGGGCGCTTTTCAGGGGTTTCTTTGCCCAAAGAGACGAATTTCAGCATACGTTGCACGGCCATAGGGTCATCTCCCAGCTTCACGGTGAAGGGGGTGATAGCTTGGTCCTTGGGGGAATAAAAGGCAGTATTGCTGACCTATAAAAGCGAATAGGCAAAGAAAAGCGCGCGATTGGGGAAAAATCTGCTTAAATTAGGTCAGTACACGATACCTAAGTACCTAGTAGCCCGCGAAAAGTGCTGCCAACACCCCCAGCCCCAAGATGATTCGCCACCAGCCAAACACCGCGTAGCCCTGATGCGACACATAGGCCAACATCCATTTCACCACGACAGCGCCAGAGACCGTGGCAACAAGCAACCCCACGCCCATCCCCGTCAGGGACGAAAAATCCAGCTCGTGACGCGATTTGATCAGGTCGAACGTCACCGCCCCCAGCATGGTGGGCAGCGATAAAAAGAACGAAAACTCAGCCGCCGCGCGTTTTGAAACACCCAAAAGCCGCGCCCCCACAATTGTCGCGCCCGAGCGTGACACACCAGGCAAGATCGACAGGCACTGGACCACCCCGATCGCCAAAGCCTTGCCGAACGGAACCGCCGCGGCGTCATCCACCCGCGTTTGCGGTGCGATCTTGTCGACGAAAACCAAAACCACACCGCCCAGAACCAGCATGGCGGCCATTAACTTGGGCGTCTCGAACAAAACGGCTTTGATAAAGTCATGCGCCAGCGCGCCAACCACCATGGCCGGGAAAAACGCGATCAGGACCGAGACAATAAAGCGCTGCGAGGCGGGCTTGGTGCGGTAGGTTGAAAACACCTCAACCAGTTTGTCGCGGTACAGATAGGCAATCGCCAGAATCGGCCCCAACTGGATCACCACTTCCAGCGTCTTAGACCCTTGCAGACCCAGAAAATGCGCCAACAGCAGCAGATGCGCGGTGGAAGAGACGGGGATAAACTCTGTCAGCCCCTCGACAAACCCCAGCAGGCCCGCTGTTAGCATATCGTGCATGGATCAAACTTTCCGCAAATGCTTGGCAGAATCGCGGATGGCCGCGAATTGGCCCGTGGCGCGGTACCGCCACAGATATTCCGGGATGATCGCGTCAAAATTGGCGGGCGATATGCCCAAATCGGCCAAGGTTTTCGCCCCCGCCTGCACCACATTGTCTTGCCGCAGCTGGCGCGCTTGGTCAGAGGTGATTACCCCGTTGTGAAACAGCCCCAGCGTCAGCGCCGACACGGTATCCAACACGCCCGCCATGACCGTTCCCACCCAGAACGGCAGGTTCAACACCATGCGACGACGTAGCACGACGGCCAGCATGCGGTGGATGATCGCGCTCAAGGTCAGCGCCTCTGGCCCGCCCAATTCATAAGTGCCATGCGCCGCGCCCGTCACCCCTAAAACCGCCGCTGCGGCCACATCTTCGACATAGACGGGCTGGAAACGGGTTGTTCCGCCAATCAACGGCAGGATCGGGCCCATCCGGCTCATGGCCGCAAAGCGGTTGAAAAAGCCGTCTTCGTTGCCGAAAATCACCGAAGGGCGAAGGATCATCGCCGTTGGGAAGGCGGCCAAGATGGCCAACTCGCCCTCGCCCTTGGTGCGGGCATAGTTTGATGTCCCTTGGGCATCCGCCCCGATGGCCGACAGATGCACCAAAGTGCCCAAACCTTGCGCCGCAGCCAGCCGCGCAATGCGCCCTGCCCCCGCAGCCTGCACGGCGTCAAAATTATTCGACCCGCGCGCATCAAACGTGCCCACGCAGTTCACCGCCGCATCGGCCCCCGCCAGTGCCGCAGCAACCGACGCATCGTCGCGGATGTTGCAAAACACCGGTTCGACCTGCCCCACAGCGCCGTAGCCGCGCACAAACAGCGCCTCGTTCGGGCGGCGCACCGCCACGCGAACGCGCCAGCCCTCTTGCGCCAGTTTGCGCGCGATGTAGCGGCCGACAAAGCCAGAACCGCCGAAGATCGTGACCAGCTTGCTCATGGGGTCCTCGTCTATGAAAAGGGTAAAAGCGCCGTTTTGAACGCGTCGCCTGAATACAGGGGCAGGCCCGTGCCAGCAAGACCAAAGCAGATGGCGATTTTTGCGTTGCGCCCCGTTGACACCCACAGCAGGCACGGCTAAACCGCCCCTCACGATACGCCCAGATGGCGGAATTGGTAGACGCGCTGGTTTCAGGTACCAGTGTTGCAAGACGTGGAGGTTCGAGTCCTCTTCTGGGCACCAATATCGCAAATAAGCCGTGCAATCCGAAGGGGTTGCGCGGCTTTTGCTTTTGGTGATCCACCTAATTATCCACCTTTGTGGCAGCGCTGGTAGGACATAACGCCACGATCTGCGCATCCCAGCCTACTTCCCGTTGCGCTACCTACAAACCGATGCTGGGCTTGGCCGACCACTTTAGGCGATGAGAAAGACGGTGGGCTGTATCTCCGGCCCCAGCGCAACCCATCAGAAGATCAGCACATCCGTGTGGGCCAATGTTGGGTGGCCATCCGAGACCCCGATCTGTACTGCTGCGCCTGAGCCGTTGCCGTCCGCATCATAGTACAACGCCCCCGTGGTTGTGTTGTAGATCACCCGATCCGTTGCAAGGTGGCCTGTCGTTGATCCTGCCGCAGCATAGAAAGCTGTTGAGCCGAGTGTGCCAACAGCCCCCAACGCCGTAAACGTGGCCTTGGAAAGGCTGATGTGGTCACTTGCTGTGGTAAAGTCCGTAATGTGGTCAACACCGGTCAGCTGGTTGAACACGAAGGTATCTGCGCCAGCGCCGCCGGTGAGGATAGGAACCCTAAAAAACTAGGCTACCGCCCCTCCAACGCCGCCACCCGTGCTTCCAACTCTGAAGTCTCCAGCGTACGCCTGTAACTGTCCACCAGCGCCATCACCTGCGCGCCCTCTGTTGGGGTGAGGTCACCTATGGATACGGCTTGCAACACGGCTCCAGCGGCCTCTGCGGCGTCGTGGGCAGTGGTCATGCGTGGCATCGGGAACTGCACGGGGTTGTCTTTGCGTGGTGGTGCAATCCGGTCAAGGCAAAGCCGCAGGGCCACGCCATCGCCCGCCAGTGCCATTTCTACGGCCTTTCGGGTTAAAGCCGTGGCTTCACCTTCCAGCAGCGACAGAACCGCTTGTGTGGCCTTGTTACGCGCCCCCTTGGGCCGTCCGGCGTTTCCATTCGCGAAGGTGCCATCCGCTGATCGGCCGTTCATACGGTTAGCCTCTTCAAGTTCTCTTCCAGCATGTCGAGCTGGGCGAGGGTCATGTGGCCGATGTCTACCGACAACCAAAGCGCCAGCACTTCAGGTTCAAGCAAGCTGGGATCGATCAACTGCACCGGTCCCTGCGCTGGGCGGCGTGTTTCAAGCTTGGAAATACGGCGGGCAAGGGATGACATGTGTTATAATATAACACATTAGCAGTGGCTGGGCAATTCCGGATGCGGATCGTGTTTATTACAGATGTTAGTCCAAAGCTCCATCATTCGCTATTGTTGAGTTCTTAAACTTTAGCCGCTTCTGCACTCTACGTGGTGATTTCTATTCTCGGCTTATGACTTCCCCATTTTCATCTGTGATCCGAAACACACCGGCAGTCGCCATTAATGTAAGGTTCCAAGTTGAACGACCTGCAGAGTGAGCTTTTCTGGCGGGCGAACTGGCGTCCCAGTGGATAACAGAATAAACATTGCAGCTATTTTGATTACAATTCACTTCAACACTGCTAGGCTCCACATAGTAATTTCTTAGCGGCCATCGCTCAGCAAACTTGCGTTTTTCAAATAAAACATCTTGCTGCGACTTTAGATTTCCATAAAAGTTAACGTCCGAAGCGTAAAACTCTGAGATATATGTCAACGCTTGTGGATTTGGTTGTGACCAAACTTCGTTCATTGACAACAAAAAGGACAAAGCCCGTTCTTCTAAAGAAGGTGTAGGTGTAGGTTTAGGTGTGGGTGTTTCGGGCATGCTCGTCGCTATTTGGTCCTTGCCGGTTGAACTACTTCCAATTAATGACGCAAAAATCATTTCGACTGTTTCTGCTAGCGAATGAATTTTAGGGTCATTTTTAACGATGCTCACCCGCTCTATTTCTTGTTGCGAAAAAAAATGCATTCCTTCAGTAGAAAACATAAGTTCATAAACAAATGGCGGTGTATCGTACTCGTTCAAAAAACCAATTATCTCAGCGGCCGTGAATTGCGCAGCCCTTAGGCCAGTGTCCAATGACACTGCGCCATCTCCTTCAGACCCGCCAGCAAAGAACTGATGAACGCCTAATGCGCCGACCGCTTCACGTTCAGTGCCGCCAAAGAAGACGAATGCACAGGCTGATGCGCAAGTTCCATCCTTCGGGACATAAGTAGCAATCCCGTTGTCATGAACGGCCGTTGCAATCTGCAATGCTTCATTCACACTACCGCCTAGGCTGCTGGTTACTAATAGTTTGATCTCGTGGCTACGCATGGCTTGGCGTAGCGCGAAAAAGTCGCCGTCCTGAATTTCGCCTACCAAGAACAAAACCTCGGGCGCGCCATCGGAAAAGACAAAGCTTCCATAGTTAGTAATGTTAGGTGATGCATTCGCAGAGCTTGCTACCCATATGTAGGCCAGAAATGCTCTGGCTATCGCTTTGCATAAGCCGTTCATCTGATCCTCAAGATCATTTTGTTGCTTCTCACGTGATCGAACTCCTAGGATCACAACGGTACCCTTGCCTCTTTGTAAGCACAATCTATAAGTGCTTAGCACCTTAAAGTTATAACTTTTGGAGTGCGCTCACCGCACTGTATGGAAATGTTTCTTGAGTTAGTTCTGCGCGGCGAAGGGGTTCCCCGTAGGGTGTACTGGCACGGACGGGTCTTTTGGTCTTCGGTGGGGCAATAACGATCATCGCGATTTGAGAGCGTTCAAGATTTGTGTTGTCGTTTGCATCTTTCAATGAGGTAAGGCGTTCACCCCTAATATTTGTCGTCTTAACAAGTTGGGGATCTTGAAAGCCTGAGCGATTGCCGAGCATTGTCACCATTGTCCCTTGCGCGCACGACATACAAAATGTGTTTGACCACTTTTCTTATGATCAGGGACATTTAGCCTCACGCGCGCAAGGGACAATGGTGACAGGCCAACTGGAGGTCACGCGCTGGTTCAAGACCCGACAGCTATCTGTGGTTTTTCCAATTTGGCCCGCAGGAGTCGTGAGCGGACCGCCAGATGGCCACCCTTGATTTCCGCAGACCGGCCATCATCGCGCTGAACTTGCGCTCCTAGGGGCCTCTGGCGCATCAATGCGCCTTGCGCCAATCCCATGGTCCATCGAACGCCCCTGCAACATTTTGCCACCCTCTAGTGTTCGCCGTCCGAAAAAGTACCCAAATGTCAAGAAGACCAACCCTTGTAATGGTTGAACCGGCAAAACAAATTTCGCCTCCCTATGGAGTAGTTTGCGTCAGGTCAGAACATTAGCATTGCGTCGTCTCAAATTCTAACGCGCCAAAACATCATATTCCGCGATAAGATCAATTTGGGAATCGGGATGGTTCGGTAGGTGAATAATGAGGTAACCTAAAATTGCCCCCTTTGTCACAGGCGCAAGGATCGGCCATCGGTGAATAACATCCAGCGTTACTGCGTTCTGGTTTTCAGAGGTAAGCATTAGTCGCACCGTCTGTGCTGCAGCTAGACCGACCTCGGGAGCGTTACCTCCAATAACTTGGGCCTTTGCCACTTCAGTTCCCGCGGTAACGATTACTTTATTCGAAACCTGCCGGAAAGCCCAGTTGGCGATGGCTTCCGCCTCTTTGGCGCGATCAACGGACGAGGTCAGGCCGGAAAAGGCAAAAACAATCCGCCGGTCGCCCTGTTTGACTGACCCGACCATGCCATAGCCCGCTTCACTGGTGTGGCCGGTTTTCAGCCCGTCAGCCCCCGACACCACGCCCAAAATCGGGTTGCGGTTGTCGGCATTCGTCGGAGCGCGGTTTTTGTAGTTGAATTCGGTTTCGGCAAAGCTTGGGTAAAGCTCGGGATAGGTTGTGATGATATGTGCCGCAAGCATCCCCAGATCGCGCATGCTCATCCTTTGGTTGGGGTCGGGCCAGCCAGTGGAGTTGGCGAAGGTCGAGTGTTCCAGCCCCAAGGCTTTGGCTCTTTCGGTCATTTTGCGGGCAAATTCTTCTTCTGAACCTTCCAAGCCCTCGGCCACGGCTGTGCAGGCATCATTGCCAGAGTTAACGATCATACCTTTGATCAGTTCTGCCACGGTGGGCCTGTCGCCCTGCTGCAAATACATGGTCGACCCGCCAAGCGCGGTGAAGCTGGCGGCCTTGTCTGACACGCCAAAGGTGGTGTCCATCTGCACACGCCCATCGGCCAGCGACTCAAACAACATCTCGACCGTCATTACTTTTGCCATAGAGGCAGGTGGCACTGGATCGTTACCTTGCTTGTCGAAAAGAACGGTATCATTTGTAAGATCATAAACCCAAGCATGGGTAGCCGCCGTTTCGAAAGCTCGTGCCGAAATACCGAATAAAAAGCTAAACATAATGGTAAATGTCAGGACTATGATTGTTTTCACTGGGGCGTCACTTTCGTTGCCAAGTTTCTTTTTGCTTCATAGTTCGGCGAGCTGAATGCACGTGTCTCCTACCGAGGCCGACACATTGAAATAACACTGGTTTATTAATCCTCTCCGGTCAACGGCTAAGCACCAAAAGAACACCTTCATCACTCGCACCCCCTGCTACAAACGCTACAATTGCTACAAGAAAAGGCGGGAGCCGTTGCTCGCACTCAATGTCACTTTCGGATGCAGTCCCTGTCAGAGGTATGAACCCTCGCGGTGCTTAGGTAGAGTTAGACGTAGGCTTCGACAAGTTGTTGGCTTTGCAACCGTAAGACTGTAGCAAAAGTAGCAACTGTAGCAGGGGGGCGGACACGATGTTGATCAAGAAGACATTGGCATTGACCGCATACCTACTCCGACATCTACTTCGGCTGCTTGCCGCCTTCGGTGATTTCGCGGCAGGAGCCAAGTGTCGGGATTTAGGCCACGATTTGGCCATCTATCCTCCAAACGGTATCGTTGATCGCTGCATGCTGGATCGTAGCGATAGCTTCTTGAACCGGCTTGGCGTGGCTAGTCGCTGTTTCATCATCGCCCTTGCGGTTGTGTCGCTGGCAAATGCCGCCAGTGCCGAACCGCAACGGTTTACCAAAATTGGAGATCGACTGCTTTTCGACGGCACGGTACTGTTGCCTGAGGCGGTATCTGACGACATTGGTGCAGCGGACGAGGATGAACTTGATCGCTACCTTGGCGAAAACCCAGACATCCGAACAGTGGTGTTAAACAGCTTAGGCGGTTCCATGTCTTCAGGGCGTGCTATGGGTGAGATCATCACCAAGTTTGGCATTGATACCGAAGTGGCAGGCCGTTGCCTAAGCGCCTGCGTATTGATTTTCATTGGCGGCAAGCACCGCACTTTAGATAAGGGCAGCGTCTTGGGTTTTCATAGAAGCTATCTAGAAGTCCCCTCAATCGATGAGCGCGAAGACCCCGAATCCCTTGTCGCTGACCTTTATGACCTTGGGGAAGTCGCAGCTTTGGAAGACTTGCACGTCATGTTGGATCGAGGTGTGGATATCCACTTTATGTTAAAGGCCCTTAAACATGAGCGTAATGATATGTGGTACCCCACCCGCGCCGAATTGTTCGCAGCCGGAGTGTCAACCGCACCATGAAAATCCTCGCTTTTTTGCTCGCACTTTGGACATTCCCTGCCATGGCAGAGATGCGCATTGGTGGCGATGCCCTGATTTACGATGCCCCCAACGAGGACTATGCGTTTAATCGCCCATCCGAAGCCGACGTCATGGGAAACCTGCTGCGAGCCAACCCAAACGTGCGCCGTCTTGTGCTTAGTGGAAGTTTCGAGATCACCCGCGATGCCATCGATGTAGCACGGGTCGTGGCAGACTTTGGGCTAGACACCGAAGCGCAGGGCGAATGCAGTGAC
The DNA here is from genome assembly GCA_947449875.1 of Paracoccaceae bacterium. Classification (GTDB taxonomy): domain Bacteria; phylum Pseudomonadota; class Alphaproteobacteria; order Rhodobacterales; family Rhodobacteraceae; genus Stagnihabitans. The sequence goes on from CANFSY010000118.1 coordinate 8,652, forward strand.
GGTTGCCTTTATATTCTCGTCGCAGGAAAGACGCGCACTTTGGCCAAAGGCGCACTGTTGCACCTAAGGCGGATCGTTATACCCACTGAGGTCCTCCGCGCGCAGTTTGAACATCAGAAGGCCAGCTATGGGTGGGCGGATGAATTTGGCCAAGCGGCTTTCATGTACGACCGCGCCCAAAACGATTTGCGCGACGCGCTAGGCTTTCTGCTGGACCACGGGGTCAGTCTGGACTTCGCACTGAGGGTTTTCGACACACCACGGCAGGATTTCTGGACCCCGACGCGTGAAGAGTTGGTTGCGGGTGGGGTGGTTGATGGGTGAAATAGGCGTTGTGTGTCCAACTGACCTGCGTCACCTTAAGATTAGATGATCTTAGACCGATCTAGGGACAGAGGCAAAAATGGCTAATCTTGCA
>CANFSY010000119.1 GCA_947449875.1 Paracoccaceae bacterium
CCACCGCTGACAAGGGCAGCGGCGACGGTGTCCGCCGTGGCCTTATCGGCGTAAAGTCGCGTGATGATCGTGGTCATGTGGCACCTTCTCCCTGTTCACAAGTTGGGGTTAGTCTGGCTTAGGTTTGTTATCTGTCAACCGGCATTGCCCTTGGCAAAGCCGTCTTGCGCGGTTTTTTGGGCATCATAGGGGCGCCCTGCCCGCCCGAAGATCGGAAAGGCCAGCAAAAGGGCAAGCATCAGCAGGCCGATCTCTAGGCAAAATACCGGAATATAGGCCCCCGCGGAATGCACCCCCGCGCTACCGCTTTGCAAACGGTCGCGCAAAAAGCCCCCCACCGCAATCGAGGCCCCCGCCGAGGTGGTCTGCACCGCCCCCCAAGCGCCCAGCGATAGCCCGATCTGGTCGCGCGGCGCGGTGCGCATGGTGGTGGTTAATGTGCCATGGCCAAACAGGCCCGCGCCAAAGCCTGCGGCCAAAGTGGCTACGATCAGCACGGCAATCGACAACAGATGGGCTGACAGGATGATCAGGCCAAAGGCCGGAACGCCAATCAAGGCCCCATAAATCGCCACATCAATCGGCCGCGCCCCCCGCGCCATCCAGCGCGACGCCATGGTAAAGCCAACCAAGGTGCCAAAAGCCAGATAGACGGTCAGGCGGGTGGTTTCGGCCACACTCATCTGCAAGACTTGGCCGCCAAAGGGTTCCATCAGCACATCGGCCATGCCAAAGCCGGCGGTGCCAAAGGCGATGATCGCCAACAGCCGCATCAAACCGGGGCGTTCAGACAGGCGGGCCCAAGCTTGGGCAAAACTGGGTTCGGCGGTGCGAATGGCATTGCCGCGCACGCGGTCGCGCGCCTCTTGCTTCCACATGGCAAGGCCGTTCAGAACGACGGTCAAGACCGCTGACCCTTGGATGACCTGAATAAGCCGCAGCGGAGAATAGGTCTGCAACGCTGCACCATAGGTGAAGGCGCTGACGATCATGCCCGCAAGCAGGCTGACATACATCAGGCCAACAACCTTGGGCTGGTCTTCTTCCTCGACCAGATCGGTTGCCAAAGCCAAGCCCACGGTCTGCACCATATGCACACCCGCGCCCACCAGCAAAAAGGCAATGGCCGCCCCCACTTCGCCGATCCAATGCGGCGCTTGGGCGGCTTTGCCGTAGCCCGACAGAACCAGCAGCGCAAAGGGCATGATCGCAAAGCCGCCAAATTGCAGCATGGTGCCTTTGTAAATATAGGGCAGACGCCGCAGCCCCAAAGCCGATTTGAAATTGTCGGATTTAAATCCAATCAGCGCGCGAAACGGTGCAAAGACCAAAGGCAAGGCCAGCATGGCCCCCACCAGCGTGGCCGGTACGTTCAGTTCAACGATCATCACCCGGTTCAGCGTGCCCACCATCAGCACCAGCGCCATACCGACCGTCACCTGAAACAACGAGAGCCGCAGCAAGCGCGATAAAGGCACAGCCTCGCTCGCGGCATCGGCGAAGGGCAGGTATTTCATGCCAAAGGCCGAAATCTTGCGGACGGCAAAGTTCTTGATGTTGATCATCTTTCCCGAACCATTCTTCGAAGCGCACTTGTGTAAAGGACGGGTGGGGCCAGCCTGCCGCCGGACAAGTGGCCCCACACCTGACGCTGTATCGCCCCGAAAACCGGGGCGATGTCAGCTAGTTCAAAGTTCCCGCTGCAACGGGAGCCTGCAGGACCGCATGTGCCGTGGTGCCATCGGGCATCATGATCAGCACATCTTGCGAACCGGGGGCAAGGTAGGCTGCATTCGCAGGTGCCGTGCCTTCTGTCGGCAAAACTGCCGCAGCGGTTGTCCCCAAGGGCTTGCCCGACGCGAAGTCTTCGAACCAATGGGTTTTGCTCAACACCATCACATGGACGGCGAAAGAGCCGACGGCCACTGCGCCAAGGAACAGCGGAACGCCGATATTCGGGCTGACCACGAGCCACATCTTTGCGTTGTTCATGATGTGCCCCTTAGCCCAGCCACGGGGTGGAAACGGCCACCAGAATATGTGCGATCAGGGCGATAACCCCGAACACGCGGGTGCCGTCGATGAGGTAGCTGTGAACTTCTTCAGCTTCGCTCAGGGTCAAGCCGGTCGGCCAGACCTTGTTAGGATCGTTGGACATTGAAATTTCCTCCGTGCCCTCGTCGTCTTTTTTGCTTGGACGGACTGACGACCTTCCCTCCGCCCGGCACGGTGGCCCTTGGACTCTCGCCCAAAGGGTCACCTTGCCCATGGGCAGTTTGTCACTTATTTTGGACACTGGCAACTGTAAGTTTTTTCTGACATTTATCAAAAGACGCTTGGGCAAGCATCTGAAATTATACATATAATTTGTTTTTTCTGAGATACTTGCTTTCGAACACGGGCTGACTACTTTTCCATCAATTTCTGTTCAGTGGTACTTTTTTGCGGCAAAATTTGAAGGTGGCTCAGAAAACGTGCGCCGTTTGCACCCGATTCCAGTGCGAAACCCGGTCAAAACCATCGCGTGCTGCACCCCTTGCCCGTTTGGCAGCAAAGGCCTTTGGCAACACAGTTCCCCCTTCCAACGCAGGGCCTGCTTCGCTAACATGCCAGTAGGAATTGAGGGTGGATCTGGGATGAGCGAAGGCGACCTTTTGCATGTCGTGGCAAGCGACAACATCGGCCCGACCCGGCGCAGCCTTGGGCTGGCGCTGATCTGGGGCTCTCCGGCGGTGCTGGCCTTGGTGGCTTTGGCGCAGGTGCTGCAGGTTTGGGGGGGCTATGACTTTGGCTTTTCCAACTGGCGGCCCACGCTGTATGCCTATGTGCTTTATGCGATCTGCCTGTGCTGGGGTCAGGTGCTGGTCAAGGGCGAACAGGGCAAGCGGATTTTGTTCGTCCTGCCCGCCGCCCTGTTTGTGGTGTCGCTGACTGTCTTTCCGCTGCTGTTCGGGCTGGTCATAGCGTTTTCCAACTGGAACCTCTCCTCCCCCGATGGGCGGCAGTTCAACGGCGTGGCGAATTTGGTGCAGATGTGGAACGATCCGTTCTACTGGAACGCGCTGACCAACATGGTCTGGTATGTGCTGGCGATCTTGCCGGAATATGTCGTGGCCTTTGCGCTGGCCCTGATGCTCAACGCCGAGATTCGCGGGCGCAAGTTCTTTCGCGTGGCGTTTTTGATGCCCTTGATGCTGTCGCCGGTGGCTGTGTCATGGATGATCGGCAAGTCGATGATGGAAACCCGCTTTGGCCCCTTGGCCAATTTGATGAAACATCTGGGCTGGCAAGAGCCGTCGTTCTTTTCCTCGCCGTGGATCGCCAAAAGCACGATCATGCTGATGGATGCGTGGACCTTCATTCCTTTCATGATGATCATGATTCTGGCGGGTCTGCAGGCCATTCCCAAAGAGCTGCAAGAGGCCGCACGGGTGGACGGTGCCACCGGCTGGCGCGCCTTTTGGGAGGTGACCTTCCCCTTGATGCTCCCCGTGTCGATCACCTCGGTGCTGATCCGGTTGATCTTTAAGCTGAAACTGGCCGATATCGTGATCAATGTCACCTCTGGCGGGCCGGGGGGGGCGACTGATACCGTGACAAGTTTCATCTTCCGCGAGTACCGCGACCGATCGAATGTGGGCTATGGGACGATGCTGGCCATGGTCTATCTGGTGATCATCATTGTGGTCATGACCTTGCTGATGAAAGCCGCCGAACGCTATATGAAATCGAGTTACTGATATGACCACACAGATCTTTCGCGACAGCGCCGCAGACCGTACCTTTCGCGCCAAGTGGTGGACAGGGCGGGTGGTTATCTATGGCCTGTTGATCTTTTGGGCCATCGTGGCGCTGTTTCCGATCTATTGGACCATGTCGACCTCGTTCAAAATGGCGCCGGATGTGATGAAGGGCAGCCTTGTGCCGTGGTGGGATTTCACGCCGAAATGGCTGGGCTGGAAGTCTTTGGGTCTGTCACCCAGCACGATCTTTGAACCCTCTACCGTGCGCGGCGAATTCCTGCGGCGGTTTTACAATTCGGCGGTGATTTCTGTCACCTCGTCTGTGCTGGCGGTGGCTTTGGGCAGTTTGGCGGCTTATGGGCTCAGCCGGTTCAGCTATAAGTTCTTGTGGATGAAGAACGCTGATATTTCGTTCTTTTTCCTCAGCCAGTTGATCTTGCCGCCGGTGGTTTTGGCCCTGCCCTTCTTGGTGCTGTACAAGGAATTGGCCCTGTTGGACACGCAGGTGGGGTTGATCTTGCTCTACACCCTGTCGGTCTTGCCCATCGTCATCTGGATCATGCGCGACCAGTTCGCCGGCATCCCGACCGAGCTGGAAGAGGCTGCGATGGTCGATGGCCAGTCGATCTGGGGGGCCTATCTGACGATCATTTTGCCCATCGCCCTGCCCGGGATGGTGGCGGCTTTGATCTTGTCGCTGGTCTTGACGTGGAACGAGTATTTCTTTGCAGCCCTGTTGACCTCTACCTATGCCAACACGCTGCCCGTTATGGTCGCCAGCCAGACCGGATCGCAGGGGATTTCGTGGTGGTCGATGGCCGCGCTGAGTTTTGCTGCGATCTTGCCCTTGATCATCATCGGCATCGGGCTGGAGCGGTTTATTATCAAAGGCATGGCTGCCGGAGCGGTGAAGTGAAGAGGGATTTTTCGCAGAAAAATCGTGGCCACGAATTTTCTGCGAAAATTCAGGGGGTTCTGACATGTTAAAGGGCATTGACCAGCGCTTGAGTGCCGAGATCGTCCATGTGCTCATGCTTATGGGGCACGGCGACGATCTGGTGATCTGCGATGTGAACCATCCGGCTGTCACCATTGCCAAAGACACGACCTATGGCAAATTGGTGGATATGTCGGGCTGCACCCTTCTGGCGGCGGCTGAGGCGATTTTAAGCTTGATGCCTTTGGACACCTTTGTCCCCGCCCCCGTAGCCCGGATGCAAGTGGTGGGGGCCCCGGATCAGGTGCTGCCCTTGTTCACGCAGATGCAGGCCACTTGTTCGCGCATCGAGGGGCGCGAGATTGCATTGAACCCCCTAGAGCGGTTTGCCTTTTACGACGCCGCCAAACGGGCCTTTGCGATCATCCGCACGTCAGACAGCGGGCCTTACGGCTGCTTTATCCTGAAAAAGGGCGTGATGGATCTGCCGCCGCTTTAAGGTGAAGCGCCTCTGGGTCCGCTCCTCGCAGGACTAAAGATTTAGCAATGCCTTCAGGTGGTCCAAGATCACCGCCACACCCGCCTCACCTTGGGCTTTGGTCGCTTTTGGGGCGGTTTGGGTGTACCATGTGGTGTTTTGCGCCATGCGCGCCGCCTCGACCGTTTCGGGGGCAAGGGCCAGCATCAGGGCGGTTTCGCCTTCGCCGGCGTGGTCAAAGGGGAAGTGCTGTGCGACTTGCGGTGGCATCAGGGGGTGGATGCGGATCCAGTTGAACGGGTTGTCGCCTGCGGCATGGCCTTCGTAATAGGTTTCCATCGTTGGCGCGCCCCACCAGCCTTCGCCTTGGGTCGTTTCCAGATGGGCAAAGACGGCTTGGCGCGCGGCGAGGCGAAAGGCCAGATCGGTCGGCATGCCTTGGGCGAAGTTTTCGGTTTGGTGGTGGATGACGCCGTGGATGTTGCGAAAGCCCACCTTAAGCAGGGCTGCAAAGAGGGCTTGCGCCATAGGCAGCAAGGTTTGCGCATCGACATGCAGCGACCCACTCTTGGGCCCCGCCACGGCATGGCTGGCCGCGCCGTAGGCGAAGGCGGGCAGGATGATCAGGCGGTCGGGCGCCTCGGCCTCTAGCCGGTCAAGGCAGCGGGTGACGGCCAAAAGGTCCACGCCAAGCGGCAGATGTTCGCCGTGATATTCCTGCACGCCAATCGCCATGACCAGCGGGGTGTTGGCTGCCATCGCTTGGCGCAGGTGGTGCGGGGTGAGAAAGTCATACCTCATAGGGCTGCCATCAAATCCTTGGTTTGCGTGTAAAGGGCGCGGAAGATCGGGTATTGGCGGGCATAGGCGGCGTGGCTTTGGGCGGGGACGGTGTAGTCGACGGGGTTCCAGCGGGCGATGTCGCCGGGATGGGCCAGCCCTACGGCTAAAGCGGCAAGATAGGCATCGCCGTAGCTGGCCCCTGTGGTGATGCCGCACACGCTTTGATCCAAGCCCGTCAGATCCGACGTGGCCTGCATCCACGGCCTGTTCTTGGTGCCACCGCCCACGGCCAGCACGCGGCGGGGGGGGCTGCCGGCTTCGGCATAGGTGTCGGTGATGTGGCGCGTGGCCGAAGCGATGCCTTCCAGAGCTGCGCGGTACATCGCCCCCCTGTCATGCGTCAGGTTCAAGCCAAAGAAGGCCCCCTTTGCGTGGGAATCGTGAATGGGTGTGCGCTCGCCTGAAAAATACGGCAGGCAGATCAAGCCGTTGGCGCCGGGTGGTGTGGCCTCGGCTTCAGCCGTTAAGGTGGCGAAGGCACTGTCCTTGGGCAGATCGCGGGCGAAGTGGTCGCGAAACCAATGGGTCAGCGTGCCAGAGGTCGCAAGCCCCGCCATCGCCGCATGTTGCCCCGCCACCAGCCACGGCGCATGCCACAGGCGCGGGTCTGTCAAGCGCTTTTGGGCGATTTCAATGATGAAGATCGTCGAGCCGTACATCATCATCATATCCCCCGGCTCTGCCACGCCGACCGACACCGCCTCTGCCGCCGCATCAATCGTACCGCAGGTCACCGGAGTTCCAACCGCAAGGCCGGTTTCGCGCGCAGCCGCTTCGGTCACGTGGCCTGCAACGTCGCCCGACCACATCAGCTCGGGCAGCATCGCGGCAGGGCAGATGTCGGCCAAATCAAAGCACCAGTCTTGGCGGGCGATGTCATAAAGCGGGGCGAAGTTGGCGGCGGTGTAATGGTCGATCATAAAGCGATTGGTCAGCTTCCACGTAAGGTACGTGGTAGAGGTGACAATCTTGGCGGTCTTGGCCCAAAGCTCGGGCCTTTGGCGGCGCAGCCATAAGATCTTGGGGCCGACCGCTTGCGAGGTCAGCGCATTACCGCAGCGTTGCAAAATCGTCTCGGCCCCGATCTGGGCATTCAAAAGGTCGATCTCGTCGGCAGCGCGGGTGTCAACGCCGTAGAGCACACCGTTCATGAGCGGCTGTCCACCCGCATCCAACGGCAGCATACAGGGGCCTATGGCCGAGGCTGCCACGCATTTGATATCCTGCGGATCAGCGCCCGATTGGGCCAACAAAGCGCGGGTGATAAAGACGAAATCGCCCCACCAATCCGCCTCGGCGCGGTGTTCGGCCCAACCGGCGCGGGGCACGATCATCTCGTGCGGGCGGGCTGCTTGGGCGACGATGCGGCCGGTTTCATCCACCAAGACGCCCTTGGATTCAAAGGTGCCGATGTCGATGCCAAGGGTGAGGGCCATGTTAGTCGGGGCCATGTCAGTCACGCTCCAGCTTCATGCCCGCAGGGATGCGGTCCAATGCACCGTCCAGCAGCCGTACAAGGCCCGCCAGATCGCGCAGATCGCAGCATTCCACCGTGGAATGCGAATGGCGCATCGGAAAGCCCACGTCGATCGAGGCCACGCCGTCGCCCAAAAGCTGCACATAGCTAAGGTCTGTCAGCACCCCCACTTGGGCTGAACGTTGCAGGGGCAACGAAAGGGCCCGCGCTGTCTGTTCCATCAAAGACACCAGTGCCGGATGCGGGATCACCCCGTTCAAGGTGCCGCGCCCGTGAAAGGAATACAGGCTGATCCCCGGCCCGCCGCCCAGCACCATCTCACCCCGATCGGCCATGTCGGGCGTATCGGTGGCCAGCATCAGGTCGATCTGGATCGCAATGTCAGGGTGCAGGTTTTGCGCCGCAACCACCGCACCGCGCAGGTTGAATTCCTCTTGCACCGACCAGACCAGATGCAGGGTCGGCCCCGTGCGCCCCTGACGGGCGCGCGCAAGGTCCAAGAGCGCCGCACAGCCCGCGCGGTCGTCCACCGAGGTGCCGGCAATCCGCTCGCCCGCCAGTTCGATCACGCGGGGGGCGTAAACCACGGGGGTGCCGATGCGGATGCCTGCGGCTTCAACCGCCGCTTTGCTGCCATGGCCGGTGTCGATGCGAATCTCGGGCGCGGTGAGGACTTTGTACTTTTCCTCTGGCGTGGTCGCGTGATGGGCCTTGTTCATGATGATGCCCGCAATGTCACCTTGGGTGCCGCACAGGGTCACCTCTTGCGCGGCCATAGCGCGTTCGCTGACACCGCCCATGCGTTCGACCCTGATCAAACCATCGGCGTCGATCTTGCGCACAAAGAAGCCCAACTGGTCCATATGGGTAAAAATCATGACCGACGGCTTGGCCGGATCGCCCGCAATCGTGGCGATCAGATTGCCCAAGCGGTCGGTGCGGTTGGGCAGGCCCAAGGCGTCAAGCTGAGCGCGCAACCAAGCAGCCACGCGTTCCTCGTGGCCAGACAGGCCCGGAAGGACCATCAGCGCCTTAAGATCAGCGCGCAAACCGGCCGTCATTTGCCGCCCCGCGCGGCGCGGGCCTTGGCCATGAAATCCACGGCGCGGTCGGGGTCGATCGCATTCCACGTGTGGCCATCGTATTTCAGAGCCGATCCGACCACGCAGCCATCTGCGGCGCGCAAGACATCGGCGATGGTGGCATGTTTGACACCGGTGTTGGCCAGCACGGGCGTGTCGGGCAGCACGCGTTTGACGGCTTCC
>CANFSY010000120.1 GCA_947449875.1 Paracoccaceae bacterium
CCAATTGGCCGACACATTCGTCAAAGACCCGCATGAGGTGGTCAAAGCCGGCGATGTGGTGCAGGTGCGCGTGGTCGAGGTGGACGTGGCGCGCAAACGCATCGCTTTGACGATGAAAAAAGACAGCGCCGAGGCGCGCGAGATGCTGCGCGAGATGCTGCGCGAGCGTGGCACCCCGCATCCAAAGGGCAAGCCTGCCCCGATGAGAGCCGCTCCGCAGCAAGCCCCTGCCAGCGGGGCTTTTGCCGAGGCGCTAAAGGGGAAGTTCTCGCGCAGTTAAAGGTCATCGGCACCGAATTTTCTGCGAAAATTCACATATCGCTGCAACCACGGTCGGAAAGGGAATTTTCGCAGAAAATTCGTGGCCCCGGGTTTTTTAATCAAGCGAACCGGCTTAACTGGCCGATCCGCCCACCGTCAGCCCGCCGATCAGCAAAGTGGGCTGGCCTACCCCCACCGGCACATATTGGCCCGCTTTGCCGCAACTGCCAATCCCCGGGTCCATTTGCAAATCGTTGCCAATGGCGCGGATGTGTTTCAGCGCGGTCGCTCCGTCACCGATCAGCGTGGCCCCTTTAACCGGCGCGCCGATCACGCCGTTTTTCACGCGGTACGCCTCGGTGCAGCTGAAGACGAACTTGCCGTTGGTGATATCAACCTGTCCACCGCCAAAGCCCACGGCATAAATCCCGTCTTTCAGGCTGGCCACTATGCTTTGCGGGCTGTCTTGGCCCGACAGCATATAGGTATTGGTCATCCGCGGCATGGGAATATGGGCAAAGCTTTCGCGCCGCCCGTTGCCGGTGGCCTCCACTCCCATCAGGCGGGCATTCTGGCGGTCTTGCATAAAGCCCACCAAAATCCCGTCCTCGATCAACACGTTGCGGGCCGAGGGCGTACCCTCGTCATCAACCGACAGCGATCCGCGCCGGTTGGGGATGGTGCCATCGTCCAGCACTGTCACGCCTTTGGCGGCGATCCTTTGGCCCATAAGCCCCGCGAAGGCCGAGGTTTTCTTGCGGTTAAAGTCGCCCTCTAGCCCGTGGCCAATCGCTTCGTGCAACAAAATTCCGGGCCAACCCGGCCCAAGAACCACATCCATCATCCCTGCGGGGGCAGGTTCTGCGTGCAGGTTGACGAGCGCTATGCGCAGCGCCTCGCGCAACTGCGCCTGCCAAAAGGCGGGTTCCAGCAATTGTGCCAGACCGTGCCGCCCGCCGCCGCCTGTGCCACCTTGTTCGCGCTTGCCTTTATCTTCGACCACCACCGACACATTCAACCGCGCCATCGGGCGGATATCGGACAGGCGCAAGCCTTCGGGACGCAAGATTTCCACCTCTTGCAAACCCGCCGACAACGTGGCCGAGACCTGAATCACCCGAGGGTCCAGCGCGCGGGCATAGGCGTCAATCTCTTTGAGAATATCGATCTTGGCGGCAAAAAGCGCATCGGCCATCGGGTCGGCATCGCCGTACAGGCGCACATTGGTGCCCTTGGGCGGCGGGGCCATCACACCGCCGCCATCGCCCACCGCCAGCCGCGCGGTTTCAGCGGCGCGGATCATGGCCTTTTCGCTGATCTCAGTAGCATGGGCATAGCCTGCCACCTCGCCGCGCACGGCGCGCAGGCCAAAGCCTTCGCTGGCATCATAGCTGGCGGTTTTGATGCGCCGATCATCCAGCACGATCGCCTCGGACCGGCGGCGTTCCAAGAACAGCTCGCCGTCATCCGCCCCCGCCGTGGCGTCGCGCAAGATGCGCAGGGCTGCGGCCTCGTCCATATGGGTGTCAAAGGGGCGAAAGGGGGCGTCAGAGGGGCTGGCGGGCATGGTGGGGCTTTCTATAAGGTAGGGTGAACCTAGGCGCAGGCAGGGCGTCTCGCAAGGCGGGGCGGTGCTTTTGTGATAAGGGCATGGGCTAGGGCCGCCAAAAGGCACCGTGCGACTGTGGCGCCAGATCAAAACCTGCAAGGCTGCCGCCGGATTGGTCAAGTTTGCGTTCAGTTTCTCTTGTCGCCGCGCGCCGAATATGGTTTCAGGTGCCGCAGATACAACGGGATTCTGCCCAAACGGGGCGGGATCGAACAAGCGGCGAAACCGCCGCGCAGGAACGGGAATTGAACATGGCTCTTCTGACCTCTTTTCGCGGTCTTACCACTTCGGCACTGGCGGCAGTGGCTGGCCTTGCGCTGACCGGCACGGCCTTTGCTGAAGCGCTGAAAGAAATTGGCGTTCCGCAGCCGGGCAAGATGGGCTTTCAGCCAGCCTCGTCGACCGTGGCGGTGCAAGCCCAAGGGCTGGAGTCGATGGTGATGTGGATCATCACCGCGATCACGATCTTTGTCTGCGCGCTGCTGCTGTATGTGATTTTCCGCTTCAACGCCAAGCGCAATCCGGTTCCCGCCAAGTTCACCCACAACACCCCGATCGAGATTTTGTGGACATTGGTGCCCGTTCTGGTGCTGGTCTTCATCGGCTCGTTCTCGCTGCCGGCCTTGTTTGACCAAGTGGAAATCCCTGCCGCTGACGTAACTGTGAAGGTCACGGGCAACCAGTGGTACTGGTCTTATGCCTATCCCGATGCAGATATCGCCTTTGACTCGGTTCTGCTGGAAAAGAAAGATTTGGCCGCCGCTGGCTATGCCGAGTCTGATTATCTGCTGGCCGTTGACAATGCGATGGTCGTGCCGGTGAACAAGGTGATCAAGGTGGAAATGACCGGCGCAGATGTGATCCACGCTTGGGCCGTGCCGGCCTTTGCTGTGATGCACTCTGCCGTGCCGGGCCGTTTGGGCGAAACGTGGTTCAAAGCCACCCAAGAAGGTGTCTACTTTGGCCAGTGCACCAGCCTGTGCGGTCAGGGCCACGCCTACATGCCCATCGCCGTCAAGGTGGTGTCTGACGAGGCTTATGCCGCGTGGCTAGAGCAAGCCAAGGGCGGCAACTACCAACTGGCGTCCAACTAAGGCGCATCGCTTTTCAGCGCTGGTGCGGGCGAAAAAGGCTGGGGCCCCCTGTGGGGCCTTCGTCGTCACAGGTTCAACGAAAGCGAGTGCCATGACCGACATCGGGTCCAGCGGCGAAATGGGGAGGCAGGGTGCGGCAGAGCCGGGCTTTTCCGACTTTGTGCAATTGTTGAAACCGCGGGTTATGTCGCTGGTGGTTTTTACCGCGCTTGCGGGCATGATCGCCGCACCGGTGCATCTGCCGCCTGTGTCGTTTTTCACCGCGATTTTGTTCATCGCCTTGGGGGCAGGGGCCTCCGGCGCACTGAACATGTGGTGGGATGCTGATATTGACGCGCTGATGAAGCGCACCGCGCGCCGCCCGATCCCGGCAGGCCTGATCGCCCCCGGCGAGGCTCTGGGCTTCGGGGCGGCGCTGTCGGCAGGCTCTGTCATCATGCTGTGGTTGGCAACCAACTGGGTGGCCGCTGCCTTGCTGGCCTTTACCATCTTCTTTTATGTTGTCGTCTATTCGATGGGCCTGAAACGCCTGACGCCGCAGAACATTGTGATCGGCGGGGCGGCAGGGGCCTTTCCGCCCATGGTGGGATGGGCGGCCATGACGGGGTCAGTGTCGCTGGAAGCTTTCTTGATGTTTGCGGTGATCTTCATGTGGACACCGCCGCATTTTTGGGCCTTGGCCTTGTTCATGAAGGAAGATTATTCCAACGCTGGCGTGCCGATGCTGACTGTGACGCATGGTCGCAAATCGACACGGCGGCATGTGCTTGTCTATACGGTTTTGCTGGTGCCAGTGGCCTTGGCCTTGGCCTTTACGCCTGTGGGCGGGCCGGTCTATCTGACGGCGGCTGTGGTGATGAACGCAGGCTTTGTCTGGGGCGCGTGGCGCATTGTGATGCGCGATGAGGTCATGGCCGAGGCTGACCGATACAAGGTCGAAAAACAGGTTTTCTCCTTCTCGTTGCTGTATCTATTCGTTCTTTTTGGCGCAATTTTGGTCGAGGCTGGTTTGCACAGTTTCGGGTATGGGGCACTGTGATGGCACTTCGCGCCGAACATGAAATCTACCGCCGCCGCTTTTCGCGCAATGTGGGCGTGGGCGTGGTCTTGGGGGCCTTTGTGCTGCTGTCATTCCTGTTGACGGTGGAAAAGGTCACGCACGGCGACCCGATGCATGCGCTGGAAGGCAAGGGGGCCGTTAACCCCGACGGCAGCGCGATCACGGCCCAGCCTTTGGTCAAGGACACCAACTGATGGCCAAGCTGTCGCCGCAAAACCGCACGGCGGGGTGGCTGGTGCTGGTGGCGCTGGTGATGGTCAGCCTGTCTTTTGCAGCCGTGCCGTTTTATTCGTGGTTTTGCAAGACGACGGGCTTTGGCGGCACGACCTCGGTGTCGGCGAAGGCGCCCGAAAAGGCGCTGGATCAAGTGATCACCGTGCGCTTTGATGCGTCAAAAGACCGCGATATGCCTTGGCTGTTCAAAGCAGCCCAACCCAGCATGAAACTGCGCATCGGCGAAACCGGATTGGCGTTTTACGAGGCGTCAAACCCCACCGATAAACCCGTCGCCGGCCAAGCCAGCTACAACGTCACGCCGGACGGTGCAGGGGGCTATTTCACCAAGATCGCCTGTTTCTGCTTCACGGCGCAAATTCTGCAACCGCACCAAACCGTGCAGATGCCCGTGACCTTCTACATCGACCCCGCCATCGCCCAAGACCGCGAGGCGAAATATATCACCGAGATCACCCTTTCTTACACTTTCCACCAAATCCCGCTGGAGGATGCCGAGGCAGCTCTTGCCCCCGCCGCCTCTAAGCCGATAAACTAACACGACAAACCAAGGGAGCCGCCCCATGGCGCATGCCAAGAACCACGACTACCACATTTTACCGCCGTCGATCTGGCCCTTTGCCGGTGCCCTGTCGGCCTTTGTCATGCTGTTTGGCGTGGTGATGTGGATGAACCACGGCGCGGCCGAACGCGGCACGCCGTTTATCGCGCTGATCGGCCTGCTGGGTGTGCTGTACACCATGTACGCTTGGTGGTCTGCCGTGGTGCATGAGGCCAACACGGGCGATCACACCCCCGTCGTGCGCATCGGCCTGCGCTACGGCTTTATCATGTTCATCATGTCGGAAGTGATGTTCTTTGCCGCGTGGTTTTGGACCTTCTTTAAACACCGCATGTATCCGATGGGGCCGCTAAGCCCGATCCAAGACGGGGTCTGGCCGCCCGCCGGGATTGAACTGTTTGATCCGTGGCACCTGCCGATCATCAACACGCTGATCTTGCTGTGCTCTGGCGCTGCGGCCACTTGGGCGCACCATGCCTTGGTGCATGACAACAACAACCGCCGCGATATCAAGAACGGTCTGATCTTGGCTGTGGTCTTGGGCGTGATGTTCACCTTCTTCCAAGCCTACGAATATGCGCACGCAGGCTTTGGCTTTGCCGGCAACATCTATGGTGCGTCGTTCTTTATGGCGACGGGCTTTCACGGCGCGCATGTGATCATCGGGTCGATCTTCCTGCTGGTCTGCCTGATCCGCACCTACAACGGCGATTTCACCCCTGAGGCGCATGTCGGCTTTGAAGCCGCCGCGTGGTACTGGCACTTTGTGGACGTGGTCTGGCTGTTCTTGTTCGCTGCTGTCTATGTCTGGGGTGCTGGCTGAACGAGGTTTTGCTTACCCAAGCCGGGGGTTTCACACCCCCGGACCCCCGTGGGATATTTAGGCAAGTATGAAAGGGGGCGCGGGTTTGCGCCCCTTTTGCTTTGGAGGATGTAATGCGGCGGATGATCGGGCCAAGCTTGGTGGGGGTGTTCGGGGTCGTGATCCTGATCACCTTGGGGCTTTGGCAGCTTCAGCGAATGGCGTGGAAAGAGGCCAAGCTTGCGGCCATCACCGCGATGCTGGTCGATGCGCCGGTGGCGCTGCCTGCGCAGGTGTCGGCCGAGGCCGACCGCTACCGTGGTGTGACGCTGGCGGGGGCCTATACCGGCGAAGTGGCCTTGAAATTGGACAGTTTGCAAGATTTTGGCCCCGGCAAGCGCGTGATCGCCGTTTTTGCCACGCCCGACGGGCGGCGCGTGCTGGTTGATCGTGGTATCTGGCTGGATGGAACCGCGGCCGCGCCCAAGACGCCTCATGCCGCGACCGTGGTGGGCAATCTGGATTGGCCGCAAGAGGCTGACAGCTACACCCCGCCCCCTGACCCCAAATCCGGCCTGTGGTTCGCCCGCGATGTGCCCGCCATGGCCAAAGCCTTGGGGGCGGAACCCACCTTGATTGTTGCCCGCGACGCTACAGGCGACGGGATCACGGCGGTGCCGCTGGACACCTCGGCCATTCCCAACAACCATTGGCAATATGCTATGACGTGGTTTTCTTTGGCCGCTGTCTGGTTCGTGATGACAGGCTTTCTGTTGTGGCGTATCAGGCAGCAAACTGCAAAGGCTGGATGATGCGCTATATCTCGACCCGGGGGACGGCCCCGATTTTGACCTTTGGCCAAGCCATGATGACGGGGCTTGCGCGCGACGGTGGGCTTTATGTGCCCCAAGTGGTGCCGCAGTTCACAAAGGCTGATTTTGCGGCCCTTGCGGGCAAGTCTTATGAGGACATCGCCTATGGCGTCATGAAGCCCTTTATGGGCGACACTTTCACCGACGACGAGTTTCGCGACCTGATCGCCAAAGCCTATGCGGGCTTTGGCCATCCGGCGCGCGCGCCGTTGAAGCAGTTGGCATCAAACCATTTCTTGCTGGAACTGTTTCACGGGCCGACCTTGGCCTTCAAAGACTTTGCCATGCAGTTGATCGGCCAGATGATGCAAGCGGCCCTTGGCAAGACGGGCGAGCGGATCACAATCGTGGGGGCCACCAGCGGTGACACCGGCAGTGCCGCGATGGAAGCGTTTCGCGGTTTGGCCAATGTGGATGTGTTCATTCTGTTCCCGCATGGCCGCGTGTCGGATGTGCAGCGTCGGCAGATGACGACTCCGCTGGAAAGCAATGTGCATGCGCTGGCGATGGATGGGTCGTTTGATGACGCACAGGCGCGCGTTAAGGACATGTTCAACGACTTCGCCTTTCGCGATGGGGTGCGGCTGGCAGGGGTGAACAGCATCAACTGGGCGCGGGTTCTCGCACAGGTGGTTTATTACGTCAGCAGCGCGCTGTCTTTGGGCGCTCCGCATCGGCCTGTAAGCTTTACCGTGCCAACGGGCAATTTCGGCGATGTGTTTGCCGGCTATATCGCGCGGTCTATGGGGCTGCCGATCGAAAAACTGGTGATCGCCACCAACCAGAACGACATTCTGGACCGCGCGCTGCGGGCGGGGCGTTATGCGATGGATGGGGTGAAACCCTCGATCTCGCCGTCGATGGATATTCAGATCTCGTCCAACTTTGAACGCGCCTTGTTTGATGCCTATGGCCGTGACGGTGCGGCGGTGGCGGGCTTGATGGCGCTGATGAAGGACGGCGGGTTTGAGATCGCCGATGCCGCGTTGCGCAGCCTGCGGGGCACCTTCGCCTCGGGCCGCTGTTCGGAAGACGAGACTTTGGCCACCATCACGCGCACCTTTGCCCAAACCGGCGAGCTTTTGTGCCCGCATGGCGCGGTGGGGGTTAAGGTCGCCGAAGAGCATCTGGGCGATGTGCCCATGATCACGCTGGCCACGGCCCATCCAGCCAAATTCCCCGATGCGGTGGAACAGGCCGTGGGCTTTCGCCCCGCCCTGCCACTGCGCATGGCGGATCTGTTCGAACGGCCCGAACGGGTCACCCGCGTGCCCAATGATCTGGGCGCTTTGCAATCTTTGGTCCGCGAAAGGATCGCTTCGTGACGGTCAAGCTTACCACACTTTCCAACGGGTTGCGAATTGTGACCGAAGACATGCCGGGGCTGAAAAGTGCCTCGGCCGGGGTTTGGGTGACCGCAGGCGGGCGCCATGAACGCTCCGAGCAAAACGGCATTGCCCATTTTCTGGAACATATGGCCTTCAAAGGCACCGAGCGGCGCAGCGCCTTGCAGATCGCCGAAGAGATCGAGGATGTGGGCGGCTATATCAACGCCTATACCAGCCGCGAGATGACGGCCTATTACGCGCGCGTGTTGAAAGACGATGTGGCAATGGCGCTGGATGTGATTGGCGATATCGTTCTGAACCCCGCCTTTGACGAGGCCGATATCGAAACCGAGCGGCATGTGATCTTGCAAGAAATCGGGCAGGCTTTGGATACGCCCGATGATATTGTCTTTGATTGGCTGCAAGAGGTGTCTTATCCTGATCAATCCTTTGGCCGCACGATCTTGGGGCCTCAAGAGCGGGTCAGCGCCTTTACCCGCACCGATTTGCAAGGCTTTGTCGCCGAACGCTATGCGCCGGGGCAAATGATCTTGGCCGCAGCGGGCGGGGTGGATCATGACGCGATTGTCGCCCAAGCCGAAGGGATGTTTGGCGACCTTGCGCCTCGACCGACCTTGGGCTTTGAAGCGGCGCGCTTTGCGGGGTCTGAGCGGCGCGAGGTCAAGGATCTGGAACAGGTCCACTTTGCCATGGCCTTTGACGGGCCGGGTTATCGGCACCCCGATGTGCATGTGGCGCAGATCTATGCGACGGCGATGGGGGGGGGCATGTCAAGCCGCCTGTTCCAGAAAATCCGCGAAGAACGGGGCCTGTGCTATTCGATCTTTGCACAGGCGGGGGCGTCAGAGGATGCGGGGCAGATCACGCTTTATGCCGGAACCTCTGC
>CANFSY010000121.1 GCA_947449875.1 Paracoccaceae bacterium
CCACCACGTATGTTTCCGATTGCTCAGAGGTGCTTTTTGCTGCGGCGACCACAATACCACCGCCAAGTTCAGGGATCCTTGCTGCGTACAGGGTTCTTATGCAGGCAACTGAACCGCATGCTTCACGTTTTTTCACCCATGCACGTTGAGCGGCTTTTGCAGAGGTGATGTTGCTGGTAGCGGCCAGTTGTGCCTTGTAGGCTTTGCTCATGCGCACATCCAACTGGGCAAGTTCGTCGTTGGAACAGATGGCTTTTTCTGCAAACGAAGATGCCTTGGCGCAGTCAAACGATGGTTTGGGGTTTGCCCAAGCAATTGCTGGTAAGAACAGCATGGCGATGACAATTGAAATGACGGCTCTGCATTTCCACATGACACATCCCCCAACCGCGCACGCAGCGCCTTGGAGGGATGTCCACACAATCCACGCCGTGCGTCAAGCTGAGATGCAATCCAAGACTTGCTTGAATTAATCCGCGCTTGATCAAACCGTGCGGCTCTATGCACTATTTTGGTGTGTCAGGAGCTGAGATCAGCAGGCACAGCCAGTCAGTTATCGGCGATCCGTGCCAACCTTATTCGCCCTGCCCATCCACCAAACTGTCCTGCGCAGGCGGCGTCAGATCATACTTGGTATTGCTCTTAAGCAGCTCAACACGCTTTTCGCGAGCAGCAACTTCTTTGTCCACAAAAGCCGTGCCCATGTAGCGCACGCTTTTGACGTGTGAGCCATAGAACCTGCGGATCATGTCAGAACTGGTGCGCGAGTTGGCGGCTATCAGTTCAATGGCCAGGCCCTTGTGGATTGACCGCACGATGGCCGTGTGCCGGAGGCTGTACAAGCTCCGTGGTTTGCCTTCGTCATCCTTGCGCAGCTGCGCTAACAGCAAAATTGCAGTGAACTGTGTGCCCAGCCTGTCCAGCGCCGTTTCACGATTTGCCAAATCCGGTGCAAACACAAAGTCTTCGGGCTTGGCCATGCCCAGCTTTTCTTGCACGTCCTTTATGGCGAAGTAGCTGAAATACGACTGTTCGCTGCCCATCATATGGTTGCTGTGCTCTTTGGTGGCAGGATGGCGCAGTTCTATGAACTTGATGCCTTGCGCCTCAACAATATGCACATGCTTGTGGCGCAGCACGGCAATGTCAGTGGGGCGCACGTAGGTGTTGACCATGAAGTCGATCAGCAGCGGCAATTCAGATGACAGGGTGATGCGGCGATAGATCGTGCCGTCCTTGGTGGGAAAGCCGAATTGCAAGCCCACGGCGGATTGGGCTGTGTTGATCAGCTTGTCATAATCCGCGTCATCAAAGTAGCCGCGTGTTTCGTCTTCCACTTTGATCTTGGGTTTCACTGGCACATGCACAATGTGCTTTTTGATCTGCGCTTGCTTGAGCAAGGACATCACCAGGTTCATGTAGCTCAGCTGCGTGCCCGGCTTTAGACCCTTGTTGGTCAAGTAGGTTCTAAAGTCATCCAACAAGTCAGTGTCGATCTTCTTGACGTCCGTGTTGGCAAAGAACGGCTTGATATGCCGCTCGTAGACATACTTGTCTTTGCTGACAGTGTCCTTGTGCAACTCGCCGTTGGTGATCCGCGTGGTGTTCTTGAGCCAAAGGGAATTGGCGATGATTTCCAGCGACTTGGCCGACGACGGCTTGGCCTTGGTTTCGCCAGCATGCACACTCAGCAGCATCTCAGCATAGATCACCTTGGCTGCGTCTTTGGCCTTAAGTAACTCAACTTGTTTGGTGCTGCGTTTGCGCGGTCGGCCTTCAAGGAACACACGAAACTGCCAATAGGAGCTTGCCGCACATCGATAGACGATGGCGGAGGTGGGCAGACCTGTGATTTTTGAGATGGTCGCTGCAATGGGTGTTGTACGGAATTTGTCCGTGATCACTGTTTCATGATCCATCAACGCGGGTTTTGCCTGCTTGCTCATGTTTCACCTCAAGCCACAGCTACAATGCGCTCAAGAGTAGCATATGTCTATGGTATGCTACTTTTTGCGAAGTCAGTTTTGCAAAACATTGTTTTTATTGAGAAAAATGGTGCTGCAAGAGAGGATTGAACTCTCGACCTCTCCCTTACCAAGGGAGTGCTCTACCACTGAGCTACTGCAGCGCCGGTGCAGACTTCGACAAGTACCCGTCTGCGTGGCGGCTGATTAGTCGCAAACTTGGGGCGGCGCAAGAGCAAATTGGCATGGGAACTGGACCCTTTCCAACCCATGCGTTACACAAGCATCCATGACGCGCGAACCCGCTCCAAATGCGAAAAATTCTGCCGCTTTAACCCGTGAGAACCGGTTGAAAGCCGCCCTGAAGGCCAATATGGGCCGCAGGAAGGCGCAAGCTCGGGCCCGCGGGGCGGATGATGCGGGCGATGATGCCACCCAAACGCCGGACGGCAGCGCCGCGGCACCACAAGAAACGGAGTAAGACGGGCACATGGATTCGATTCTGGTCAAGGGCAACGGCGCGTTATCTGGCACGATCCCTATTGCGGGGGCCAAGAACGCCTGCCTAACGCTGATGCCCGCCACGCTGTTGTCGGAAGAACCGCTGACCCTGACCAATGCCCCGCGTCTGTCAGACATCGCCACCATGACGCAGCTTTTGCGGTCTTTGGGGGCAGAGGTTGCAAGCTTACAAGACGGGCTGGTTCTGGCCATGTCGTCGCACAACATCGCCAACCACACGGCGGATTATGACATTGTGCGCAAGATGCGCGCCTCGATTCTGGTTTTAGGGCCGATGTTGGCGCGCGATGGCCATGCGGTGGTGTCTTTGCCCGGTGGCTGTGCCATTGGCGCGCGCCCTGTCGATCTGCATTTACAGGCTTTTGAAGCGATGGGGGCCGATCTGGACCTGCGTGATGGCTATGTGCATGCCAAGGCCCCCGGGGGGCGGCTGCGCGGAGCTGTCGTCGATTTTCCTTTTGTCTCGGTCGGGGCCACGGAAAACGCGCTGATGGCCGCGACTTTGGCCAAGGGCACCACGGTGCTGAAAAACGCCGCCCGCGAGCCGGAAATTGTCGATCTGGCCCGCTGCCTGCGCAAAATGGGCGCGCAGATAGAGGGAGAGGGGACATCAACTCTGACCATTCAAGGGGTTGACCGTTTGAACGGGGCGACCCATCCGGTGGTAACAGACCGGATCGAACTGGGCACCTATATGCTGGTGCCCGCCATTTGCGGCGGTGAGGTCGAATGTCTGGGCGGCACGTTGGAACTGGTCGGGGCCTTTGTTGAAAAGCTGGATGCGGCGGGGGTGTCGGTGACGCAAACCGAGCGGGGCTTGAAAGTCTCGCGCAAAAACGGCCGCGTGCGGGCGGTGGATGTGGTGACAGAACCCTTCCCCGGCTTTCCCACCGATCTGCAAGCGCAGATGATGGCCCTTTTGTGCACGGCAGAGGGCACTTCGGTGCTGGAAGAGCGGATTTTCGAAAATCGCTTCATGCATGCCCCCGAACTGACCCGCATGGGCGCCAAGATCGAGGTGCATGGCGGCACGGCCAAAGTCACGGGTGTGCCGCGCTTGAAAGGCGCGCGGGTGATGGCGACCGATCTGCGCGCCTCGGTCAGTCTTATTCTGGCGGCGCTGGCTGCCGAAGGGGAAACGGTTGTCAGCCGTGTCTACCATCTGGATCGCGGCTACGAACGGCTGGAAGAAAAACTGCGCGCTTGCGGGGCACAGATTGAACGGATCCGCACATGACCCAAGACGCCCGCTTTCAAGACGGCGATGATGCGCCGTTGCGGTTGATCGCCCAAGAGGCGGGCGATTTGCAGGTTTTGGCCTCTTTGGTGCAGGATGCGGTCTTTCCCATCCATGAGATGACTTTTGCCAAGCGCCAACACCGCTTTGCGCTGCTTTTGAACCGCTTTCGCTGGGAAGACAGCCCTGCCGCCCGCACCGCGGGGCGCCCGTTTGAACGGGTCCGCAGCCTGTTGCTGTTTGACACGGTTTTGGGCGTGCGCAGCCAGAACATCGACCGCAGCGATAGCGCTTCGGTTCTGTCGCTGCTCTCGCTCACCTTTACGCCCAACGATACAGGCGGCGTGGTGGATCTGATCTTGGCCGGTGGCAGCACCATCGCCCTACAGGTCGAGGCGCTAGAGGCCACTCTGACCGATGTCAGCCGCCCCTACCGCGCCAATTCGGGCCAAGCGCCCGTGCATAACATTTGAAACGGGGGATGACATGGGCAGACTGACAGGCAAGACAGCTTTGGTGACAGCGGCAGGTCAGGGGATTGGCCTCGCATCCGCCCTTGCCATGCACCGCGAGGGGGCGAAGGTCATCGCCGCCGATATCAACGCCACATCGCTAGAATATCTGGCCTCCCTTGGCCTGCAAACCCGCCTGTTGAACGTGCGCAACAAAGCCGCCGTCGAAGAGGCCGCAGCCGAAATCGGCGGGGTGAACATTCTGTTCAACTGCGCAGGCTTTGTGGCCGCAGGCACGATCCTTGACTGTGACGAGGACCAATGGGCCTTTTCGATGGATCTGAACATGACGGCCATGTACCGCATGTGCAAAGCCTTCCTGCCGGCCATGATTGCGCAAGGCGGCGGGTCGATCATCAACATGGCTTCGGTCGCAGGATCGGTCATCGCCGCGCCCAACCGCTTTGTTTATGGGGCCACCAAGGCGGGCGTGATAGGCCTGACCAAATCCATCGCCGCTGATTTTGTCACCAAAGGAATCCGCGCCAACGCCATCTGCCCGGGCACCGTGGAAAGCCCCTCGCTCGATCAGCGCCTGCGCGACACCGGCGATTACGAGGCCGCCAAAGCCGCCTTCATCGCCCGCCAACCCATCGGCCGCATTGCCAAGGCCGAAGAAATTGCCAATCTGGTCGTCTATCTGGCCAGCGACGAATCCAGCTATACCACCGGTGTCGCCCATGTGATCGACGGCGGTTGGGCCAATATTTAAGGGGGGACGACAATGAAACTTCTGCGCCACGGCCCGACAGGGGCCGAACATCCGGGACTGCTGCACAGTGACGGCACGATCCGCGACCTTACCGGCCTTGTGCCTGATATCGGCGGGGCGGTCTTGTCAGACACCGGCCTTGCCATGCTGCGGGGGCTGGATGCGTCTACCCTGCCCGTCGTGCCTGCCACCACCCGCCTTGGGCCCTGCGTGGCAGGGACGGGCAAGTTCATCTGCATCGGCCTGAACTATTCGGACCACGCCGCCGAAACGGGCGCAAAGGTACCGGTCGAACCGATTATCTTTATGAAGGCCACCTCGGCCATCTGCGGCCCCAACGACCCGATCATCATTCCCCGCACCTCCGAGAAAACCGACTGGGAGGTGGAGCTGGCCGTTATCATCGGCAAACCCGCCAAATACGTGGCCGAGGCGGACGCGCTGGATTATGTCGCAGGCTATGCCATCACCAATGACGTGTCCGAACGCGCCTTTCAGGCCGAACGGGCCGGCCAGTGGACCAAGGGCAAATCCTGCGACAACTTCGGCCAAATCGGCCCCTATCTGGTGACCCGCGACGAGGTCGCCGATCCGCAAGATCTGGCCATGTGGCTAACGGTCAATGGCGTGACACGGCAGAACGGCTCGACCAAGACCATGGTTTACGGTGTCAAACACCTTGTCAGCTACCTGTCGCAGTTCATGACGCTGCATCCGGGCGATGTGATTTCCACCGGAACCCCGCCCGGCGTGGGTCTGGGCATGAAGCCGCCGCAGTTCTTGAAAGCGGGCGATGTGGTCGAACTGGGCATTGCAGGTCTGGGCCAACAACGCCAAGATGTGATCGCAGACTAGGTGTTTGATCCTTGGGTCTGGTGGTGCAATCTATTTCTTGGGGGGAAACAAGGCCCTATGGGCCAAATTCTTTGCGCGAGCGCCACATCGACCGAGGCAATCCGTCGCGCCCTAAACAACCAGCAAGAGAGCGTAAGGACGCTTTGCGTATGGTAGCCGATAGGCGTGCTGCAGAAAAAGCAGCCCCACCACCAATATGGGAGGTATGGCCGGCCGCCCGGTCGGTTATGGAAAACCCCCTACCATTGCCGCTCGAAAACCTCCCAGTCGATCAGGGCTGTCAACGTCACCAATTCATGGCGCTGATCGATCATTTCGAACAACCGCGGGCGGAGCAGGTCATCTTGTTCAGGCGGGCGCGTGCGGTGCTTCATAGGAAGACCAAAATTGCAGGGTCTTGAATGAAATCATACGAAGCCATGCAGCTAGAGCGTGTTGCGGCCATTCCGATTCGGGTTCCCCATGAGGTTTGATTTGTTATTCCGTCTGCCTATGGCAGCGTGGTCGTGGCGCCCCCGTGACGAACTTGTCCCATTGTTGCTTGCTTCCATTCCTGAGAAAAAATTTCACCATTAAACCGTGTGATCAAACACCTAGTTGGCGAGTAGCTCAATTTGAGATCTTCAGTTCGTTTTCGATGCTGTTCTCTCAGCCAGAAGGATGCGACGAACGGCTAATCCATGGCGGATGCCAAAAATCGCCAGTATCCAACGAGCACCGAGCGGCAGGCTAGGGGATAGATCCCATAAATCCAATTTTTTTTCATATTCGGCTGCATTTTCGATTATCTCTGGCCTGTTGCGCCAAGCATAAGCTGTTGTTCGCACCCGCGACAAAACAGCCCTTCTTGCCAATCGATCTGTCCGACATGATAGGATCACTCCTGCAACTTTCTCGAAAGCGACCCAAAAGCTAAGCGCCGATTTCAGCGAAAGATCACGACTAACTGAACGTTCCGGCGGATCACGATAAAACACGCTCGTCTCCTTGCAAAAATGCAATCGGCCAGCACGGGCGAGCAAACGTCCGAAAAATTCGCCATCATCGTCGCCACTCAGCGTCTCATCCCAAGGGCCTGCTTCTTCGATTAGCCCCATCGGTACGAGCCAAGCATGATTTGGGAAAAAGCCCCCGTAGGTCCACATGTCCACTAAAAGGTTCAAACCAGCATCGTAGCAATGCCAATAGCGACGAGGGATTGTGGGCTGGATCCTTCCGTCGTCGTAAAAGTAAGCCCAAGGACAAAAGGCCATTTCGGTTCTAGCAGTATCCTTAAGCATAGCAACTTGCGCAGCGATTTTACCTTCAGGCAGTATATCGTCAGCGTCAAGGAATTGTATGTAGCTACCCTGCGCCAGTTCAAGCCCGCGATTACGCGCTGCACTGCCGCCGCGGTTCGGCCCAAACTCTGAAACGATGCGATCACCATAGCCAGCTAGAATTTTGTCGCTACCATCAGTTGATCCGTCGTCGATCACGATGACTTCTACGATATCGCCCTGAGCGAGCGCACTTTCGATGGAAGCTGCGACGTAAGCAAGCTTGTTATAGCAGGGTATAATTATTGATACGAGTGGCTTCATGCGCTGTCGTGTTCCACAATTTGTGCAATTATTTTGACCGGTGGCCGGGCAAGAGAAGTTACCTTCGGTATCTTTCATTCCACTCCTCTTCTGCTACCATCAACATTGTTTACGCTCCAGAGCCATTGTTCAAATCCAAAAGTTGATGATAACTGCGATGGTTGTGGCTGACATAGAAGGGTGGACGCACTGAGCGCCCCCCGAAAATCGGACAGTGACGGAAGCTACGATCTGAAGTCTGCTGGTCTCCAAGAACGAGGAGAACAGACATGTCGAAACGCAGGAACCATGACGCGACGTTCAAGGCGGGGTAGCGTTGGAGACGCTGAAGGGCGAGCGCACGGTGTCGGAATTGGCGGCCGCCTATGAGGTCCATCCGACGATGATCCGCCAGTGGAAGAAGGCTCTGCTGGAGGGGGCCGCTGGCATCTTCGAGCGTGGCGGTCAGGCTGCGGCCACCGCCGAGATTGCCGAGGAAACGGTCCGTGATCTGCATGCAAAGATCGGAGAGCTGGCCGTCGCCAACGATTTTTTGTCACGAAAGCTCAAGCCCTGGATCGGGAAGTGAGGCGGGGCATGATTGAACGGACCCATCCCAAGCTATCGGTCGGGGCGCAGTGCCGGTTGCTGTCGATCTCGCGGTCGTCGTTTTACGACGCGCCGCAGGGCGAGACGGCGATGAACCTCGACCTGATGTTGAAGGTCGACAAGCAGTTCCTGGACACGCCGTTTTACGGTGTCCGGCAAATGACATCGCACCTGCAGAACGAAGGCCATGGTGTGAACGAAAAGCGCATCCGGCGGCTGATGCGCCTCATGCGATTGATGCCGATCTACCAAAAGCACAACACAAGCAAACCCGCGAAGGGCCACAAGACATACCCCTATCTGCTGGGCGGGCTGCGCATCGATCGGCCAAATCAGGTCTGGTGCGCCGACATCACATACATCCCGATGCGCAAAGGCTTTTTGTATCTGGTGGCCATCATGGACTGGTTCACCCGCAAGGTGCTGGCATGGCGCATCTCCTTCACGCTGGACGCAGACTTCTGCCTCGAAGCGCTGAACGAGGCGATCCACAAGTTCGGCGCGCCCGAGATCATGAACACGGATCAGGGGTCGCAGTTTACGTCCTTCGACTGGACCGACCGGCTGAAGCGGGCAAAGACGAAGATCTCGATGGACGGCAAAGCCCGGTATCTGGACAACATCTTCATCGAGCGCCTTTGGCGGTCCCTGAAGTATGAATGCGTCTATCTGCACGCCTGGGAAACCGGGTCACAGGCCCGGGCTGGCGTCGGAAGCTGGATCACCTTTTACAACCATCTGCGGC
>CANFSY010000122.1 GCA_947449875.1 Paracoccaceae bacterium
AAGCCCCCCGCCCTGCCACAAGTGCTAACCGTGTCATGTCGGCGTCAGGAAAGAGCGGTCAGACCCCGACAGGATAAAGGCCGCCATCAAGCGCACCTCTTCTGTCTCGGCGGTTTCGGCCAAGCGGCGGGCACGGTCTTGAAAGGCCCCCTCGCCCTTGGCCAAAACCTCGTAAGCGTGCCGCAGGGCCGATATCGCCGCACGGTCCAACCCGCGCCGCTTCAGGCCCACAAGGTTCAATCCGTCCAACACACCACGCGGGCCTTGGACAAGGCCGTAGGGGATGACATCATGGGTCACCATGGTCACAGCCCCAATAATCGCCCCCTGCCCCACGCGCACCCATTGGTGAATGCCCGACAGCCCGCCCACGATCACATCGTCGCCAATCTGGCAATGGCCGGCAATGGCAACCCCATTGGCCAAGATCACACGGTCGCCCAAGCGCGCATCATGGCCGACATGGGCCCCCGTCATCAGCAGGCAATCGTCGCCCACCTGCGTGATCCCGCCGCCCCCCTCGGTGCCCGTATTCAGCGTGACACTTTCGCGGATCTTGCAGCGTGCACCGATGATCAGGCGCGTGCGCTCGCCGCGAAATTTCAGGTCTTGGGGCACTTCGCCGACCGTGGCATGGGGGAAGATCACGCTGTGTGCGCCCACATCTGTCCACCCCGCCACCACGGCGTGCGACTTCACCTCGACCCCGTCGCCCAAGGTGACATCGGGGCCAATCACGCAAAAAGGCCCAATGCGCACCCCCGCGCCCAAACGGGCCGCCGGATCGACGACTGATGAGGGGTGAATCGACATCTTAAGCCTTAGGCAGATCGAACATGGCGGTAAAGGTCGCCTCGGTGGCCAAATCGCCGTCGACCGTGGCGCGGCCTTCGAACTTCCAGACCTTACCGCCCCCGCGGATCGCTTTCACATGCAGTTCCAGCACATCGCCCGGCACAACTTTGCGGCGGAACTTCACATTGTCGACGCCCATGAAAAACACCTTGGCCTGTTTGTCGACCAGATCCATCGACAGCCCCACCAGCACCCCCGAAGTTTGCGCCATGGCTTCAATAATCATCACACCGGGCATGATGGGCATATCGGGGAAGTGGCCCTGAAAATGCGGTTCGGAATTGGTGACGCATTTGATGCCGACACAGCTTTCGTTCAAGACCACATCGCGCACCTTGTCGATCAGCAAGAACGGATAGCGGTGCGGAATGATCCGCTTGATCAGCGCAAGATCTGCTTCGTGCACCGGAGTGGCTGTGTCTGTCATGTCGTCCCCCTTCGCATCCCTTCAGGGAGCCTTGTAACCCCCGTGACTAACAACTTGGCACAGGCAGGACAAGCGGGCTTGGGCCTAAGGTGTGGGGGCTTTGGTGCCAAGGGTCAGCCCATCGGTCGAGGCGGGCAAGCGCGGGCCTGTGGTGCTTCCATCGCCCAACGACTCGTCCACGGCGGCAATGGCGCGGTCCGTGACATCAATCGAATCAAACACCACCACAACCGCCGAACGGTTCAAGATAGCAAAGGCCCCCATTTGCTGCATCAGCTTGGCCAAAACCGGAAGCGCGGCTTGGAAGAAGGCCTTGCGCCCCTCTTCGCGCTGGGTCTTCATTGCCTCGATCTTGGCGGCTTGGTCGGCGCGCACCTGTTCGACCTTGGCGTCAAAGGCATCGGCCAAGGTTTGAAAAGCGTTTGCGGCCATCGTCGGGCGCTTTTGGGTCAAATCCGCTTCTTCGGCGGCCAAGTCCGCCTCCATCTTGCGGTTTTCGGCGGCAAGGGCTTGGGTTGAGGCGCTCAACCGCGCCTCAAGCGCTTTGCCGTACAGGGATTCGGCGTAAAGGCGGTCTTGATCCAGCGTCAGGATCTGGGAAGCGGGGGCGGCTGTTTGCGCAACCGCAGGGCCACCGATCGCCAAGACCGCGCTCACCAGAACCGCGCGCGCCCATGCCCCAATCATCCAGACATAGGCGCGCCGTTTTGGACCCAGCGCCATCAAGCGCCCCTTAGAACTTGGTCGCGATGGTGAAGTCGAAAGTTTGCTCTTTGTCATAGTCTTCTTTCGCCCCGGCGCGGGTAAAGTCAAAGCGCAACGGCCCCAAAGGCGTGGTCCAATACACCGTCAAGCCCGCCACAGTGCGCAGATGAAAGGAATCATCAACGGTTCCGTCTTCAGGGTCGCCGCCAACTTTGGCCGTCCCGGCCGTGTTGTTCAAACCCCAGATCGAGCCCGCCTCGACAAAGGCACCACCGCTGATGCCGTATTCTTCGGGCAGACCCAGCGGGAACGAGGCTTCCAGATGCGCTGCCGAAAAGTAATTGCCGCCCAAGGCGTCTTTATTGTTAGCGTTCAAGTCGCGCGGACCGATGCCGTTGGGTTCAAACCCGTGCAGCGTGCCAGCAGACAGGTAGCGGTCGGTGATGCGGGTAACATAATCGCCGTAACTGGTGACAGCCCCCCCCTCAAAACTGGCGCGCAGGGTCATGTCTCCGTTCATCACTTTGGTTTCGGCCAAGGCGCGCACCGTGGTTTGCACCACTTTCACATCGCCGCCCAATCCGGCAAAATCATTGCCGAACTGAATCATCACCCCACCCTTGGGATGCAGGCCCGAATTGCGATCGTCCCAGACATAGGTATAGCCGACCGACGAGCGGATGGCCGAGCCCGACTCGGCCCGTAAAATGGCCGAGGAGTTGCTGCTTGTGGTCGACCCGCCGACGTTGGACACATCTTGGCTCGACAGGCCGTAGTTCACCCGCATGCGGGCCAAATCACTGACCGAAAATCCCAAAGACGGCGAGACGCTGATCACGGTCTTGTCGTAGTTCGAATTCTGCTGGGTCGTCTTGTTGTAGCCGGTGGAAAAGCCAAAGCTCAGATCGCGGCCCAGAAAGGCCGGTTCGCTGAACACAATCTTGCTGTCTAGATTGTCGCTCCCCGTTTGCACGTTGACCGTCAGACCCTGCCCGCGACCCAAGAAGTTGCGTTCGGCAAAGCCGATGTTCAGGCCAAAGCCGGTCGACATGCCGTAACTGGCCCCCAGCGATAGCGAGCCTGTGGGCGCTTCGGTCACCGCAACCTTGACCACGTCTTGATCGGGACCGGTGCCGGGCACCTTGTCAACTTGCACATCGCCGAAGAAACCAAGCGCACGAATGCGTTCGGCGGCTTGCGCGATTTCCCGCGGGTTGAGCGGATCGCCTTCCACGGCGCGGAACTGGCGGCGGATCACCGAATCGAGGGTGGTGGTATTGCCTTCGATATCAATCCGCTCAACGAAAATACGCGGACCTTTAAGGATGGCAAAGGTCACATCCACCGTGCCATCGCGGTCGTTGCGAGTCACGCGCGGTTCGACGGTCACAAAATTCAGCCCGTTTTTCAGGGCGAGGGATTCCATCGCCTCGACGTTGTTTTGAATCAGGGTGGGCGTGTAGGTAACGCCCGAGCGCAGGTGGCGCAATTTGTCATATTCGGCCGGATCAATCCCGTCGATTTCCGAGATCGTTGACACTTTGCCCACTTTGAAGCTTTGACCTTCGGAAATGGTAAAAGTCAAAAACGAAGCGTTGCGGTCGCGGGCATAGGTGGCCCCGGCGTCCAGAATCTGGAAATCGAGATAGCCGCGCGACTGATAAAAATCGGTCAGCATCTTTTTATCGGTTTCAAGCCGATCGACCTGGAACATATCGCGCTGGATCAGGTTGTGCAGAATACCGGCCTGCTTGGTCGACAAAATCTGGCGCAAGCGGTAATCAGAGAAGTCTTTGTTGCCCACAAAGCTGACGCGCGTGACTTCGGCCACCGAACCTTCGGCAATCTCGAAGACCACGTCCACATGGTTGCCCGCGCGGCGGATGATGCGCGGTGTGACCGTCGCTGCCATCCGACCGTTTTGCCGGTAAGCTTCTGCGATGATCGCAGCGTCGGCCTCGGCCGCAGAGGGGGAATAGACCTGCCCCTGTTTTTCGGTCAAGAATTTTTCCAGATCGGCATCTTTGATCAGGGCGTTGCCCTGATAATCAATCGTGCCGATCATCGGGTATTCCACCACTTTGATCAGCAGGCCGTCGGCCCCTGTCTCCAGATCAACACGCGCAAACAAGCCAGAGGCGACAATGCGCTGATAGGCGTCGTTCAGCGCGGCATCAGTCACCACCTGACCCTTGGGCAGGTCCAAGAAGGCCAGAATGGTGGCAACATCGACCTTGTCGTTGCCCTCGACCGTGACGGTAGAAAAGGTGTATCCCGCCGGCACGGGGGCCAAAGGCTGGGCGGGGGCGGCCTCTTCAAGCCCGAGCGACAGGCCCGACGTATCGGCAGTTTGCGCGACCACTGCGGCCACCATCACACCCGTGCCCACCAGACCAAGCCCTGCGGCAAGGATCAGATTGCCGGTCGATCCAAACCCCCGAAGCTTGCGCACCGCCATCAGTGCCGCTTTATCTTTGCCCATGTTCATCTTGCCACAGCCTCGCCCAAGTGCTGCACGGGCCCATTGCGGCCCCTGCTTAACCTTGACTAGCTTTTTGTCGCAGGCTTGTCAAAAGCACCCTCTGCAAGCGCCCGACGTGCCGCGCACCTTTGACCCGTTTTTTGTGGATAACTTTTACGCCCCCGCTTTACGCCCCCGCGTCACGCGCAGCCGACCACATCGTTAAAAACAGCAAACAGCATCAAAGCCGCCAAAAGGCCCACGCCCATCATCATCAAAACCTGCAAGGCGCGGGCATTGGGCGGGTGGCCGGTGAAGGCCTCGTAAGCGTAAAACAGCAGATGGCCGCCGTCTAACACCGGAATCGGGAACAGGTTCAGCAATCCGATCGACAGCGACACAAGGGCCAGCATCTGCAAAAAGCTTTCCAAACCGCTTCGCGCCGCAGCCCCCACCGCCTTGGCCATGCCGATGGGCGAGGAAACGTTGCAGCTGCTGATCTTACCCGCGACCATATAGGCAAGCCCGTTCAGGTTGACTTTGGCCATGTACCAGCCCTGTTGCCACGACAGGCTTAACGCCTCGGTCAGCGACGGTGCGCGCACCAAGGGATCAAACACCATGCCGCCGGTGATGCCGATCAGCCAACGCGTTTCAAACCCGCCGTCAGCGGTGGGCAGATCGCGGCTGCGCGGGGTGAGGGTCACATCAAGCGTCTTGCCCGCCCGCCACAGGGTGAGGGTGACGGGGGCACCGCCCGAGGCCTCGATCAGTTTGGGCAATTGGCTGAAGCTGGCAATGTCTTGACCTGCGGCCTTCAGGATCACATCGCCCGGCTCAATGCCCGCATCCTGCGCGGCACTGGGGCTTTGCACGCTTTGGGCATAGGCGGGCAAGGGGTTTGGGCCATCAAGGCTGACACTTTGGCCGCCCCGTGTCACCTGATAGCGCACGCTGGCCTTATCGGCCAAAGTGTCGGCCACGGTTAGAAATTCGGTCAGATCGGGGGTGGGGTGCCCCTCCACCGCGGTGATCGTGTCACCGGCTTGCAGGTGCGCGCTGGCAAAGGGCAGGTCTTTGACCGATCCGATGATGGGCTGATCGACTGCGACGCCCTTCCACAAGATCACCGCCGCAAACAGCGCCAGCGCCAGCAGGAAATTCGCCACAGGCCCCGCCACCACAGTCGCCGCACGCGCCCAAAGGGGGGCCCCTTGCATCGTCTGGCGCTTTTGCTCAGGCGTTAACCCCGCAAGCGCGCTGGCATCCGCGCGTGAGGCCGCATCCGCATCGCCGCGAAAGCGCACAAAGCCGCCCAAGGGCAAGGCCGCAATCTGCCAGCGGGTGCCGCGCTTATCGGTCCAGCTGACCACCCGCTTGCCAAACCCCAGCGAAAAGACATCCGCCTGAATGCCCGACCAGCGCCCGACGATGTAATGGCCAAATTCGTGCACGGTCACGATGATCACGATGGCGACCAAAAAGCTCGCCAAGGTCCAGACCGAACCGGCAAGCCCGCTGATGTAACTTGCAAAATCCATGGCCCGTCCTTTGCGTTAGGCCGTCTTGGCCAGTCCCGCCGCAAGTTCTCGCGCGGCAATCCGTGCGAGGTGGTCTATCGCCAGCACATCGTCAAGGCTTGATGCCACCTGCCCCGCACGCGGATCGGCCAAAAGCCGCCCGAGGACCATTTCCACAAGCTGCGACATCTGCAAAAAGCCGATCTGTCCGGCGATAAAGTGATCCAGTGCCACTTCTTTGGCGGCGTTAAAGACCGTGCCCGCCATGCCACCAGCCTGCATCACCTCTTGGGCAAGGCGCAGCGCGGGGTAGCGCACCAGATCGGGGGCGCGGAAGGTCAGTTTGCCAAGGGCTGCAAAATCCAGCCGCGCCACGGGCAACGGCTGGCGCTTTGGCCAGTTGAGCGCATAGCCGATCGCATGGCGCATATCGGGTGCCCCCAGATGCGCCATCACCGCGCCGTCGTGAAAGCCCACGGCGGAATGGATGATCGATTCGGGGTGAATTATCACGTCGATTTTTTCGGGCGTCAGGCCAAAAAACTCTTTGGCTTCAATCACCTCTAACGCTTTGTTGAACATCGACGCGCTGTCGATGGTGATGCGTTGGCCCATGGCCCAGTTGGGATGGGCCGAGGCGTCTTGCAGCGTGGCACTGGCCAGCTTTTCCATCGGCCAATCGCGCAGCGCCCCGCCGGATGCGGTCAGGATGATGCGGTCAACCGCCGCCATATCCTCGCCCGCAAGGGCTTGAAAGATGGCCGAATGTTCTGAATCAACCGGCAAAATCCGCGCCCCATGGCGGGCGGCGGTGGCCAGCATTAAGGGGCCTGCGGTCACCAGGCTTTCTTTATTGGCCAAGGCCAAAGTCGCCCCCGTACTCAGCGCCGCAAGCCCCGGGGCCAAGCCCGCAGCCCCGACGATGGCCGACATGACCCAATCGGCCGGACGCAACGCCGCCTCTACAATAGCCTCAGCCCCAGCGGCTGCCTGAACGCCGCTGCCGGCAAGGGCCGCGCGCAGGTCGGGCAACAAGGCTGCATCGGCCACCACGGCCACCTCGGCCCGCAAGCTGCGCGCCAATTCGGCCAAGCGCGCGACATTGCGCCCGCCCGACAGGGCCACGACCTGATGGCCTTGGGTTCGTTGCAGCAGATCAACCGTGCTTTCGCCGATGGATCCGGTCACGCCAAAAATCGAAATGCGGCGCGGATTGGTCATAGCCCCCCTCCCAACGGCAGGGGCATGATCAGTTCCAACACCCACACCGCCAAAATTGCCCCGATCAAGGCATCAAAGCGGTCAATCACCCCGCCGTGCCCCGGAATAAGCCGCGAGGCGTCTTTCACCCCGGCGCGCCGTTTGATCAGGCTTTCCACCATGTCGCCCAACTGGCTGGCCATCGCCACCCCAGACGAGATTGGCACCAAGCCCCAGCCCCCCCCTTCGACCAGCACAAAGCCCACGCCCACCCCAGCCGCGCCAAGCCACCCCGCCAGCGTGCCCGACCACGTCTTTTTCGGGCTGATCGCCGGCCAAACCTTGGGCCCGCCCAGCAAGCGCCCGGCAAAATAGCCAAAGACATCTGACGCCACAACGATACAGACCAACCACACCACAATCACCGCCCCGCGATGATCTAGGGCCACAAAGACATGGGCGGCCAACAGCATGGCCAAAGCATAGGCCGCAAGCAGCAGCCCGTCGCGGCGCGGGGTCAGCGCAAGGGCAAGCGGGGCCAAGACCAGCGCCAAAAGGCCACTGCCCGAGGCTTGGGCCAAGGCCAAGCCAACACCCGCCAAAGCCGCAATGGCCACCCTTACCACAGGGCGGGCGGGCTGATCGCTCAGCGCTGCCAGTTCCCACGCCATCAGCGCAAAGATCAGCACTGTCATGGCCAAAAAGACCCAGCCGCCCGCCGCGACCGATAGCACACCCAACGCTGCCAGCACCAAGCCAGACACCACCCGCATCCCAAGATCGCCCCACCGTCCTGCAGGTGGTGCCTTTGCTTTGGGGGGTCTGCCCGTCATGCCAGCGCCACGCCGCCAAAGCGCCGGTCACGGTTGCCAAACCGTCGCAAGATCAGCGCCAGTTCATCGGGCGTGAAATCGGGCCATAGGGTTTGGGTAAATTCAAACTCGGCATAGGCCGCTTGCCATGGCAGAAAGTTAGACGTGCGCGTTTCGCCGCTGGTGCGGATCACCAGATCGGGGTCGGGCAGATCGGCGGTGTCGAGGTGATGCGAGATCAGATCTTGGGTAACGGCCGCAGGGTCCAAGCGGCCTTGGGCCACATCAAGGGCAATGGCACGCACAGCGCGCGTCAGCTCGTCTCGACCACCGTAGTTGATGGCTACGGTCAGGTTCAGGCGGGAAAACTGGGCGGTGCGCGCCTCGATCCCCTCCATCAGGCGTTGCAGGCGCGAGTCTAGGCGCGTGCGGTCGCCGATAAAGCGCATCCGCACCGATTCGGCGGCCAGACGGTTGGCCTCGCGTTCGATATAGCGCGCAAAGATCGACATCAGGCCCAAGACCTCTTCGGTCGAGCGTTTCCAGT